>MEUB01000011.1 GCA_001771535.1 candidate division WOR-1 bacterium RIFOXYB2_FULL_37_13
TATCAGCTCCTTTTTGCTACCTCAACAAATTTGATTATTCCTTAAATTTAACTAATTTCTCAAAATCTTCCACTTTTAGAGCTGCCCCTCCAATTAGTCCGCCGTCAATATCCTCTTTTGCCATAAGCTCTTTTATATTATCCGGCTTTGCGCTTCCTCCATACAATATCCTGACTTTTTGTGAAATGTTAGCAGGCAAAAGTTTTCTTATAAAAGCGTGTACTTCTTGAGCTTGTTCTGGAGAGGCCGTTTTTCCCGTTCCTATTGCCCACACAGGTTCATAAGCAATTATAATTTTTTCAAGATCGGTTTCATTTATATCGTTTAAAGCTCCTTTTATTTGAGTTTTTATCACATCAAACGTTTTGTCGGATTCCCTTTCTTCCAAAGTTTCTCCAATGCAAACAATTGGCACAAGCCCGTGGGATAGGGCGGCAATCAGTTTTTTGTTGACTGTTTCATTTGTTTCTCCAAAATATTGTCTTCTTTCAGAGTGGCCGATTATAACATAACTTGCTCCTGCTCCTCTGATCATAGGAGCAGAAACTTCACCCGTAAAAGCGCCGGAATCTTTCCAGTACATATCTTGGGCACCAACGCCGATTGTGGAATCGGTTAAGGTTTGTGAAACAGAATTAATGGCAACAAAGGCGGGACAGACGACAATTTCGACATCAGTAGCAGTTCCAACTGACTTTTTTAATCTTGAGGCAAGGTCAATAGCTTCGACAATAGTCTTATTTAATTTCCAGTTTCCGGCAATAACAGGTTTTCTCATTTTAAAAATTCCTTTCTTGAAAAAATTATATCAAAGACAAAAATTATTATAACAAAAGGGGTAATTGATTACAACTTTAGAAATTATTCATTCAATTTGGAGGTAAAACATATCTGGTTGATCGGCCCAACCCTTCACTTTTTACTATTTTTTTATCGGCAAGCATTGTAAGCTCAATATGTGCGGTCTTATGTGAAACTCCGAAAGCTTCTCTATATTCACGATTGGTAATATTTCCATGTTCCTGAATATGCAGAAGAGCTCTCAATTGCCGTTTATTTAAACCTTTGCCTCCCCATGGGTTTGTAATTAATTTTTCTTCTTCTTCTTTTGCGGGCCGAGATTCTGATACGTCGCGGATGTAACAAATATCATCTGTCTTATAGGGTTTTTCATCACCCTCCAAAATGTTTATTATCGCGATTTTTTTGGGATTTCTGTCGATAACTTCGACTTCATAAGAAATCTGGGGAGTGCAATGATTGGTAATAATTTCTTTTATCATATTTTTAAATTCAAGCGGGTCAATATCAATGCCTATCAGATGCTTATTTTTATCATCAATGCCTAGCACTATTTTGCCGCCGCCTGAATTGGCAAAAGCGACAACATCTCTTGCCAGGTCTTCGGTTGACGGGATCTGTTTTTCGAATTCAACGGATTGCCCTTCGCCTTGTTCAAGGAGGGTGATGATTTCTTGCCAGTTCATTGCGCAAGCAATAATAGCACAATTAAAATTATGGCGCAATTTCGCTTTTGTTTTAACGATATATATGTAGAAAATTTGGAATGCAGAATCTAATCAATCAAGGGGGGAATTGCGAATATGTTGGCGGCAGCTTCAAATCCAAACCTTTTTTTAAAAAAAGATTTTGTTAAATTAAACTTCATTAAAAATGACTTCATTCGCGAAACAAAAGCAATACTTCCAAACCGTGCGACATTAACGCCAATTAAATTTGGATCGCCATCTTTCCCTGAGGTAGAAAGATTTAATGATTTTAGTAATTTTATTGATCTAAGCCGTTATTTCCTCTTTCAAGGATTGCAAAGATTAGGAGTGCCTCCGCATGCATTGTTAGACGAAGATACTTTTACTTTAGCAGATGTTTTTATAGAAGCTTTGAAGGAAAAAGCAGGCATTGATATTGAACGAAATAAAGCAATTTTGATGACAGTTGCAAGAAGTTGTTCTCCATCTATTAAAATGGATCCTAGCGTCCCTTCTATTTACAAAGATGATACATATCCAGATTTTAAGAAAAGAGCCTTAATTTTATTGGAAACAGGAGCAGGTTATATAAAGCCAATTGTAGGATTTCAGGCAAGAGGGCTTTCAAGGGTTGAATATTCTGGAGAAAAGATTGTTTTAAGAACTGTTGATGAAACACTTGCATTAAGCATCCTCATGGCATTTAATCGGAATTTATCTCATAATTTTGATTGCCACATTAATGATGATGGCAGCATTACAGTGACCGAGATAGATACTCCATTTTTGTTTGCTCCATCTTTGGAAAGATTCTTTGAAGTGTATGAAAATATGACTTGCAGACAAGATTTTTCAAATCTTGGGAATTGGGAAAGATCTGGTACTATTTTTGAAGAGGCTATTGATACCCCTTTGCTAAATGGCGGCTCAACATGGGAAATTAGAAGCATATTACAAAGAGGAAGAGTAGTTGCAAGTTATGCGAAAGTAGGAGCAAATAGTTATGTTGGGAATATAGCGGCTGGTGGTCATGGATTAGAATCTATTGAAGCGGTGAGCGAAGCTTATAAAGGTTTCTATGAAGAATTAGGGATTGAAGCAACGGAAGAAGGAATAACAAGGCTATCCACCTCTTTTTTAAAAGAGGCCTATGAACATGCAGAAATCTCTACAAGGGCATTATCTCATTATCTTGTTGAGCTTCGAAATAAATATTATCCACATTATCCGTTTGCAGATATAAGATTTGATGATTTTTCTGTCGATTTTATGGCGGCAAAACGTGGAGACAGACTCAAACCATTTATTATTGATGTTGGACTTGGTTATGGAATAAAAGGCCTTTTAGAATGTAATCCTCATTTATATTATTTAGTAAAACAGGGACAAGCCGCTATGCATGAATCATTTTTAGAAGAATTGAAAGATTTCGGCAGATTGGAGTTTATGAAAGAATTCTGATGATAAAACGCTTAAAATTATGCTACAATTCAATTTTGTTATAGTAAACATTTGCAAATATGCAATTTTTAAAAGCAATTTTAGATCTGGTTTTTCCTCCTAAATGCGAAATTTGCAATTCGTTGGGGCCTGATCTTTTTTGCAAAAAATGTTTTGCCCAAATTTCCTACCTTAAACCATCAACGTTTGTGCATTCTATTGGCATATATGAAAATGCTTTAAAGAAGGCTATAAAAAAATTTAAATATGGGAAGAAAACGGAACTTGCCAAACCGTTGGGCGAAATTATGGCAAGGTATATACAAAGTAATTTGGGCAGGCAATTTATAGATTTTTTTGTTCCTGTTCCTCTTTATCATAAGAGATACCATGAAAGAGGGTTTAACCAATCGGAGCTTTTGTCGCATCAAATAAGTATTATGATGGGAATCCCGACTGTAATCGGCCTGCTATATAGGTTAAGAGAGACGATCCCTCAGTTTGACTTGCCGAAGAAAGATCGATTTAAAAATGTAAAAGGAGCCTTTGCCGTTACTGCTCCCTCATTTGTCGAAAACAGAAAAATAGCCTTAATCGACGATATTTATACCACAGGATCTACCATATCTGAATGTACGAAAGTCTTAAGAGAGGCAGGCGCGCAAGAGGTTCATATTATTACACTTTCTAGGGCGATGTAGGTATGATACAATAAAAAAAGCAATTATAAATTTTAGGAGGAATTTCACATGGAAATAAACATACAGGGTCATAAAACAGCGCTTACTGAACCGCTTCGTGAATACGCAGAAAAAAAAATAGGCAAGCTTCAGGAATTTTATAAGAAAATCATAAAGGTGATGATTGTTCTGGATGTCAGAAAAATTAATGATTTAAAGCGTTCCCAAGTTGCAGAAGTTTCTATGTGGGTGTCAGGGAAAAAGGTTATTCGTGCGACTGAGGCTGGAGAAGACATGTACGCGGCGATAGACCTTGTTTATGAAGAATTAAAACGCCAACTTGTGAAACATAAAGATAAACATGTAAAAGAAAACCGTCGTGTTGCCGAAAAATTTAAGGAAAACCAGAGGAAAATAGCCGTAGAGTCTTTGGGCGATTCGGACTTAAGCTGAGCCAGGTAATAATAAGGTGATGCTAAAGTGGCTCTTTAATTTAATAGGAGATTCGGACGAAAAAAAGCTTAAAAAACTTGTTCCATTGTTGACTCAAATTAATTTTTATGAGGCATCTGTTAAGCCGCTTTCTGACGAACAACTTTGCGCCAAAACGGACGAATTTAAGAAACTCCTTGCAAAAGGAGAAACTCTTGACGATATTTTGCCGCAAGCTTTCGCCTGCGTAAGAGAAGCCTCTGAAAGGACTATAGGCCTTAGGCATTTTGATGTTCAAATTTTAGGGGGGCTTGTCCTTCATCAAGGTAAAATTTCAGAAATGAAAACTGGAGAAGGAAAGACTCTTGTTGCCACGCTTCCCGCATACCTTAATGCGTTAACCGGTAAAGGAGTTCATATTGTTACCGTAAACGATTATCTGGCAAAAAGAGATTCCGAATGGATGGGGCCTATTTACAAAGCTCTTGGGCTTACCGTTGGATGCATTCAGCACGATATGCCTCCGCCTGAAAGAAGGGAGGCTTACGGTTCCGATATAACTTTTGGAACCAACAATGAATTTGGCTTTGATTACCTCCGCGATAACATGGCATTGTCAAAAGAAGAGTGTGTCCAGAGAGACGTAAACTATGGCATTATTGACGAAGTAGATTCCATCTTGATTGACGAAGCAAGAACCCCGCTTATTATTTCTGGCATGGTTGAAGACAAAGTAGATTCCTATTATAAAGGGAACGATGTTTCGAGGAAACTCAAAAAAGATGTTGATTTTACAGTTGATGAAAAGACAAAGAATGCGATTTTGACTGAAGAGGGCATAAAAAAAGTCGAGAATCTTCTGCATGTTGAATATCTATTTGACGTTGCCAATATGGATATTGCCCATCAAGTTATTCAATCATTAAAAGCGCATCATGTATTTAAAAAAGATATCGATTATGTGACAAAAGACGGGGAGATTATAATTGTTGATGAGTTTACGGGGCGGCTGATGGTGGGCAGGCGATATAGTGACGGGCTTCATCAGGCGATAGAAGCAAAAGAAGGGGTAAAAATCCGTGAAGAATCCCAGACTCTTGCGACTATAACATTTCAAAACTATTTCAGGCTTTACAAGAAATTGTCAGGAATGACGGGAACAGCGAAGACTGAAGAGGGGGAATTTTGGAAAATTTACGGATTAGAAGTTTTAGTTATTCCTTCCCACAAGGAGATGATAAGAAAAGACCTGTCGGACATAATTTATAAGACTAAAAAAGAAAAGTTTAATGCCGTTATTGAAGAAATCATAGAAAGGCATAAAAAAGGTCAGCCTCTTCTTGTAGGGACAGTTTCAATCGAAAATTCCGAATTGTTGTCAAATTTGCTTTACAGGAAAAATATTCCTCATAATGTGCTAAACGCAAAACAACATGAAAAAGAGGCGGAAATAATATCTCGGGCAGGACAGAAAGGGACAGTAACAATTTCTACCAACATGGCAGGGAGAGGCACGGATATAGTGCTTGGAGAAGGGGTTATTGAAACGGGGGGATTGCATGTTATAGGGACAGAGCGGCATGAAAGCCGCAGGATAGATAATCAGTTACGCGGGAGAGCCGGACGACAGGGAGATCCTGGTTCAACGAGATTTTATATTTCGCTTGAAGATGATCTTATGCGCCTTTTTGGTTCAAAAAGAATTTCAGACATTATGGATCGTTTTAAGATTCCGGATAATACGCCGATAGAGCATCCTTTTATAAACAGGGCAATGGAAAACGCGCAAAAAAAGGTTGAGCAGTATCATTTTGGGATAAGAAAACAGATATTGGAATATGACGATGTTATGAATAAACAGAGAGCGACCATTTATGGATTGCGGCACAGAGTTCTTTTTGAGGAAAACATAAAAGACAAAATTATTGAAATGCTTGAATCTGTTATCAACGAAAAAGTGAAGACGTTTATCCAGGGTGATGATAAAGATAAGTGGGCTTTTGACGATTTGATAAAGGCGATAAATGAAATAATCCCGATTTTGGGGATTTCAGAGATTAAAAATTTAAAAACAAAAGAAGAAATAAAAACTTCACTAATAGAAACATTTAAGAAGGCTTACGATGACAGAGAGAAGGAAATAGGATCAGAAGCAATGATGGAGCTGCAGAAAATTATTTTGCTTAGGGTTATAGATTCAAAATGGATTGAGCAGCTTGATAACATGGATAACTTGAGGGATGGCATAGGGCTTAGAGGCTATGGGGGTAGAGATCCTCTTGTTGAATATAAAATTGAAGGCTACTCTATGTTTCAGGAGATGCTGTCAGCCATTAATGAAGAGACTATCGGATTGATTTTAAAGGTTCAAATCGCAAGGAGTAATGAATCGGTTATCCCTCAAAGGAAACATGTATCTTATAGCAACCCTGAAACCGCGTTACAACAGGGGTTTGCAAGAGAACAGCAGCGCAACAGCGCGAGCCCAAAAGCCGCGCCGGTTACGGCTGCCCCAAAAGCAGGCCGAAACGATCCCTGTCCCTGCGGCAGCGGAAAGAAATACAAAAAATGCTGCGGAAGTAAAGTTTGACCAGTCAAAATATGATAGAATAAAAAGATAATGCTTGATGACCTGAAACGTGAAATAAACGAGAAAGAAGATCAAATAGGTAAAATAAGAGAGTTTCTTCAAATAGATCCCAAAAAAGAAAAAATTGAAGAGCTGAAAAAAGAGACTCAATCTAATGAACTATGGTCTGATCCTGAAAAGGCCAAAAAAATTCTTCAAGAATTAAAAACTGTGGAAAGGGCTGTTAGAAGCTTTGATGACCTTAAAAAGAGTTTTGATGATATAAAAATATTAACAGAACTTGCGGCAGGAGAAGAGGAAGAAAAAGAGTTTAGAAAAGAATTTGAAAAAATAAAAAAAGAGATATCCCAGCTTGAGATAACCTCCCTTCTCTCCGGACGTTACGATTCAAATAATGCAATTTTAACAATAGCCTCCGGTGCCGGAGGAACCGATTCTCAGGATTGGGCTGAAATCCTTCTTCGCATGTATACACGATGGGCCGAAAACAAAGAATACTCCGTTGAAATTTCGGATATTTCATACGGAGATACGGCAGGTATAAAAGGGGCAACAATTATTATTTCCGGTCTGTACGCTTACGGTTATTTAAAAAATGAGACGGGTGTTCACAGGCTGGTTAGAATCTCTCCATTTTCATCAGAAGGGAAACGCCATACTTCTTTTTCGTCTGTGGAAGTAGCGCCTGAAGTTACAGAAGATATAAAGGTTGATATAAATCCTGCCGATTTAAGGGTTGATACTTACCGCGCTTCCGGCCCCGGCGGGCAAAATGTTAATAAAGTATCTTCTGCCATTAGAATTACCCATAGCCCGACAGGGATTGTTGTCCAATCCCAACAGCAGCGCTCCCAGCATCAAAACAAGGACTTTGCGATGAGGGTTCTTAAGGCAAAACTTTACGAAATGATGTTAAAAGAGCATAAAGATAAAATCGAAGAATTGAAAGGAGAAAAAAAAGCAATAGAGTGGGGGCATCAAATTCGTTCATATGTATTTCAACCATATACTATGGTAAAAGATCATCGCACCGGCGCCGAAGTCGGAAACGTAGAAGGGGTTATTGACGGTGATTTGGATTATTTTATCGAAGAAGCATTGAAAAAGAAAATTTAGAAAGTTTCTCGCATGAGTGAAATAGTTATGAGCAAATAGTTATGAGCTTAGAATTTTGGGCTAAAAAATCATCGAATCCTTTATCATCTTGTAAAGATGTAAGCCTTAATTCAATGTCCAGACCGTAACAGGCAATAAGTTTTTGAAACTCTCGGTCTTTAAACAGGTTTTTTATATCACTTAATCTTGCGTCTTGCGCCATTTCAAGTGTTAAATGAGGAAACCCTTCTATTTGCGCCATTTTTTTGATTTTAAATTTTACTGCAGAGCTTAAAGTGCCATGTAAAAATCTTTTTATTTCTCCTTGAATCCCCGGCTCATAAAAAATATTGCTCTGCCAGTTTTTTTGTTTAGGCCGCATTGGTGCTAATTGAAATAAAGAATTTCTTTGAGGGGAAAAAATCCTTCCCCTGTGAGGTTGAGTTGTCAATTTAAATGCTTCCATGTTTTATTTATCGGACATTCTTATTGTTAGTTTCATCTTAAAACCTTGGCATTGAACCTTGGACATTGGGAATTGGGAATTAGATGTTAGATGTTACCAGTAACCAGTTGCCCTGAATCAATATTTGCTGCCAGCTGGTTACTGATAACTTTTCAACAACTGACGATCTTATTTTTTTAAAAGATTATATTTTTTTATGAGGGCCCAAATTTTTTTCGTCATTTGTGTTACTGGAAGTGGTTTGGATCCAAAGACATCTTCCAAGGTTTCTTCCCGTCCTTTAAAATTGACAGTCATATTTTTTAATCCGCCTTTTGCCATGTTTGCACCTCCTTTGTTAAATTGTAAAGCTAAGCTTATTATAGTATACTTATAAATCGTTTCAAGGAGATAATTATGTTTAAAAAAGTTTTAATAGCAAATCGCGGAGAAATAGCTGTTCGTGTAATTAGAGCATTAAAGGAAATGAACATCTCTTCTGTGGCTATTTATTCTGAAGCAGATAAAGATTCTCTTCATGTAAAACTTGCTGATGAATCTTATTGCATCGGTCCCGCATCACCCGCGCAAAGTTATTTAAATATCGCAAGCATTATTTCCGTTGCTGAATTGTCCGGTGCCGATGCTATACACCCAGGATACGGGTTTCTTGCGGAAAATGAAAAATTTACGGATATTTGCGCTGAACATCGCATAAAATTTATAGGGCCTCCAAAAGAGGCGATGCGAAAAATGGGGGATAAAAGCACAGCAAAAAAAACAGTTCAAGAGGCGGGAGTCCCCGTAGTCCCCGGATCCGATGGTAATGTTTCCGATGAAAAAGAGCTGTTAAAAATAGCTTCAAAAACTGGTTATCCTGTGCTTATCAAAGCGACTGCGGGTGGTGGAGGAAAGGGGATGCGGGTTGTTCATACAGAAGGAGAACTTTTGCATGCTTATAAAATGGCTCGCACTGAAGCCGGCGCCGCGTTTGGAAATCCTGATGTTTATATGGAAAAATATATTGGCGAGCCTCGCCATATTGAAGTCCAAATTTTGGGCGATGAACATGGGAATCTGATTCATTTGGGAGAACGCGATTGTTCAATCCAGAGACGGCATCAAAAGCTTATTGAAGAGGCCTTGTCTCCTGTAGTTGATGAAAAACTGAGAGAAAAACTTGGAAATGCTGCAATAAAGGCTGCGAAGGCTGTCAACTATTCAAGTGCCGGAACGATTGAATTTATATTTGATTGTGACGGCAGATTTTATTTTATGGAAATGAATACCCGCATTCAAGTGGAGCATCCTGTCACAGAATTGGTGACTAATGTTGATATTATTAAAGAACAGATAAATATAGCTGCCGGTTGCCACCTATCTCTTAAGCAAAAAGATGTCAAGTTTTGCGGGCACGCCATAGAATGCAGGATTAACGCAGAGGATCCCAACAAGAATTTTATGCCGTCTCCCGGTGAAATCCAGATTTATCTACCTCCCGGAGGTTTTGGTGTCAGGGTTGACAGCCATGCTTATTCCGGTTATAAAATTTCCCCTTACTATGATTCGCTTATAGCAAAATTACTGGTCTGGGGAAAAGATAGAGACGAGGCTATTCAACGAATGAAAAGAGCTCTTGATGAATTTGTTATTGACGGAGTTAAAACTACAATTCCTTTTCATTTAAAGGTTATGGGAAATAAAGCTTTTCAATCGGGTCATTTTTCTACTCATTTCATTGAGCAACAGTTTTTAAAATAAGGTTAGTTTATGGGCAAAAGAAATACCGGCCGACGAATCGCAATGCAAGCTCTTTATGAAATCGATTTTGGAGCTTCTACTGATATAGAAGAAATTATTGATCGAATTTCAAAAGAAGAAGCTGTTTCTGATGACAGTTTTAATTTTGCAAAAGAGCTTGCCACTGGCGCTTTTTATAAGAAAAAAGAGATAGATTCAATTATTGAAAAACATTCCAGAGATTGGCAAATTGGCAGGATTGGCGGTGTCGACAGAAATATTTTGCGCGTAGCTTTGTTTGAATTGGCATTTACAAAAACACCTCCTCAAGTCGTTATTAATGAAGCGCTTGAACTTGCAAAAAAATACTCATCCCCCGAAGCCGCGAAATTTATAAACGGTGTTTTGGGCGGATATGTGAAGGCAAATTGATTTTACCCTTTATTTGCTGTAAAATATAAGTATGTTTACAGGCATTATAGAAGAAATTGGAGTAGTCTCTCTTCTTGCAAGAAAAGATCAAAGCGGATGCGTTACTATTTCTTTAAAAAAGATGTTTAATGATTTGGCTCGAGGCGACAGTATCTCGGTGAATGGTGTTTGTTTGACTGTTACGGAAGTTGGGCGCAATGCTTTTGCCGCCGACATCTCACCGGAAACAATTGAAACTTCAAACCTTTCACAGCTTAAGATCGGTCAAAAAGTCAATTTGGAGAGGGCTCTTTCTTTTGGAGGCAGGCTTGGAGGGCATCTTGTTTTGGGCCATGTAGATGGTATTGTTTTGCTTGTTGAAAAAAGAGTTACGCAAAAGGGATACGAATTCTTTTTTAATGTGCCGCGTAATTTTAAAAAGTATATAGTGGCAAAAGGTTCGGTGGCATTGGACGGCGTCAGCCTTACGGTTGCCAGCATTACAAAAGATGGCTTTTCTGTAGCTATGATACCCCATTCAATCCAGGCGACAAATTTCAACCAAAAACATGTAGGCGATAAAATAAATTTAGAAGTAGATATAATTTCAAAATATATTGAAAATTTATTGCGCGGAGATCCCGTAACCCCTACAGAAGCCATGTTTATGGAAAGCGGTATTCTGCCAATCGGCATTGTTGATAACTGATGAAATTTAATTCGATTAAAGAAGCAATAAAAGATATCCAAAACGGCAAGATGGTTATTGTAGCTGATGACAAAGACCGTGAAAACGAAGGCGATCTTGTTATGGCGGCGGAAAAAGTTACACCTGATGCCATAAATTTTATGATAACTTATGGCCGCGGATTGGTTTGTGTTCCTCTTTCTTTTGATAAAATAGACCAGTTAAGGCTTTATCCAATGACAACCAGCAACACAGAAAGCATGAAAACTGCTTTTACAATTTCTGTTGACGCGGCAAAAAAACATGGAGTAACTACCGGAATTTCTCCTTCGGACAGGGCAAAAACTATTGAAGTTTTAATGCATCCCAAAAGCACTTCCGCAGATATAGCAACACCAGGGCATATATTCCCTCTCTGCTCTGTTCCCGGTGGTGTATTAAAAAGAGCCGGACATACAGAGGCAGCTGTTGATTTGGCTAAGCTAGCCGGTCTTCAGCCGGGAGGGGTTATTTGTGAGATTATCAGAAAAGACGGGAAGATGGCTAGAATTGACGACCTTTTGCATTTTGCACGAAAGCATAAGCTTAAAATTATAACGATAGCTGACCTGATAAAATTTAGGATTGGCATGGAGAAACTAACAAAAAAAAATTCAACCGCGAAACTTCCTACAAAATATGGAGACTTTATTGTTTCGACTTATCTTGATACAATTACAGGAGAGAGTCACCTTGCCCTTGTAAAAGGAAAGGTATATGGAAAGCGCGATGTACTGGTTCGTGTCCATTCAGAATGTTTGACTGGTGATCTATTTGGATCAAAGAGATGCGACTGTGGTGACCAGCTGGTAAAAGCTTTGAAAAAAATTGAATTAGCGGGTCAAGGCGTGTTATTGTATATGAGGCAGGAGGGAAGGGGCATAGGGCTTGCAAATAAATTGAAAGCTTATGAGCTTCAGGACAAAGGGTTTGATACTGTTGAAGCTAACGAAGAGCTTGGGTTCCCAGCCGATTTGCGGGACTATGGGATTGGAGCTCAGATATTAAGGGATCTGGGATTGACAACAATCAGGTTGATGACCAATAATCCTAAAAAAGTTATAGGATTGGAAGGGTACGGTTTAAAAATAGCTGAAAGAATTCCTTTGGAAATAGAACCAAACCAATATAATTTAAAATATTTAAAGACGAAATCTAAAAAAATGGGACATATATTAAGGGGGATTGGTAAAAATGGTAAAAGTTATAGAAGCAAATCTTGACGCGTCGAGTGGTAAGTTTGCGGTAGTTGTTTCCAGGTTTAATGATATGATATCGAAAGGATTGCTTGAAGGGGCTCTTGATTGTCTAAAAAGACATGGAGCTAAAGATGCCGCAGTTACGGTTGTATGGGGTCCTGGTTCTTTTGAAATTCCGCTTCTTGCAAAAAAACTTGCGCAAACTAAAAAATATGATGCTATAATCTGCCTTGGTGCTGTGATAAGAGGTGCTACTCCTCATTTTGATTATGTGGCGTCTGAAGCCGCAAAAGGAGTGGCAAATGTTTCGCTTAATTCCGGAGTTCCCGTGATTTTTGGAATATTGACTACTGATACGCTGGAGCAGGCAATAGAGCGTGCAGGCGCAAAGCCCGGGAATAAAGGATTTTCAGCTGCTCTTTCGGCAATTGAAATGGTTAATCTTGCAAAAGAATTATAGGAAAGGAGATGCATCGTGACTCGAGTTATTTTAAAAAATGTTACTAAAAAATTTAAAGACGTAACGGCTGTAAAAAATATTAATCTGGAAATTGATGATAAGGAATTTATGGTTTTTGTTGGTCCTTCCGGATGCGGTAAAACCACAACCCTTAGGATGATTGCCGGACTTGATGAAATAACAGAAGGTGATATTTATATTGGAGATCGCCGGATTAACGATGTTCCTCCAAAAAACAGGAATATTGCGATGGTGTTCCAATCTTACGCTCTTTACCCACATATGTCTGTTTACGATAATATGGCTTTTGGGTTAAAGCTTAGAAAAATCCAAAAATCGGAAATTGATAACAGGGTTGCGGAAGCGGCAGAAATTTTGGGGCTTACAGATTTGCTGGAGAGGCTGCCTAAGCAGTTGTCAGGAGGGCAAAGGCAGCGAGTTGCTTTGGGGCGTGCGATTGTTCGTCAGCCTTTGGTCTTTTTGATGGATGAGCCTCTTTCCAATCTTGACGCAAAGCTTCGCGTCCAGATGCGTGCCGAACTTCAAAAACTTCATCGAAGATTAAACGCGACTGTTATTTATGTTACGCATGACCAGGTTGAAGCTATGACTTTGGGGCAGCGGATTTCTGTTATTTTAAATGGCGAACTTCAACAAGTCGCGCCGCCAATAGAAGTTTATGAAAAACCTGTTAATAGATTTGTAGCGGGATTTATCGGATCTCCTCCGATGAATTTTATTAAAGGAGTTTTAAGAAAATCAAAAGATATATTTACGTTTGAAGCAAGCAGTTTTAAATTTGATATTCCAAAAGATCTTGAATTTGATCAGCTTTTGGATCCATATCAGGACAAAAATATGCTTTTTGGCATTAGGCCTTCTGATATTTGGGATGTTCCTTCTTCTGCCTGGATTGACAGGAAATTTACTATAGACGCGAAAGTTGATTTTAGGGAGCTAATGGGGTCAGAGACCTATGTATACCTCAAGGTTGGGGATATTCCCCTTGTTACAAGAGTTGGTACAATGACAGATACAGCTCCTGGCAGTAAATTTACGATAGTTATTAATTTAAGAAAAATTCATCTGTTTGATCCTGAAGCACAAAAAGCGATAATTTAAAATTTATTATTATCCTAATCCATGTCTAGGATTTTCCGTATGTAATTTCATGCTCTTTTTCCATAATATTTTCGAGTAACTTGCTAAAAGCAGGGTTTTTTCTCTCATATGGTCTTCCTATATCCGACAAGGCCATCCCTAAGTAGTTCTTCCAATAATCGTAGTTTCTATTACAGTGCAGCCAACTATGAAATACGTCAGAAGCTACCCTCTTAATAAACCTCGCTGAAGAAGCATCAATCGTAATTGTTTGGGTTTCTAAAATAAAAGCTGCTTTAGAAATAAGAATATCTATCGCCTTACTAATAAGCACATTTTCTTCTCTTTCCCAATCTATCTGTCCCTCTCTCTCATATCCTCTTTTCAGCATAAAAAAACCACGAAGATACTCATACATATTTGCTAACTCTTCAATAGTATAACTTTGGCTATGAAGCAATTTTTCAAGTTCTTTTTTTGCAGTGGGAAAAATCACCCTATCTGCAGAAGCCCATGCTTCTTCAGAATCGCCTGCTCTAACATTCTCATATTTGCAAGGGGTTATGTTTAAATCGAAAATTTTTTTCCACAAAGAAGCAGTCATGGTTTTTGAAAAAATTAACTTCGCAATTATCTCCCCAATCGGCTTTCCTAAGTTGGTTTTGAGACTATCTTTCATCGATATATAAAAATGTAGGGCGCCAAAAACCGCTTCTTCTGTTTCAGTTTTCAGCAATCTTGAAAATCTTTGCACCATATTCCTATTTAATCCGATCAAACTCTGTATACGTTTTTCAAATACCGTCAATCTTGCCGCACCTGCTGCTAATGCTGTCATAAAAAATTCCCTCCTTAAAACATCTTGGTTTTTCTATTTGTATATCGTTTCTTTTTTTGAAAATTTCACTTTATTTTTAAACAGATTTGCTGGTTGTTGGCAGTCATGATATTATATTGTTGCAGAGCAGGTTGAATTGAAAGGGTAAACAATGTTTGAAGCCCCAATATTTGAAAAAGGTTCTCGATTGGAAGAAAGCGGAATTGCAGAATCCCGCCTTCTTCCAGAGGTGGATGATCCTTCGGCGCCAATTGAAACTCTCATCCCTTCAAATTTAATCCGTTCCGATTTACCGCTTCCGGATATTTCTGAACTTGATGTTGTACGTCATTTTACGCGTCTTTCGCAGAAAAATTTTTCAGTTGATACCCATTTTTATCCTCTTGGTTCCTGTACCATGAAATATAACCCGAAAGTCAATGAAGAAATTGCCGCTATGCCCGGGTTTACGAATGTTCATCCTCTGCAGGACGAATCAGAAATTCAGGGAACCCTTGAACTTCTTTATGATTTAGAACAATATTTTTGTGCTATTTTTGGATTTAAAGCGTTTACTCTTGCTCCTGTTGCTGGCGCGCATGGAGAATTGACGGCACTTCTGATGATGAAGGAGTATTTTAGAGCACAGAGTACAGAACACAGAACACAGATAAAAAATAAGATAATTATACCTGACTCGTCGCATGGAACCAATCCCGCATCGGCTGCGATGGTTGGTTTTGAAACTATTGTTGTTCCGTCTGACTCTCATGGGAATGTTGACCTTGAGGCTTTAAATAAAGTTGTTGGAACTGATACAGCCGGACTTATGCTTACAAACCCAAATACTTTGGGACTGTTTGATGAACATATTTTAAAAGTTGTCGATCTCATACATTCCGTTGGAGGCTTAGTCTATTATGACGGAGCAAATGCAAATGCCAATCTTGGAATTTGTCGGCCTGCTGACCTTGGCTTTGATGTAGCTCATTTTAATATGCACAAAACTTTTTCAACTCCTCATGGCGGGGGAGGCCCCGGAGCAGGACCTGTTGGTGTTAACGAGAAATTGGAGCCATATTTGCCGGTGCCGAGAGTCACGAAAAAGTTTACCGTGTACAGTTTACAGTGTACAGGATTTCCAAAGTCGATAGGGAAGGTTCATTCGTTTTATGGGAATATAAATGTTCTTATCAAGGCTTATAGTTATATAAGAAATCTTGGAGCACAAGGGTTAAGAAAAGTTTCTGAAAAAGCAGTAGAAAATGCCAATTATATGATGAATAAATTGAAAGATTATTATTTTCTACCTTATGACAGGATCTGCCAGCACGAGTTTGTAATTTCCGCGAAATGGCAGAAAGAAAAATACGGGGTACGCGCTTTGGATATTGCGAAACGTTTGATTGATTATGGTTTTCATCCCCCCACAATTTATTTCCCTCTTATCGTTCCCGAAGCGTTGATGATTGAACCGACAGAAAGTGAATCAAAAGAGACTTTGGAGGCATTTTGCGATGTTATGATTAAAATTGCGAAAGAATGTGAAACTGATCCTGAAATTGTGAAATCAGCTCCTCATACATCACCTGTCAGTCATCTTGATGAAACAAAGGCGGCGAGAGAACCTAAATTAAGAGACTGATGGTTTTTGTTGTATAATCTTATAATGTATAACTTTAAATTGCTTGTGAATAAAGGGAAATATGGTATGTTTCACATGCAACGAGATCTTTCTCTTTTTCAAAAATGTGAAAAAGGTGATAGTTTATCTACAACAATTTGTATTTATTCTTGGGATCCTCCTTGTATATCTTTTGGTTATTCTCAAAAAGAAGAAAAAGAGATCGATATAAAAAAAGCAAAATCTTTAGGTTGGGATATTGTAAAAAGGCCGACAGGGGGAGGAATTGTTTTTCATAATACAGCCGAAGTTTCTTATTCAATTATTACATCTATTGATAACCCCATTCTGCCAAAAGGACTTATCCCTTCATATAAGAAAATATCGAGCGCAGTTGTTTTTGCCTTGAACCAAATAGGTTTAAATGCAGAAATTAGAAATTGGAAATTAGAAATTGGAAATTGGAAATTAAAAACAAATAACAATCTTTGTTTTTCCTATCCAACCGAATATGAAATTGTGGTTGGTAATAAAAAAATCGTGGGAAGCGCTCAGAAAAGAGGCAGAAAAGCCCTTCTTCAACAAGGCTCGATATTTGTTAGAAAATCGGATGAAACTGTTTTTTCAGTGTTAAAGAACCCTTATAAACGGTATAATGCTATAAGTGTAAATGAAATTTTAGGAAGGGAAGTTTCTTTTGAAGAATTGAGAGATGCTTTATTTCTAGGTTTTCAAGAAAGGTTGGGAATTATTTAATGACAAAAAAGAAAAGTTTTCAAGGTTTCAAGTTTTTAATGGTTCAAGGGTTTCTTGAGCTCTTGATCCCTAGATTTCTTGGAGCTTTAATTTTGATGCTTATATTTGTTTTATCGTTTACAATTTCTTCAAAGGCTGCGACGTCCCTTGATCCTTCCTTAAAGTGGAAGACGCTTGAGACTCTTCATTTTAAAGTAAATTATTACGATAAGATAGAGGATCAGGCTTACAAAGTTGCTTCGATTGCAGAAGAAGTTCATTCAAGATTGTCTCCCTTATTCCGCCATACACCCGACCTAAAAACAGAAATTGTGCTTCTTGATAATACGGATTACACAAATGGCTATACAACAGTTTTTCCAAACCCTCTAATTACTTTATATCTAACCAACATGAATTCAAATTATCAGCCTTTTTCCTATGATGATTGGCTTCGTTATGTTTTTATCCATGAATATACCCACCTGCTTCATTTGGACACAGTGGAAGGCGGCGCCCAACTTTTTAAGCTTTTACTTGGAAGGTCGATTTTTCCTAATTGGTTAAACCCTTTATTTATAGTAGAAGGGCTTGCTGTTTTTGAGGAATCAAAGTATTCCGCGGGGGGCAGGCTTAATGATCCGCGATGGCAGGCATGGCTTAGGATGGAAGCCCTGTCAGATAATATGAAAAGCATCCAACAAGCGTCGGTCACAACAGTTGCATGGCCAATTGGAAACACTGCTTATTTATATGGCAGTAGCTTTGTAAAATATTTAGCTGATAAATATGGCGAAGACAAGCTTTATCGTTTGAGCCAAGAGTACGGAGATTATATTTTATCTTACGGGCCTGATATGGCTTTTTCAAATATATTTGGAAAATCTTTATGGGTTTTATGGAAAGACTGGCAGGATGAAGTTATAAAAAAAGCCAAAACAGACAAAGAAGCAATAGAAAAAAAACCTCTTACCAAATCCAGAATGTTGACTGATAAAGGATATTATAATTTTAAGCCTGTATGGGATTATGATTCGTCCAAAGTTTATTATACGCAAATCAATATGGATGACAGCGCTCAAATTAAGAGTCTTGATGTTAATAATTTAAACGGGCAAAAAATTATGGAAGGATATTTTTTTGATGATTCCATGAGCAAATATAAAGATAATCTTTATTTTTCCAAATCGGACATTTACAAGAATTTTTATTTTTATAATGATCTTTATTGCTTAAATTTAAAAAATAAATCTTTAAAAAGGTTAACCGAAGGCGCGCGCGCTTCTGATCCTGCTGTTTCTCCAGACGGACAAAAGATTGTTTTTGTGAAAAATGACGCGGGGACAAAAACTTTATGGATTATGAATAGTAATGGTTCAAATCAGAGAAAATTTACTGCTTCAGGAAAAGAAGAAGAGTATTTATCTCCTGTTTTTTCGCCGGATGGAAAGACTGTGGCTGTCTCAAAATGGGTTAAAGGAAGGCAAAAAATAGTAATTGTATCTGTTAATACCGGTATTGAAAAGTTTATGACAAATGAAAACTTTTCAACCGAAGCTAATCCGTATTTTACTCCTGATGGAAAGTACATATTATTTGAATCAGACATTACAGGGATTCCCAACCTTTACGCGTTTAACTTGAAATCTTCCGATATTTACAGGATAACAAATGTATTGGGAATGGCAATAATGCCCGCTGTGTCTCCTGACGGCACAAAAATTGCTTATGTTAATTATACTCAAAAGGGCTACGATTTGGCTATTATCAGTTTTAATCCTTCAAGTTGGGAAAAAACAAGCCATAAGGCTAAAACTAATGGATTAGCTTATAAATCAGCCTATGATGGCTCTTTGGATGAAAAAGAAGAGGTTGTTTTGAAAAAGTATGATTACAACCCAATTCCTTCTCTTATTCCAAAGTTTTGGTTTCCTTATTCTTATGGAGATGAAAACGGAGAGCATCTGCTGGCTTATACGGCGGGGGTTGACGCTCTTTCGCAGCAATTTATGCAGCTCCAGGCAGGATATGATTGGACGGCAAAAAGGCCGACTTATTCTTTGATGTACAACAACGATCAGTTTCTTCCTCAACTTGCCTTAGTAGCAGATGATGTTGCGCTTGCTTATTCATGGGACGCGGATACAAAAACATACTGGGAGCGTGAACAGGATTTTGGGGCTTATTTGTCTCTCTATGGCAACAGAGTTTTTTCTGAATTTGACAGGCAGGCGTTTTCTGTCGGATATGAACATGTCACTTTAAATAATATTTCTTCTTTGGAAATTCTGGTAAACCAGCCGACTTTAGGCAAATTGAGCGGATATTACGCTGCTTATAATTATAATAGTTTAAAAAGTTTTGGGTTGTCTGTTGCTCCGGAGGAAGGCTTTGCGATTGGTGCTTTTGCGAGGCTTTATTCAAAAGATGCCGCATCTGATTATAATTTGACAAATTATACGGTGAGAGGGTCGACTTATTACAAGACATTTATTCCTCATCATGCTTTGTCTTTAAGCGCGGTTGGAAGCTTAAGTTACGGAGACAGTTTTGTACAGAGCGGGTTTAGTTATAAAAATGTTTCTGTCAGAGGTTATCCTTATAATTATGTTTCCGGTTCAAAGTCGGCAAAGGGTTCTATTCAATATATTTTTCCGTTAGGTTATCCTGAAATTGGATATGGGTATGGGTATCTGTTTTTGGACAGGCTATATGGTAAATTTTTCTTTGACCAGGTAGGAGCGACCTTTGGGGCTGCTTCAAGTATTGATTGGAAGAGAACAATTGGCGTGGAGATTGGTTTGTCTACTATAAACGGGTGGGGAATGTTCCCCGTCGGTATAACAATGGGTTACGCAAAAGGAATTGATGCCGGAGGAGAAGATGAGGGTTATTTCGGATTTAGTTTGTAGAATAATAATTTTGTATTAAAAGATAAATGATTTATGCCTAACTTAAAAGAAGCTCTTTTTTATGAAAAACAGGGTGAGGGAAAAGTTCACTGTCTCTTGTGTCCCCGCGATTGTAAAATCAAAAATGGAAATGTAGGGTACTGCGGTGTTAGAAAAAATGTAGACGGCAAACTTTATTCCTTGATTTATAATGTTGTCTCCTCAATCGCAAATGATCCTATAGAAAAAAAACCTCTTTATCACTTTTATCCCGGAACATATGTTCTGTCTGTCGGAACTTATGGATGCAACATGCTTTGCGGGCATTGCCAAAATTGGCATATAGCCCATGCAAAACCCGCGCAAGAGGAGCTCTTTGCCCGCGAAATTTCACCCTTCAAATTAATAGAGCTTGCCAAACAATATAAATCCTCAGGAATTGCTTGGACATATAATGAGCCAACAATCTGGTTTGAATATGCTTTTGAAGGGGCGCGTCTTGCAAAAGAAAATAATCTTTACACTGTTTGGGTAACAAACGGATATATAACAATTCCTCCGCTTGAAATGATAGCTCCATATCTTGATGCCTATAGGGTTGATATAAAAGGGTTTACAAATGAGTCGTATATGAAACTGGCAAATGTTCCTGATTTTAAACCAATTCTCGCGGCTGCAAAACGGGCAAAAGAACTTGGGCTTCATGTTGAATGCATTACCAATATTATTCCGACAATAAATGATGACGAGAAACAATTAAGTGATATTGCCAATTGGATAAAAAATGAGTTGGGAGCGGAAACTCCCTGGCATGTGACAAGATTTTTCCCGTATCTTGAATTTTCTTCTTTTCTGCCTACATCAATTGAAAAAATAAAAATAGCGGAACAATTGGGGCTTGCCGCCGGTTTAAAATATGTCCACTTGGGAAATGTTTAAACAAGTTCTTCGCTTGCTGATCCGGATGCCTTTACTTCTTCCGGTTTAAGAACCCCGCCGGAAACTATATATTTAAAAGCGGCATCCGTCCTCATTTCAAGTAAAATTACTTCTTGTGCGGGCGCCATAACCAAAAATCCCGTAGCAGGGGTGGGGGTATTAGGGACAAATATATTGATTAACTTGTTTTTTGTTTTTTGTTCGATTTCATGCGCCGCGTCGGAAGTTACAAACCCCATGGTGTATAGCCCTTTTCTTGGATATTCCAATAGGCATGTCCTTCTGAATTCAGACTCTCCCTTATGGATAAATAAGACATCATTTATCTGTTTTGCAGAAGAATATATACTTTTTACAATTGGCACTCTGCATATGATCTGCTCTCCAAGTTGGAATATTTTGGCGCCAAACACGTGAGTTGCGAAATAGCCAGTAATAAAGATTAGTAAAATTGTTACAATAAGGCCTAACCCAGGATAATATCTTCCCGCGAAAGCTGTGATAATGTTGCCCAAAATCCCGTCTAAGAAATTAAACATAAACCAGAGCAGCCAGATAGTAACTAAAAGCGGCAGTAATGTTATTAATCCCCTTAAGAAATAATTACTTATTTTTGTCCACATATTGCCTCCTGATATTGCCTCCTGTCAGATTTATTTATTCTATCACTTGACAGCACAACTATCAACACAATACAATGAAACCAACTGGAGGGATCAAATGCCTACATCAGCATATATTTTAATTGAATGTGTTCCTGGTAAAAGTTCAGAGTTGGTTAATTTTATTAAGGAAATAGCAGAAGTTAAAACTACCCATCAGGTAACAGGTCCTTATGATATTATAATTTTTGTTGAAGCTGAAGATTTAAGAAAAATAGGGGAAAATGTACTTAAAAAAATTCAATCTACAGGATTTGTATCAAGAACCTTAACCTGCGTAACAGTTGATCGGGATTAGCTTATAGTGAAGAGTAATCTGTTTATAGCGGAAAGATAGGCTTTCGCGGATGCTATTATTATATCGGTATCGGATCCGTGGCCGGCATAAATGTTATCTTTGGCGTCTTTGATCCTTACCTTTACTTCGCCTTGGGCATCTGTTCCTCCGGTTATTGCCTGAATAATATAATCGACAAGCTCAATATTTTGTGCCCCGACATTTTGTTGTACAATTTTATCAATCGCGGAATACACCGCGTCAACAGGCCCTGCGCCTGTGGATGTTTCAGAAATTATTTTGCTTTCATGTTTTAAGACAACTGTTGCTTTTGGCTTTTTACTTGTTCCGGATTCAACCTCTATGCTTTCAATAGAAAAAAATTCCTTATCAACATAAGCTTCGTTAGCAACAATAGCTTCAAGGTCTCTTTCTGTAACATCTTTTTTCTTGTCGGCTATTTCTTTGAATTTTGCAAAGGCTTTTTCAAGTGCTTCATCCTGAATGTTATAACCCATATCTTTTAATCTGTCCGCAAAAGCGTTTCGGCCTGAATGTTTTCCAAGAACAAGCCTGCTTTCTGTAAGCCCAATGTCTTCGGGCTTCATAATTTCATAGGTCTCTCTGGCGCGAAGTACCCCCGCCTGATGGATTCCCGCTTCATGCGCAAACGCGTTAGCTCCTACAATAGCCTTATTAGGCTGAACAAGAAGGCTGGTTAATGTGGACACAAGCCTGCTTGTCTTGTATATCTCTTTTGTGTTGATGTTTGTTTCGCAGTTAAAAAAATCTTTGCGCGTAACAAGGTTCATCACTACTTCTTCGAGCGAAGCATTTCCGGCTCGTTCGCCGATTCCATTAATTGTGCATTCAACCTGATTTGCGCCTGCTCTTATTGCGGCAAGCGAATTGATTGTCGCAAGCCCAAGATCATTGTGGCAGTGAACACTTACAATTATACCTTTTTCCTTTATTTGAGGGACATCTCTTATTATCTCTTCAATAAGACTGCCAAATTCCCATGGAGATGTATATCCTACAGTATCGGGGACATTAACAGTTGTTGCTCCCGCCTCAATAACTCCCGCGATTACTTTTTTAAGAAAAACAGGGTCAGATCTTCCCGCGTCTTCAGGTGAAAATTCTATGTCAGTGCAAAGGGATTTTGCAAATTTTACCATTTCAACGGCTGTATTAAAGACTTCATCAGGAGTCATACGTAATTTCTTTTCCATATGAATGGGTGATGTCGCAAGAAATACGTGTATACGAGGCCTGGCAGAGTGTTTAACCGCGTCATAAGCTGTTGTTATGTCTTCTTTTTTGGCGCGGGCAAGGCTGCAGATTATAGGCCCTTTTATTTGTTGCGCAATTGATTTGACCGAATCAAAATCGCCTGGAGAAGCAATTGCAAACCCAGCTTCGATCGCGTCAACATTTAATTTCGCAAGATGACGGGCAATTTCAAGTTTCTCTTCTTTATTAAGCGATGCTCCAGGACATTGTTCGCCGTCACGGAGTGTTGTATCAAATATTATTATTTTTCTGGGCATAATAGGATTATTTTATCATTTTTTATGTGAAATTTCAAAAAACTATAATACTTCTTCTAGTTTTATATTTCCGGTGTAAAGAGCTTGTCCTATGATGCAGCCTTCCAGATTTTTTATTGTTTTAAGTTGATCAATATCTTCTTTTTTTGTTATTCCGCCCGAGGCAATTACATTTACTTTTACAAAATTACTGAATTTTTCTATCTCTTCAAAATTTGGACCGTTAAGCATTCCATCACGGCTTATATCGGTAAATATGAAACGGGTAATTCCCATATCGACTGCTTCCTGAGCTAGAGCAACGGCTGTCTTTTGTGAAACATTTGTCCATCCGTTTGCCATGACTTTCCCTTTTTTTGCGTCAATTCCTACAATGATTTTTTCACCAAACCTTTCGGTTACTTTTTCAATAAGGTTTGGATTGAATATAGCAGAAGTCCCCAAAACTACGCGGGAAACGCCCAGACCTATAAGTTTTTCAACATCATCCATTTTGCGGTATCCGCCTCCGACTTGTATAGGGATTTTTATGCTTTCCAGCATTTTAAGTATAATTGCGAGATTTTTTGGAGTTCCCGTTCTTGCTCCGTCAAGGTCAACAACATGCAGCCTTGTTGCTCCTTGCTCCTGCCAGTGCAAAGCGGCTTCAATAGGGTTTTTATAATAAATTGTTTCTTTATCAAAACTCCCTTGCTTTAGTCTGACGCATTTGCCGTCTAAAATATCGACTGCCGGTATTATTTCAAACATAAATCTCCAAAATTATTTAAAATTTTCAACCCAACATTGCCAGATTTTTCAGGATGAAATTGAATTCCAAAAACATTGTTTTTAGTAATAGAAGAAACAAATTCAATCCCATAACTTGTAGCCGTAGATATTATCGACTCATTTTCCGGATCGCAATAATAAGAATGAGCAAAGTATACCATATCTCCATTTTTAATTCCATCAAAAAGGTTGGATGTGTTCTTTATTAAAAGTTGATTCCATCCCATGTGCGGAACGGATAAGTTTAAACCGATTTTTGAAAAGTCAAATTTTCTTGCTTTCCCTTTAAGTATTGATAATCCTTTTTCTTTTCCTTCTTCGGAGTTTTCAAAAAGGAGCTGGTATCCAAGGCATATTCCAAGAAAGGGTATATCCTTGGCTATTATTTCCTGAATAACAAGTTCAAGTCCTTTTGACCTTAATTCCTTTACTGCCGCGTCGAAAGCTCCGACTCCAGGAAGAATTATTCCTGAAGCTGACATTATTTCAGCTTTGTCTTTTGTAATGACTGATTTAAAACCGAGTTTTTTAAGCGCCTTTTCGACGCTGCGAAGATTCCCTGCGCCGTAATCGATAATTGCTATAAACATAAACCGGCTGCTCCCATAATACCTGCTTTTGTACCAAGACAGGCTCTGACTATTTTAACGGAAGATGCAGGGATTGATAAAGCATGTTTTTTTACATATTTTCTTGTTGGAGTAAGCAGCATGTTTTTCATATTAGAGAGGCCTCCCCCAATAATGACAAGTTCAGGATCAAAAATATTAACAAGATTGGCAATGCCAATCCCAAGATAATGGGCTGTTTCTTCTATAATTTTAATTGCTTTTTTGTCTCCTTGTTTAGCCTCTATATGTATTGCCATTGCATCTTCACCTGACCTTGTTTTGATAGCAGTGCCGGAAGCCATTGACTCAAAATCGCCATAATTTCCGCATCCGCATTTATATCCTTTCGGATCAATTACCATATGTCCGAATTCTCCCGCGGAACCGTTTTGGCCGCGATATATTTTACGGTCAATTATTATTCCGCCTCCGATGCCTGTTGATACTGTTATATAAATAAAGTTTTTTGCATTGCGGCCGGCTCCATAAATTGCTTCACCAAGCGCTGCACAGTTTGCGTCATTATCTACGTATACGGGGACTTTAAATTTGTCGCTTAATATTTTCTTTAAATTTACCTTTTTCCATCCAGGCAGGTTGGGAGGATTAATTACAATTCCCTTTTCATACAATATAGGACCCGGCATTCCTATTCCTATTGCTGAAATCTTTTTGTCTTTTGCAGCTTTAATAAGGGTATCTATCGATTTTTTTATTTTATCAATGACAACCTTTTTGCCTTTGTTGGCTTCTGTCGGGATATTTATATCGGTGATAATCTTTTTTTGATCCAAATTAACAAGCGCGGAGGCTATTTTAGTTCCACCTAAGTCAATACCAATGACATATTTCGGCTTGGGATTCATGGCAAAAGTATAACATGGAAGCGCTGTTTATCACACTCTCTATTTGACTACTAAAAATGTATTGACAGTTGGACATGTTGGTTGCTATAATTATCACTCAAAGAACGTGAGTGATAATGAAATAAAAAAGGAGGTGACTTGAAAATATGGCATCAAAAAAACTTACACCATTGGGAGACAGGGTTGTAGTAAAACCTGAGCCTCAGGAAGAGAAAACCCGCTCAGGCATTGTTCTCCCTGATAGCGCGAAAGAAAAACCATCTGAAGGAACTATTGTGGCTGTTGGAACAGGGCGAGTATTGGACAATGGGCAAAAAGTTCCTGTTGAGGTTAAAGTTGGTGACAAAGTTATTTACAGTAAGTACGGTGGCACAGAGGTTAAGCTTGAAGGTGATGAGTATATTATTTTACAGGAAAGAGATATTCTGGCTGTGAAAGGATAATTCAGATTTTTGGAGGTGAGTATTAACAATGGCTTCAAAACAATTAAAGTTTGGTGACGAAGCTTGGCGCGCCGCCGAGAAGGGCGTTGAAAAAGTAGCGCAAGCAGTAAGAGTAACTCTTGGACCTCGCGGAAGAAACGTAGTCCTTGAGAAAAAATGGGGATCACCAACCATTACAAATGATGGGGTAACTATAGCAAAAGAGATAGATTTGGAAGATCCGTTTGAAAATATGGGGGCTCAGCTTTTAAAAGAAGTGGCTTCCAAGACAAATGATATCGCGGGTGACGGAACAACAACTGCAACAGTGTTAGGGCATATTATATTTAAAGAAGGATTGAAAAATGTCGTAGCAGGTAGCAACCCTATGGCCTTAAAGCGTGGCATCAACAAAGCGGTAGAAGTTGCAGTTGCTGAACTTAAGAAAAATAGCAGACCGGTTGAAACAAAAGAGGCTATTTCGCAAGTTGCGGCAATTTCGGCAAATAACGACCAAGAAATCGGGGACTTAATTGCCAATGCAATGGAAAAAGTCGGAAAAGACGGTGTTATTACCGTTGAAGAATCCAAAGGGATTGAGACGACTTTGGATGTTGTGGAAGGGATGCAGTTTGACAAAGGGTATGCTTCTCCTTATATGGTTACAGATCGTGATCGTATGGAAGCTGTTCTTGAAGACTGCTTGATCTTAATTACCGACAAGAAAATTTCTGCGGTAAAAGACCTTCTGCCTTCTCTTGAAAAATCTGTCCAGCAAAGCAAACCTCTTCTTATTATTGCAGATGACATAGAAGGAGAAGCGCTTGCTACAATTGTTGTCAACAAACTTCGCGGAACACTCAACTGTGTTGCCGTAAAAGCTCCGGGTTTTGGCGATAGAAGAAAAGCTATGCTTGAAGATATTGCCATTTTAACCGGCGGTGAAGTTGTGACCGAAGAAAAAGGATTGACATTGGAAAATGTCGATGACAAATGGTTTGGCAATGCCAAAAAAATTGTTATTTCTAAAGACACTACAACTATTATAGAAGGGAATGGAACCCCAAAAGATGTTAAGGACAGAATTTCTCAAATTAAAAAAGAGATCGAGTTGTCCGATTCATCTTATGACAAAGAAAAACTCCAAGAAAGATTGGCCAAACTTTCCGGTGGTGTTGCCGTTGTAAAAGCCGGTGCCGCTACCGAAACGGAGCTCAAAGAGAAAAAGCATCGCATAGAAGATGCTCTTTCTGCGACAAGAGCGGCTGTTGAAGAAGGTATTATTGCCGGAGGCGGAGCAAGCTTGGTCGGAATAATTCCGGCAATTGAAAAGCTTGAAAAAGAAACCACAGGCGATGAAAAAGTTGGAGTTTCAATTGTAAGGCGTTCCCTCTGCGAGCCTTTAAAACAAATCGCGACAAACGCGGGGGTTGAAGGTTCTGTTGTTGTTGAGCAGGTTAAAAAAGAAAAGCCGGGAGTTGGCTTTAACGCTCAAACATTTGAATATGTAGACATGTTCAAAGCAGGTATCGTTGATCCTCTCAAAGTAACCCGTTCAGCTCTTCAAAACGCGGCATCAATCGCATCACTTCTTCTTACAACCGAAGTATTGATCGCGGATAAGCCGGAAGAAGACAAAACTCCTGCAATGCCAGGCGGTGGTGGTATGGGCGGAATGGGCGGTATGGGCGGAATGATGTAGTTTTAGATAAGTAATGAGCTTTGTATAATGTGTAGTGGGTTTGGCGATGGGTTGTGAAGATGGGGAATTACCCTCTTCATGACCCATTCCCCCACAACCAAACACACCCCCATAACCCGACGCACAAATTACAATCCATCCTCACAATTTTTCCTCTATTTGATCGGCCTTTTTTTTTGTGGTAAAATTAAATAAGAAAGAGAGGCAAAATATGTCAAAATCGTACAAAATTGCTGTAATCGGAGGAGACGGAACAGGTCCAGAAGTTGTCGCTGAAGGTTTAAAAGTCCTTAGTGCGGTATCTAATAAATTTCAAATTAAATTTGATTATACAAACTTTGATTTTGGCGGAGAGCGATATAAAAGAACAGGAGAGACACTTCCTGAATCAGCCGTTTCTGAACTTAAAAAATTTGATGCTATTTATCTTGGAGCTATAGGCCATCCCGATGTAAAACCTGGGATCCTTGAAAAAGGGATTCTTTTGGCGCTTCGTTTTGCTTTGGATCAATATATCAATCTTCGTCCCGTAAAGCTTTTCCCAAATGTATGGACACCTGTTAAGGATAAAGGACCAGAGGAAATCGACTTTGTCGTTGTTCGTGAAAATACAGAAGGCCTTTATGTTGGAACCGGTGGATACTTGAAGAAGGGAACACCGGACGAAGTTGCAACTCAAGTTTCAATAAACACAAGAAAAGGTGTTGAGCGTTGTTTGCGATATGCTTTTGAATACACAAGAAAAAGAAATAAGAGAAAACAATTAACTTTGGTCGGCAAAACAAATGTATTAACCTATGCTTTTGATCTTTGGGAAAGAGCCTTCCATGAAGTAGGACAGAAGGATTTTCCTGATATCAAGCGTGAATACGCGCATGTTGACGCGACCTGCATGTGGTTTGTAAAAAATCCTGAATGGTTTGATGTTGTTGTTACAGACAATTTGTTTGGTGATATCATAACCGACCTTGGAGCGATGATTCAGGGTGGAATGGGGATTGCTGCCGGTGGAAACATCAACCCTGAAGGAGTCTCTATGTTTGAGCCGATTGGCGGTTCTGCTCCAAAATATACCGGCAAAAATGTAATCAATCCTTTAGCCGCGATCGGCGCCGCGCAGATGATGCTTGAGACTTTGGGAGAATCAAAGGCGGCAAATGCTATTGAACAAGCAATTATCAAAACAGTACAAAAAATGCCATCCCAAGCGGCTGGAAAAATGGGCATGTCGACTACCGAAGTTGGAGATGCGGTGGCCGGTTGTATATAAAAACTTATACTAGTATAATTACTTCATGAAACTTGGTATAAACATCGATCATATTGCTACTCTCCGTCAGGCGCGGCTTGAAAACTTTCCTGACCCCGTTCTTGCTGCTATAGAAGCATTAGAAGGAGGAGCAGATGGGATTGTTTGCCACTTAAGGGAAGACAGGCGGCACATCCATGATTACGATGTAAAAAAACTTCGAGCCATAAAAAATGCCCGTTTGGATCTCGAAATGGCGGCTACACCCGAAATGGTCAAATTCGCGCTAAAAATAAAACCGGATTATGTAACAATTGTTCCCGAAAAAAGAAAAGAGATTACAACTGAAGGGGGACTTGACGTTGTTAAAAACAGAAAAAAATTGAAAGACATAATACAAAAGCTGCAGGATAACGGGATAAGCGTTAGTTTATTTATTGACCCTGAGTTAAAACAAGTTGAAGAATCAGCTGTATTAACTGCTCATTTTATTGAAATCCATACTGGCGCATATGCTAATGCCAAGGCAGAGAACCAAAAACTTGCGCAACTTTCAAAGATCCAAAAAATTACGGAAAAAGCTCTTTGGGTCGGATTGAGAGTTAATGCAGGGCATGGCCTCGATTATAACAACATTTCTGATATCGCAAGAATTGAAGGGATTGAGGAACTTAATATAGGTTTTAGCGTAGTTGCAAGGGCTCTTTTTGTTGGAATGAAACAGGCGGTAAAAGAGATGAAGGAGAAAATAAGGTGAAAATAGCAATTGCTTCGGATCATGGTGGATTTGCTTTAAAAAAAAAGATCAAAAAATATCTTATCGAAAAAAAATATGAAATAAAAGATTTTGGCACAAATTCGGAAGAATCGTGCGATTATCCTGATTTTGCTCGTCCTGCCGCAGAGGCGGTTGCCAAAGGAGATTTTGACAGGGGAATATTTTGCTGCGGGTCGGGAGTCGGTGTTTCTATAACCGCAAACAAAATTAAAGGGATTCGAGCTGTTAATGCTTATTCTGAAGAAATTGCCAAACAAAGCCGTGAACATGGGGATTGCAATGTTTTGACCCTTGCGGGAAGAGACAAATATCTTGATCCAGAATTGGCATTGAAGATTGTTTCAATATGGCTTGCTACTCCTTTTTCCGGAGATGAAAGACATTTAAGGAGAATCAAAAAAATTGAAGGGTGAGAGGGTAACAAAAGCATTTATTATGGCAGCAGGATATGGGACCCGCTTGGAGCCTCTTACTTTTGCAATTCCCAAGCCAATGGTGCCTATTGTCAACAAACCTACAATGCAGCACAACATAGAACTTTTGCGCAGACATGGGATAAGAAGAATTGTTGCGAATATACACTACCATCCCGAACAGATCGTTAATTATTTTTCTGACGGGGATGATTTTGGTGTCGATCTTTCTTATTCTTACGAAGAGACGCTGATGGGTACAGCTGGAGGAGTTTTTCGAATGGGAAAGGTTGTAGAAAAAATTGATGATACTTTTCTTGTTCTTTCTTCAGATGCTTTAACTGATATTAACCTTCGCGCACTTATCGAGTTTCACAAGAGCAAAAAGGCTTTGGCAACAATTGCGCTTTCTTCTGTTGATAATGTTGAGCAATTTGGGGTTGTTGAGGTTGACAAGGATAGCCGCATATTATCTTTCCAGGAAAAGCCGAAAGCATCTGATTCTGCAAGCAATTTGGCAAATACAGGCATATATGTTTTTGAGCCTGAAATACTCGAAATGATTCCACCGGACAAATTTTATGATTTTGGCAAAGAACTTTTTCCTAAGTTAATGGCCGAAAAAGCCGCTATATATGGCTATCATATGGTTGAATACTGGTCTGATGTTGGGAATTTAAAAGCCTATATACAGGCAAATTATGACGCGATGAAAGGGAGTGTAAGACTCCGAGTCCCCGGGAAAAAAACTTCCGCTTGCGTATGGCTTGGGAAAAACTGTAGAGTTGATCCTTCTGTGAAATTTGAAGGCTGTGTAATTATAGGAGACCGCTGTGAAGTCAGAGCCCAAGCATACATCAAAGATTCCGTTATTGGGAAAATGAGTGTTGTAGGAATGGGCGCGCGATTAAACGGAACCATTGTCTGGTCGGATTCTTTTATTTCAAAAAACTCAAAAATAGATAAAAGCGTTATAGGCAACTGGTGCTTTGTGGGGGATGGGGTTGAAATAGGCAAAAACAGTGTTATAAGCAACCGCTGTAAAATTAAAAAAAAATCAAATCTTCCGGAAAATACTCTTTTAAAACCAAGCGAGGTGGTCTAATGCTGGTTCAATTATTAAAATCAAAACTGCATATGGCAACAATTACTTCTACTGAATTAGAGTATGAAGGGAGCATTGCTATTGCGCCGAATTTAATAGAAGCTGCCGGTTTTTATATTGGAGAAAAAGTTGCAGTTTTTAACTTTGATAATGGAAACCGTTTTGAAACTTATATTATAGAAGGTAAAAAATCTGAAATTGGCTTGCGCGGTCCCGCTTCAAGATTGGGAAAGGTTGGAGAGAGGGTTATTATTCTTTCTTATGGGATCGTTTCGCTTGAAGAAATTAAAAATCATAAGCCTAGAGTTGTTTTATTAAATGGTGATAATTCTATAAAAATTAATTATGCTTAAAATAATTTCAGCATTTATATTTGTAATTCTATTCCAAATTTCAAGCTTTGCAGAACTCCAGGTTATTGCGCATCCTCAAATCCCACAGGGACAGACATTTATAGCTTTTTTAAGCCAGTCGCAGGAGGTTAAAAGCGCTGTTGCTCTTTTTAAAGGCCGAACTTATCCTTTTTATCTTTGTGACGAGGGTTTTAGAGCGCATATACCGACTATGCCGGAGGAAGAGACGGGAGAATTTATTCTTACAGCCCAAGTTGTTATGAAAGATGAGAGTTCCTCTTTTTGTGAAACTCCGGTTAATATTGTCCCCCTTGACTACAAAAGGATTGATTTTTATTTGCCGCCTGCCCAAAAAAAACTTGCAAAAGGTCGTACAATGGTTGACGAATGGGCAATAATAGAAAAGGCTCTTTTGAAAGAATCTTCTCAAAAATTATGGGAGGGAAAGTTTATAAAACCGGTTGCAGGAGTTACAACAATGGGTTTTGGTGTTCGCGAATATATTAATAAAAAGTATAGAAACCGCCATCGCGGTTGGGATTTTAGAGCACCGATAGGGACAAAAATAAGGGCTTCAAACAATGGAGTTGTTGTTTTAATAGATAAATTCAAAGCTTTTGGCGGGACTGTTGTCTTGGATCATGGGCAGGGGGTTTTTTCTTTGTTTTTCCATTTGTCAAAATTTCTTATTAAGGAAGGAGATTATTTGGAAAAAGGGGATGTTTTAGGTTTGACAGGAAATACAGGGGTATCATCAGGTCCTCATTTGCATTGGGGGTTATCTGTCCACAACGTCAGAGTTGAACCAAAGTCTTGGGTTCTTACAGTGATGCCGTAAAGAGAATGTGGGGCTGCGAGTTGCATGAGAACTGATCTTTTATTAATAATTTGAATTGAGAAACACACATATTCCTAAAATATCAAAATAGGCCATCAGTCTATCCAAAAACTTTTTTCTTTTAAAAGGATAAGAGATTATCAAAAATGGTATAAAGATTAAAAGACATATAAATAAGATTAAACGATATAAAATATAGGCGAATAGGCCATAATGTTTTCTTGCAAAATAAAGTCCGCCGCTAACGCCTTCTACAAATAATTTGCGATTAAACGACCTCTTACTGCTATACCCGCCATAATGCATAATTTTGGCTGATGGCACAAAATATATCTTATAGCCCGCTTTTTTTATTCTTATGCAGTAATCAAGGTCATCGTTGTAGAAAAAGAGCTTTTCATCCAAATAGCCTATCTTATCCATAACCTCTCTTCGAAGTAGCAAACAGGCGCCAATTGCAAAAGATATTTCAACAGGTTCATTTGAAAGCCAAAATTTCTTTTGGAGGAGCCCCCCTTGATGCTGGAATGTGCCATCTACATTTAAAAGAGTAGGCGCGCAACAGCCGATTTTTTTTTGGGATTTTTCCATAAATTCGACCATCTTGTCAAAGGCGCTGTCTTTTGTAATGGTATCATCATTTAAAAGGCAAACATATCTGCCTGTTGAAATTTTAAGCCCTTTGTTTGTTGCTTTTATAAATCCAAGATTTTCTCCGTTTTCTATAAGGATTATTTGAGGGAAAGAGGTTTTTACCATTTCCTGTGAGCCATCTTTTGATCCATTATCAGAAACGATTACCTCAAGCGAGGGTTTGTGTGTGTTTTGAAATATGGAAGCGAGACATTCTCTAAGAATTTTTTTGTTGTTGGTATTTACTATGATTATTGATAAATCTTTCATCGAATGATATTATTATAGCATGAAAAAAATCCTAGTCATCCATGGCCCTAATTTAGATCTTTTAGGACAGAGGGAGATCGATGTTTATGGAAAATTTACCCTTGATGATATAAATGCGGAGCTTAATAAATCGGCAAAAGAACTTGGCGTAGAACTTGAAACAATCCAACTTGCGGGGGAAGGGGAGATTGTTAAAAAAGTAGGATCAGCTAAAAAAGATGGCTTTTCAGCAATAATCATAAACCCGGGAGGATATACTCATTACAGCATAGCGATCCGTGACGCAGTTGCCGCAGTTGATATCCCTACAATAGAAGTGCATCTTTCAAACATTTACGCACGCGAGGAGTTTCGCCACACATCTGTTATTGCCGCTGTTGCCCGTGGCCAAGTTTCTGGCTTTGGCAAGAACAGCTATCTTTTGGGGCTCAAAGCCGCTGTCGCCTTGCTTAATGCTTGATTTTCACAGGGACTTTAAAAAAGCGATAGATATTGCCGAAAAGGTTTTTGAAGAACTTCCTACTTTTGTAAAAATAGGTATTTCAGAAAAAGAGGCCGCCCAAAAAATTCGATCTATGCTAAAAAAACATGGAGCTAAAAAAGAATCGTTCCGCATAATTGTAGCAGCAGGTAAAAATTCCACTAAAATACACGGTTTTGCGGGCAGAAGAAGAATAAAAAAAGGCGACATTGTCATGTTTGATTTTGGCGCTTTGTATAATACTTTTAGATCAGATATTACAAGAACCTATATTATGGGAAAACCGACAAAAAAACATAAAAAGATTTGGGCGCTTCTTTTAAAAGCACAAAAAGGGGCAATTGAAAAGATCAAAGCTGGGACTTCTTGTAAAGTTATTGATCTTACCGCAAGAGCTATAATTAAAAGAGCAGGCTACGGTAAAAATTTTATCCATTCGACAGGACACGCCGTACGACACAAAATCCACGAATATCCGAGGATCCGATCAAAAAGCAGGGGGGTTTTGGAAGAGGGCGATGTTGTTACAATTGAGCCGGGGATTTATATAAAGGGATGGGGAGGGATGCGGGTTGAGGACATGGTTTTGGTGACAAAAAGGGGACATCGCGTTTTGACAAGGTTGCCGCAAACCCTCACCCTAAATCCCTCTCCCAGAGGGCGAGGGATTTAATTTTATGAAAACAACAGCCATCATAACAGCCGGTGGATCGGGCAAACGAATGGGCGGGTCCAAGCAGTTTCTTGCATTGCTTGGCAAGCCTATGCTTGAATGGACAATTGACGCATTTAAAAAATGTGATGCTATAAATGAAATTATCCTTGTTGTTGCATCCGAAAATGTTGAAAAAGCAAAATCTTACGGCTTTAAAGTTGCCGAAGGCGGAGCTGAACGAACCGATTCTGTTAGAAACGGATTGGCTTTGGTCTCTCCCGATACCGATATTGTTCTAATTCACGATGGAGCCCGTCCTCTTGTTACTGATAAAATTATTAGATCAGCAATTGAGGGAACAAAAGAGACAGGGGCTTGTATTGTTGGGGTGCAGGTTAAGGATACCGTTAAGAAAGTAGATAGTAGAGAGTGGATAGTAGAGGAGACATTGGACAGAGATACTTTATGGCAAGTTCAGACGCCGCAGGCATTTCGATATGACATAATCAAAAAGGCCTATGATAATGCGAAAGGGAACGCGACTGATGATTCAAAGCTGGTTGAGGATTTGGGGATTAAAGTCAAAATGGTGATGGGGAGTTATGAAAATATTAAAGTTACAACCTCTGAAGATTTGATTATCGCAGAAGAAATATTAAGGAAAAGAAAATTGGTATCTTGATTCTTTGAACTAAGATTTTTTATGATCAAATAGTTTTAAAGAAAAATATTTGCTCATTAGAGAAAAATGTTTGTCTAAAGTAAATAATTCCACATTATTATTGACAGCATTTTGAAGAATTATCAGGTCTGAAATCCCGACATTATTTATCCCTTTTTTAAGATTATAAGTTTGAAAGTATATTATTTCGCTCCAATTAATAACCAGGGATATTTTTTGAACTTGTGAAAGTATATCAATAAGATGACCCTCCTTTTTATGCTTAAGCGAAGGTATTATCTCGGCTAAAATTAGTTCATTTATGCATATCTTGTTGCAATCAATTAATTCCGATAAGATCGCGGCAGTAGAATCTCCATTGAAAAAAGCGATCCAAACAGAAGAATCTATCAGTATTTGGCTCATCTTTTCCTCAATTTATCAATATTTATATTAAGAGCGACTTTCCCAAAATAATTATTTAACTCTTTAACTTTTTCTCTTTGAATAAGACTCCAAAGTGCGGTTTTTATTAAGTCTGTTTTCACTGTTATATGCGTCAATTCCATAGCTTCGTCAATAAGATTATCTGGGATATCAAGCGTTGTCCTCATGTTTATCCTCCCATGCATAGTAGTATATATGATTTATATGCATTGTCAATGTCATTTATATGCAAAGGAGATGCTGTTCCCCCCAAAAAGCTCAAACAGGCTTGGGCTTTTTTAAGGTGTTAAAAAATACAACCTAATTAATTCGGTCCATCATTAATAAGGAGGAGTTCGTGTTCTACATGTTCTATATTCATCTCACCTCCCTCTCGAAACTCTTCGAAATTTCTATATTATTATCGTTTTTTTTTTTTGAAATTTCAAGTTATTTTTTACATCTGGCTGTGGTAGAATAACTCATTATGGATAAGCGAATAATTGAACAATTAAAAGATTTCTTTGCTTCACAGGAGAAGATAAAACTCGCTTTTCTTTTTGGATCTCAAAGCAAAGGCAGGGGAATTGCTGAATCTGATTTTGATATAGCTGTTTGGCCCGATGATTCTGTGACTGAAAAAGAAATGACCAGTATATGGGTTGAATTGCAAAGGCTGTTAAAAACTTCTGTTGATCTTGTAGACCTTTCTTCTGCAAGGGCGACTATTGCGTGGGAAGCTTTTAGAGGTACCCCTCTTTCTATAAAAGATGAATTTTTTTATATCAATAAAATGCTTGAGGTCTCATCTGAAGCGGAAGATTTTCAGGATTTTGTCCTTGATGTGTGGCGATTAAGACAGGAGGCTGAAAAAGAATAGTATCTTGATTTGCGTTGGGACAAAATAAAGAGATTCCTAGAAAAATCTCCCTCAATCGTTGAAAATCTGATAAAAGAATTAAAGAAGATGGAAGATTTCTAGTTTTTAAACATCAAAAGAGCCCAAACAGGCTTGGGCTCTTTTGAAAATGTTTTTTTCTATTCTTTTTTTGGCTCTATTTTTATTGTTACTTGTGTTCCATTAACGACAAAGCTTATTTCTTTAACTCCACCGTCTAACACTCTGCTTGTGATTTCACTTGCTTTCCCATCTTGTCCAGCTGATTTTGGGTCATCACACGTTAAACTCTGGAATGCCTTTGGATATATTCCTTTGAGTTTGCACATCGCGTTGCTCAATTCTCCCCTTGCTTTTTTCTCTTCTTCTGAAGGGGTTCCATTAATATTTATGAGGTCAATTTTTCTTGCGTAAGCATTCGTATTGTTAACATTGTTCGATATTTTTCCCATTTCCATTATTTATCTCACCTCCCGAAATTCCTCTACATATATATCGTTTTTTTTTTTGAAATTTCAGGTGATTTTTGGTTTGTGGCTGTGGTAGAATAAAAGAGGCTATGTTATTATAATTATAATGAGGTGAAATATCCGTGACTAGTAAACAAATTGATGTTTTAAAAAAGTTAAGCCATGCTAAAGTTTTAGTGGATTATGACGAATATTCTTGGTTGATTACAAACTATAAAGAGCTTTTAGAAGATATGGACATATTAAAATCAAAAGAGCTAAAAAAAGCAGAGGATGATTTGAAGAAAGGAAAGCTTTATTCTTGGGAAAAAGTTAAACATGATCTCGATCTATAACCTCTTATTAACTAATCAGGCAAAGAAAGAACTTTCAAAAATAACATGTTTTATCCATCAAAAGAACAATTCATAGAATTATCAAAACAGGGGAATTTAATCCCCGTCTGCAAAGAGCTTGTTGCAGATATGGAAACCCCCGTTTCTGCATTTAAAAAAATTACAGCATCTGCAAAAGGTGACGATTACTCTTTCTTGCTTGAATCGGTTGAAGGGGGAGAAAATGTCGCGAGATATTCATTTCTTGGAACTAATCCTCAAAAAATCTTCTCATTTAATGGCAAAAAGGATCCATTCTCCGAACTTGAAAAAATCATAACACGGTATAACCCTGTTCAAGTTGCAAATATGCCCCGTTTCCACGGTGGCTTGGTCGGCTATATAAGTTACGATGCCGTCCGATTTGTAGAAAATATCCCCGATAAAAATAAAGACGATCTAAAACTCCCTATCGCGCAATTTATGTTGACAGATACTATCTTGGCTTTTGACCATGTAAAGCACAAAATTCTTATAATATCCAATGCTTTTGTCGAAAACAATCCTGAAAAATCATACCGGGACGCGTGCAAAAAAATATCGGCACTTGAAAAAAAATTAAAGAAAAGTTTAAAAGGTGATGATTTTGAAATTCCATCAGAGGCAAAAAACCCTTTGGAAACAAAATCGAATTTTACAAAAAAAGAATATGAAGCAGTCGTAGAAAAAGCGAAAGAGTATATAAAAGCGGGAGACATTATCCAAGTTGTTCCTTCGCAGAGGTTTGAGGCAAAATTTGATGGTGATCCTTTTAATGTTTATAGAATTTTGCGGACAATAAATCCGTCACCATACATGTATTACCTCAAATTTAAAGACTTGAAAATAGTTGGAGCCTCTCCTGAAGTGATGGTGCGATTTGAAAATGGCAAGGCAACTTTAAGGCCTATTGCCGGCACTCGCTCTCGAGGCAAAACAGATGAAGAAGATAAAAAAATGGAAGAAGAGCTTTTGGCTTCTGAAAAAGAAAAAGCAGAACATGTGATGCTTGTCGACCTTGCGAGGAATGACCTGGGTCGTGTTTGTAAAGCAAATACGGTAAAAGCCGATGAGATTATGTCTGTCGAAAAATATTCTCATGTTATGCATATTGTAAGCAATGTAACAGGAGAGCTTTCCGATGATAAAAATGCTTTTGACCTGATACGCGCATCATTTCCAGCGGGGACAGTTTCTGGCGCTCCAAAAGTTCGTGCTATGGAGATAATCGACGAGCTTGAAAATGTAAAACGGGGACCTTACGCCGGCGCAATCGGCTATTTTTCCTTCTCTGGCGAGATGGATACCTGTATAACAATAAGAACATTGGTCTTAAAAGATAAAAAGGCGTACATCCAAGCAGGGGCGGGTATTGTCGCAGATTCTGTACCAAGCGAAGAGTATCAAGAGACTTGCAATAAAGCAAAGGCAATGCTTCGTGCGGTAGAGCTTTGTGGGTGAGGGATCATGATTAACCTCCGCATGCTCAAACTTTCCGATAAGACCATCTGGTTTTGTATGTTTTTTCTTATAGCTGTCGGATTTCTTGCCATCCTTTCTGTAACATACAAGACAGTCCTTAACGAAAACCATAGTGCTCTTTTTTATCTTTCAAAACAGTTCGGTTCTTTTATTGTTGGCCTTATTGGTATGGCTTTTTTTGCTTATTTGGATTATAACCATCTGAAAAAAGTAGCCATTCCACTATATATCGGAATGCTTCTTCTTTTGGTATTCGTCCTTTTTCAGGGGACATCCGCTTATGGCGCGCAAAGATGGATTAATCTTGGGCTTTTGTCTTTTCAGCCATCGGAAATAACAAAACTGGTGGTGATAATTGCTCTGGCGGCATATTTTACAAACAGGCAGGGGAAATCAAATCCTTTGCTAACTTTATCTATAATGGGGATTCCTTTTCTTTTAATATTCAAGCAACCCGACTTGGGAACCGCATTGGTTATAGCTGCCATTTCTTTTGGAATGCTGATATGGGACAAATCGTCACCTATCATGCTTGCCATGGTTGTGACTCCGTTTTTGTCTCTTATTTTTAGGCCGAATATCTTTTTATGGCTGTTTTACATTTTTATGGTCTGGTTTTTCTTGTATTTTAGCAGGGTAAAAATGTCGGATATGCTTATTATAATGGGGTTGAATATTGGGGTAGGAATTGCACTTCCGCTTATTTGGGGATTTTTAAAAGAATATCAGCGCATGAGAATTATTGCCTTTTTAAATCCCGGGGTTGATCCTCACGGAGCCGGATACCACACGCTTCAAAGCATTATCGCTTCGGGATCGGGGGGCTTTTTGGGCAAAGGATTTTTGCAAGGGACACAGACACAGCTCCACTTTATACCGGAACAGCATTCTGATTTTATTTATTCTGCCATTACCGAGGAGTTCGGATTTGTCGGGGCGGTAATGGTTTTAACCGCCTTGTTTAGCCTTATAAGACAGGCATTTATAGTAGCAAGTGAAGCAAGTGATTATTTTGGCGGGACGCTTGTCTGCGGATCCGCTGTTATGCTAATGTTTCATACACTTATTTCTATTGGGATGGTATTGGGTGTCATGCCGGTTGTCGGCATCCCACTGCCTTTTGTCAGTTTTGGTGGAACAGCTCTTATTGTCAATATGATTTTGGTTGGTATAATACAAAGTGTTGCGATGAGGCGAAGGGATTTGATATTTTAATGAAACAAGAAATTAAATTTAAGGCGATTGTTGATCGAATAGAAGGGGATAAAGGGGTTTTGCTGTTGGGGGAAGAGCAGGATGATTCAGTTGATTTTCCAAAAAACTTTTTGCCAGATATCAAAGAAGGGGATATTCTCAATTTTAAAATATCTGTCAAATCGAGAAAGACAAAAGAGGCAAAAGATAAAGTTAAGGAGATGATAGAAAAATTAAAAGCAGAAAATTAGGAGAGTTTATGCGTTGGATAATATTTCTTCTTCTCTTGTTTTACTCAACTGGATTATCAGAAAATCTCAATATAGAAAAAAAAGACACCCCAAACTATTTTACAATAAAAGTCTTGACGACTTCTTACTTTGCGCATAAGGGAAGCGATTATGGCTGTTATCGGAGAGTTACAAAAAATCAAAAACGCATGGGCAATTTTATCGCGCTTAATTTTCTTCCTGGTGGAAGCATTGTCATGATTCCGGCTCTTTTTAAAACTACAACTTTTGAAGTTGCTGATACCTTTGGCGGTTCAGGAGTTGGATATTTCAAAGGCGAAAAATATTGGAAAGTTGACATTTTGAAGAACAAAAATGAGTGGCACGAAAATATTGATTATCCTATTGATTTATATGTTGTAAAATTTAATGAAAAGGGACCTGTGAAAAATAAAACAGTAAAAAACAACACACTTTCTATTTTACAAAAAATCAAAGCAAATAATAAGTGAGGGGATTATTTTTTTCTCTTGATATACTCAATAAGCCCGCCGGCATCAATCAGCTTTTGCATAAATTCGGGGAAGGCTTGAGCTTTGTAGCTTTTGCCTGTTGTTTTGTTAATGATATTTCCTTTGGCTAGTTCAACCTCAATTTCATCTCCTTCGCTTATTCCGTCAACAGCGTCAGGAGATTCAAGGATAGGAAGTCCTATGTTTATAGCATTGCGATAAAATATCCTGGCAAACGATTTTGCGATAACAGCAGGAACTCCTGCGGCCTTTATTGCAATAGGCGCATGTTCTCGTGATGATCCGCAACCAAAATTTTCACCACCGACGATAAAATCACCTTTTTGCATTTTATTTATCCATGTAGGATCAGCATCTTCCATGCAATGTTTTGCAAGCTCCGCGGGATCGGATGTGTTTAAATATCTTGCAGGAATAATTAAATCAGTATCGATATTATCTTTAAATTTCCAAGCTTTGCCTTGCATGACTTAACTATACCAAAAATCGGGTGAAATTTCAAAAAAAAAAACGATAAATAAAGTATATGAAGGTAAAGAAATCGATGCGATCATTTAATGCTACTATACCACCTACTATGAATGGACCATTATCAATATCTTTTTCGAGGGCAGATGTTCCTTCTTTATTTAAATTTCTTCCGCTAGTTTTTGGCTCAAAACACGAAGCAAGTATTTGTAATTTTTTGAAGGAGCTAAGAACCAAACTTCAACCTAAATCAGACAGAGAGAAAGCAAGCCTTACAAACTTTTTTGCAAATAAGGCACCTCATGAAATTTTGGATGTGTTTATGGCAATAGCTTTGCTTACAAGTAATAATAATGTTACAGATGAACATGATTTTTCTGAATATAATTATATTCCTAATTTGATTATAGAAAATATTCCTTTTGAGTTATTAGAAGTGATTCTTCCCGAAATACTAACCAAACCTCAAGGCTATGACCCAAGCCAATTGCCAAATGGATATTTAGATGATTTGTTAATGGTTTCTGTTAGTCAACGGTATCGAAAATTAAACAAGGTTGCTGATTTTGCAAAAATAGCAACAAATCCAAGGTGTCCTGAATCTTGCCTCTCAACTATAGTATCTATTCTTGGGAATGAGCATTTTTTTGATCTAAATGAGGCGCAATTCGCGCTTCCTTCAATTTTGGATATTATGAGAGATAACCAAAGATTTTATATTATAAGATGGCAAGCAGGTTTTTGGGCAAGAAAAATATTAGAAGAAAATGGAAGTAATTTTTCTGATGAAGATAGTGTTATTTTTTGTGGATTAGACAGACAATATACAGACACAACTATAAGATTAGGCTGGTCGCCATAACAAAAGGTTTTGCATACCGCAGCAGATGCCGCCGCAACTGCACAATACTGTAGAAGAATATATTATTTACTAAGAAAGTAAATAACCTTCCCGACTCTATCAATATGCTCTTTTAGTGATTCTTTTGTTAGATGAGTATAATCTACAACATCAAAAAAATAAGGCATTGGGCTTGTTTCTTCGAGCATTGCGTGAAGTTTTGATTCAGTATCAAAGTTGACAGCTTCGCCATAAATTGCTAAATCAACATCAGAGCCAACTTTGTTATTTCCTTTTGCTCTTGAACCAAAGATGGATGCTTTTTCAATTTCTGGAAATTGTTTTAGAGTAGATACAATATAATCGATATCTTCTTGTTTTAAGCCGAAGTTCATAAATCTTTCTTGAGGTTTTCAAAAAGCTCGCAAAGCATTGAATAATATTTTGTCCTAATGAGATGGTCAGCTTCGTTTGCCTTCTTCTCATCATATGTATGCGCCATAAGATTCCTATTTTCAAGAGCTTCTATCCATACATGCCCATCGCTTATCATCTCTGTCTGAAACGCTGATTGTATAACATTTCTTGGCCATTGAGTATCTTGAATCCCTTTTTCTTCGAGATAATCTTTGGCAGTTTTCCAAGCAAGTTCAAATGTATATTGAAAACATTGAATCAATCCCTGTTTTTCAAACTTGTTTAATTCAGGCTTTTCAATAAACTCTTTTAATTGAGAAATAGCTTTTGAAAAATTATCATATCTTTGTTTCCATCGAATGTCTTCAGCCATTTACAAATCCTCTGGGCTTACAATATATCCCGCCACAGCGCTCGCCGCCGCAACCGCCACATTTGAAAGATAGACTTCAGATTTTGGATGACCCATGCGACCTACGAAGTTGCGATTAGTTGTTGCGATCGATCTTTCGCCTTCTGCTAAGATTCCCATATGCCCGCCAAGACAAGGTCCGCATGTAGGGGTTGAGACCGCCGCTTCCGCTTTCATAAATATATCGATTAAACCTTCTTTCATGGCTTGACTGTAAATGGCTTGAGTTGCTGGTATTATTATCAATCTAACATTCTTATTTCTCTTTTTGCCCTTTAAAATTTTTGCCGCAATTCGTAAGTCTTCAATCCTTCCATTCGTACATGAACCGATTACAGATTGGTCGATTTTTACACTCTTACATTTGCTCACAGGCTTTGTGTTACTTGGGAGGTGAGGAAAGGCAACTTGGGGTTCAATTTCCGAAACATCCCAGTCATATGTTTGTTTATAAGTTGCATCGGGATCGGACTGAAACTTAGCCCACAGATCACGGATCACAGACCACGAGGCTAATTTTACTTTAGTTTTGAGATATTCATAAGTTTTCTGATCAGGAGCGAATATGCCATTTTTGCCACCTGCCTCAATTGCCATATTGGCCATTGTCAGTCTTCCTTCTATAGAAAGCTTCTCAATAACAGAGCCTGTAAATTCCATAGACATATACCGTGCGCCGTCTACGCCTATTTGTCCTATTGTGAAAAGAATCAAGTCTTTTGCTTCAACCCATTTTTTAAGCTTGCCTTTAAAAATGAATTTTAACTGCTCTGGAACTTTAAACCAAACTTCACCTATTGCCATTGCGGCCGCCATGTCTGTTGATCCAACACCTGTTGAGAATGCTCCAAGAGCTCCGTATGTACAGGTGTGAGAATCGGCGCCTATAATTAAATCTCCTGGAATTATTGCTCCCATTTCTGGAAGCAGAGCATGTTCAACACCCATACAGCCGATTTCGAAAAAGTTGACGATCCCGTATTTCTTTGCAAATTCACGCATCATTTTAACCTGTTCCGCCGATTTTATATCTTTGGCAGGGGTAAAATGATCGGGCACAAGATAGATTTTCTTTTTGTTGAAAACTTTTGCAACTCCAATTTTTGCAAATTCTTTTATGGCGGGTGGGGATGTTATATCGTTGCCAAGGACAAGATCAACTTTACAATTAATTAATTGTCCAGGTTCAACTGTTTTAAGTCCAGCATGTTTAGCTAATATTTTCTGTGATATTGTTTGTTGCATGTCTTAACTATACCAAAAATCGCCTGAAATTTCAAAAAACTAACCCTGCTGTTTCTTATTCCTTGACCTCTCATTTTCTGTCAGGAATTTTTTGCGGAGCCTTATACTGTGAGGGGTTATTTCTACCAATTCATCATCCGATATGAACTCAAGCGCTTGTTCAAGCGTTAATTTAATAGGAGGTGTAAGCCTTATAGCTTCATCGGTGCCCGATGCCCTGATATTTGTAAGCTTTTTCTCTTTGCACGGGTTTACCGCCATATCCTGACCTCTGCTATTTTCACCGACAATCATCCCTTCATAAACCTCAACGCCGGGATCGATAAACAATGTTGATCTGTCTTGAAGGTTATTTAACGCGTAGCCTGCCGTCTTCCCCGGTACCGCGGAAACCAAAACTCCATTCTGCCTTTTGCTTATTTCGCCCTTAAATCTTTCATATTTTGAAAAAGCGTGATGAAGTATCCCTTCGCTTTTTGTGTCCATAATAAATTCCGCCCTGTAGCCCAAAAGTCCTCTGGTTGGAACCATGTAAGTTAAATGGGTAGTTCCATTCTTTGTGCTCATGTCAGTCATTTCTCCGCGCCTTCTCCCAAGCTTTTCTATGACAGAACCCGCATATTCATCTGGAACCGAAATAATTGCTTGTTCAATCGGCTCCATCTTTTCATTGTTTATAGTCTTAAAGATAACCTTTGGTTGGGCAACCTGTATCTCATACCCTTCGCGCCTCATGTTTTCCAGCAAAATAGAAAGGTGTAATTCGCCTCGTCCAGAGACTTTAAAGCCGTCAACACCCCCCAAATCATCAACACGCAACCCCACATTTGTCTGAAGTTCGCGATCCAGCCTCTCTCTTATATGCCTGTTTGTAACAAATTTTCCATCCCGTCCCGCAAACGGGGAATCGTTGACCAAAAACTCCATAGTAAGTGTAGGTTCGTCAATTTGAAGAAGAGGCATTGGATTTGGATTTCCTTCTATTGATATAGTTTCTCCAATTGTGATATCTGGAATACCCGCAACAGCGACAATATCTCCGCACTCGGCTTCTAGGACTTCTATTTGTTTTAAACCTTCAAATATAGATAATTTGCTGATTTTACCAGGAACAATTGATCCGTCTCTTTTGCAGACAACTATCTTTTCGTTTTTTTGAAGTTTTCCACTGTAGACTCTTCCTATTCCTATTCTTCCGACATAGTCATCATAAATTAAATTTGTAACCTGCATTTGAAGCGGTAGCTCGCTTTTGTCGGGATAAGGCTGTACATGTTTTAATATCATTTCAAAAAGAGGAGAGAGATCGGAACTTTCATCTTCAATGTTGTGTTTTGCGATCCCTTCTCTTGAGATTGCATAAACTATAGGAAAATCAAGTTGTTCATCTGTTGCGTCAAGTTTTACGAAAAGATCAAAAACCTTGTCGATTACTTTGTTGGCTCTATGGCCTGCTTTGTCTATTTTATTTATAACAACCATTGGGCGCAACCCCAATTTTAAAGATTTTGAAAGGACAAACTTTGTCTGTGGCATAGGTCCCTCTTTTGCGTCTACAAGAAGCAATACGCTGTCTACCATTTTAAGCACCCGTTCAACTTCGCTGCCAAAATCGGCATGCCCCGGAGTATCGACTATATTAATTTTATAACCCTTGTATCTTATGGAGCAGTTTTTCGAAAAGATTGTAATTCCGCGCTCTTTTTCCAAATCGTTTGAATCCATAACAAGCTCTGTAATTTCATCCCTTTCAGAAAAAGCTCCGCCTTGCCGCAGGAGATGGTCGGTTAAGGTTGTCTTACCGTGGTCTACATGGGCTATTATCGCTATGTTTATTATTTTTTGCATAAGTTTATTATAAACAATATCAAAGTATAATCTAAATTAAAAGCAGAAGTTATTTATGAATTGAGATGCTTTTTCAACGCATCCAAGACATGATAGGGTTTTCAATCCTCTTATTTCTTTGCAATTTAATGATTTTGCCGCTTCAATAAAAAAAACATCCAATTCTTTGCTTTTTTCTGGGTCTGTTTTTTCTAAAATATATTTTGCCGCATAATATGCACCACAAACACCGTTTGGAGCTCCCCCTCCGCCAAATCTTGAAAATTTATTAAATGTCGCCTCATCAATATTAAACTTTTCTCTAAATGAATCAAGAATTGATTGCGCACAGTTTAAGCGCCTTTTATTTTTGCCTAAATAATTATCTTTTGCTTTTTGAACAGACATATATTAGCTATTAGCTGTTAGGGGTTAGGGAATAGCAAATACAAAAACCAACATCTAATCTCTACTCCTTAATTATATCAAAAATCGCCTGAAATTTCAAAAAAAAAAAAAACGAAAACTCATTAGGAGATGATATTATTATGGCTATAGGAAAAATTTTGGCAAGAGAAGCGAGATTTATTTATGGTTTGGGCGGAAGATTTGCAACGAGCGCAAAAAACGAAGTTTCTACTCTTTACAGGTGGGCGAGAGCGGCGAGAAAAATTCCTATTGTTGGACTGTGGGAGCTCTCTGGAGCAACAAACAATCTTTCAGCTTTTTTAAAAGGATTACTCGATAGAAACCCTAATGTTTCTTTTCACTTGGTTTCAACACTTAGAAATGAATTTAAAGATGAAAAGAGTTTGTTGTCCTTTTGTTTTGCTAGGATTAGAAAGACAGAAGGTAAGAGATATAATCTTACTGCTAGCGAGATGAGAGCTTTTGCGCGTGTTGTTTTTAGGGGAAAAGAATCAGTTGTAACGATGGATTATTATAAAATCGTGGAAGAGTCTTTAGTTTTAATCTGCAAATTTATCGATTATAGATTAGAAGAGCCATCTGCTTATGACGTTTTATCAAAAGAAGATTTTATTTCAATTGCACGAAAAATTGCCAACTCTTGTAAAGTATTCATTGATTTTATGACCTCTCTTCATGAGATAGAAGAAGTTGATTCTAATAAAGTTAAGGAAATGCTTGTTACTTCGAGGAATAATGTTATTGCTTCGGCAAATAGAAGATGGATTCATTTTGACCGCGAAGATATAAAAACAATATGTGATATATTTAGTAATCCTGTATAAATTTCCCCAGGATTTTTCATCTTTTTCCTGCTAAAATAAACTTATTATGGAAGAAATCCTTAATAAGTTAAAAAACTTTTTTGATCCCAAAGAGAGTGTCATAATGGCTTTTCTTTTTGGTTCTGTTTCAAAAAACAAGCAAATTTCTGAATCTGATATTGATGTTGCTGTTTGGTTAAAAGATGGCTACACAACAGATGAGATAGATAAACTTTGGAATGAATTGGAATTATTGCTCCATAAAAGTGTCGACTTAATTGTTCTAAATCAAGCCTATCCTACGGTTGCCTGGTCCGCAATGAGAGGAGAAAAAATAATCATAAGAGATTATAAGCTATTTATTGCAAAAATGCTTGAAATATCAACAGAGGCAGAAGATATGCAGGATTTTGTTATCGACCTTTTTAAACTTAGAGAAAAATCAAGGAGGGAAAGTGTATGATCCTTAGAAATGACCAGGTTGAAGACATTGTAAGACGAATTGATTTTATAAAAATTCAACTGGATGATTTAAAGCAATTTACTTCTTTAGATTGGGATACTTATAGAAAAAATAGAGATGTCCAAAGAAATGTTGAAAGACTGGCAGAAAATGTTGCAAATGCGGCTATAGATGTGTGTAAAATATTGCTTGCTTCAGAAAACATTGAAATGCCCAATAGTTATAAGGAAGTTATTTTAAAGCTTGGGCAAATGAATATTTTAAAAACGGAAGAATCTGAAAAAATAGCGGGGTATGCCTCACTTAGAAATATTTTAGCTCATCAATATTTAGATTTAAGATGGGATAAAATAAAAAAATTTATTGCAAACGCGCATAAAGATTTTGAAATATTCACAGATAAAGTTAATAAAAAAATATTTGGATAATACTTTAAGCTATTTTAACAAAAAGCATTATTTGTTTTGTAAATTCCTCGAAGTCAGATAAGCGGTTTTTTATATTTTCCAAAAGCTGTTCATGATCTATATCCATATAATCATGAACAATTGCGTTCCTCAAGCCGGCTAGTGGGGCTATAGATTCGGCAAATTCCATATTTAAAACATGGTTTTTCCCTAGAATTATAAAAATATCATAATAATCATCTGGCTTCTTAAAGCCTGATATTGTTATTATATGATTGCCGATATCCAGCATTGCTTCAATTGCAACTTCCAGATTTCTTTCTGCTATATCAATATTGTCAGAATTGCTTTTAAAATCGTTTACAGAAAGTCCTACGAATCTGGCTAACTTTTTTGCGGCAATTCTTATTTTTTCTATTCTGGATATAATGACGCTCAAATCAATTTTTGTCATAAAAGTTTCCCTCAAAAATTGTCTTTTCCAAATTCCTATGAAATTCTTCTCTTAGATACATAGTATCCAAGTATTTAGTTTGTATTTTATATTCTAGAATTTGTTTTAGCTCATCATCCGAGCAATATAGCAGAACCCCTTCTTTTATAGCCTTATAGCTTGTCAAAGGATTTGCTCTTTTTAAATCGGTAAGATCAATATCATCTCTTTTTAGGAGGCCAGAAAAATCTCTATGCAGTTTTAATTTAGCATCAGAGGATAAACCATCTTTGGTATAAAAAGCCATATCCACATCACTTAGAGCAGTTTGGCGTTGCGTTGCCATACTTCCAAAGAGATAAAGGATGTCAATCCTATTTTTCACGCAGATTTTAGAAAATTCCGAAGATAATTCAGAAAAATCCATAGGTTCTGTTTCGTTTAAATTTCTTATTTTGCGCATTTTCAATTCATCCCCACACCAAAATATTCTGCGACACACCTTGCCCGAGAAGATAAAGTTTTGGTGTGAGGATAAAATTATACCAAAAATCGGGTGGGAATACAAAAAAATATATGATTTTTCCTATTTTTCCTGCTAAAATAGTTTTCATTATGGAAGAAGTTTTAAACAAGCTAAAAGCTTTTTTTGAACCCAAAGAAAATGTTCTAATGGCTTTAAAGTAAAATGAGGCATGAAGAAAGAAAATCAACAATCACAGATAATTATCTATAAAGCCGAGAATGGCCAAACCAAAATTGATGTTCGTTTTGAGAATGAGACTGTATGGCTGACGCAAAAACTTTTAGCTCAGCTTTTTGGAGTTACTATACCTACTATCAATGAACACATCAAAAATATTTACAAAGAAAATGAATTGAAAGAGAGTTCAACTATTCGGAAATTCCTAATAGTTCAAAAAGAAGGTATTCGTCAAGTAGAAAGGGAAACTGACTTTTACAATCTTGATATGATTATCTCCGTCGGCTATCGCGTTAAAAGCTCTATTGCCACAGCTTTTCGCCAGTGGGCGACGGCACGACTTCGTGAATATATCGTCAAAGGTTTTGTGATGGATGATGAACGGCTGAAAAACCCGGATCTGCCATTTGATTATTTTGAAGAACTAACCCGTCGTATTTCAGAAATACGCACCTCGGAAAAGAGGTTTTATAAAAAAATTAATGATATTTATGCCACTAGTGTTGATTATGATCCGACAGATGAGCAGAGTATTCTATTTTTTAAAACAGTACAAAATAAAGTTCACTATGCAATTACTGGGAATACTGCGGCGGAGATTATTGTAAGCAGGGTGGATAGTAAGAAGCCAAATGTTGGGCTTACAAACTTTCGTGGAAGTAAACCAACAAAAGAGGAAGTGGTGATTGCCAAGAATTATTTAAGCGAGCAGGAACTTCTCGTTTTGAACAATCTTGTTGAGCAATATCTTGTGTTTGCGGAAGGTCAGGCAATGCAAAGAATTCCAATGTATATGAAAGACTGGATAGATAAACTCCACGGATTTTTGCAGATTAACAATAAAGATATTTTGAAAGATGCCGGCAAGATTTCACATGAACTGGCAAAAGAATTGGCGGAAAAAGAATATGATAAATATTATAAAAAAATTATAGAGGCACCGAGTAAAGCGGATAGGGATTTTGAGGTGTTTACGAATACGGTGGGGAAGCTTGTTAGTAAGAAGAATAAGGGATAATTATGACGTTTAATGAAGAAAAAATTAAGTGTCCGAAGTGTGGGGAGCTTATCTCTATTGATACTGTTTTGACGCATCAAATAGAAGAAAAAGTTAAGAAGGATTTTGAAGGAACGCAGAAGGGTAAAGAAGACGAGATAGCGCAAAAGTCTGAAGAGTTAAAAAAGCTAGCCCAAAAAATTGAAGAGAGTCAAAAAGATATTGATAAGGTTATAGCAGAAAAAGTGACCAACCAATTGACGGTAGAGAAAATAAAGCTGTTTAAAGAAGCCAAAGTTGAAGCAGAAAAAGAACAAAACTCAAAAACAATGTTGCTGGAGGAAGAGCTAAAGAGTAAAAATGATAAATTAGCGCAAGCGACAAAAAATGAGGTTGAGTTGCGTAAGAAAGCAATCAAACTGGAAGAAGACAAAAGGGCATTTGAACTTGAAAAGATGCGTCAATTAGAAGAAGAGAGGAAATTAATCGTTGAAGAGGCAAACAAAAAGGCTACCGAAGAACAGCAATATGTTATAGCGCAACTAAATAAAAAACTAACCGATGCGAACAAAGTAAAAGATGAGCTTGCTCGTAAATTGGAGCAGGGGTCACAGCAAACACAAGGGGAGGTCTTGGAATTGGAGCTTGAGTCACAACTTAAAGAGGCTTTTCCACAAGATGAAATTGTACCGGTTCCAAAGGGTGTAACTGGGGCTGATATTGTACAAAAAGTAATTGATCGATCTGGGAGAGAGTGTGGGCAGATTGTATGGGAATCAAAAAAGACAAAAGCCTGGAGTGATGGATGGATACAAAAGCTAAAAGATGATCAGCGCGCGATCAAGGCTGATTTAGCGGTGATTGTTTCTATTGCGTTACCAGAAGATGTCAAAGGTTTTGCGTTTCGTAACGGAGTTTGGCTTTGTGATGTAAAGATGTTTATTGCTTTGGCGGTGGCACTTCGTATGAATCTTGAGGCGATAACTCGAGAAAAGGCGATGTCGGTCGGTAAAAACGAAAAGATGGAAATTCTTTATTCTTATTTGACTGGTATTGAATTTAAACAAAGGGTTGAGGCAATTGTTGAGGCTTTTTCCAGTATGGATGATAGTTTAAAAAAAGAGCGGTTAGCATATGAAAAGATATGGTCGGAACGCGAACAACAGCTTAAAAAAGTAATAAAAAATACGGTTGGTATGTATGGTGATTTGAGTGGATTAGTTGCGCTTCCGCAGATAAAGAGGTTGGAGTTGGGGGAATAGGGATCGATAACTATGATAAAAAATATCCTACGGAGGTATTAAATGATAAAAGAAAAAAAGCCCAATATTATTAAAACCCGAGATGATCATCATCCAGTGTATTTTAATATAGTTGATGGGAAATTTAAATTTATTGATAATCTTTCTTCTTGGACAGAAAATGGATCCGATGTTAAATCTCTTCGTCAGCGTATTGAACCGTGGTTGACTTCACTTTTTCAGTCGGATCATTTATCTTTATTAGTTGGTTCTGGGTTGACTCATGCCATACACATCCTTGCCAAGGGGACTATTGCTACGGATATGGGTACTAATTCTTTTTCCATATATAACGATGAAATCGTTGATATTGCTAAGGCTTCGGCAGAAAAAACAGGTCGTAAAAATGGTAATTTTGAAGATCAAATTCGTGTAGCTAATGAACTTCTTTGTGGATTGGAAATACTTTCTCCATCAGACAAAAAAAATAATAAACTTAGAACTGACATTGAAAATAAGTTAAATGCTTTTGCTCAATCAATTTTGGCTAGTGAATCTGGTATTGCTTGTGCTGAAGAACCAAAACGTATGAAAGCCTTTAATTGCCTTGTAAATTTTTTGATGAGTTTTGCAAGTCGTACTGGAACACGTGATCGATTACAACTGTTTACCACCAACTATGATCGACTTATTGAGGTTGGAGCAGAAATCGCAGGGCTTCATCTCTTAGATCGATTCGTGGGAACCCTGATGCCTATTTTTCGTTCTTCTCGTCTTGATTTAGATATGCATTACAATCCTCCAGGAATTCGTGGCGAACCTCGTTATTTGGAAGGCGTGGCGCGTTTTACTAAATTACATGGATCTATTGATTGGGTGCAGTGTAGAGAAGAAATCCGACGCATAGGACTTCCTTTTGGAGCTGATTCTATTGATCCTTTTTTGAAAGCTCCTACACTTGCTGACGCTACTACCCATAATTTGATGATTTATCCTAATTCATCAAAAGATCGTGAGACTTCCGAGTATCCTTATGTAGAACTTTTTCGTGATTTTGCGGCTGGAATTTGCCGGCCAAATAGTACTTTAGTTACTTATGGATATAGCTTTGGGGATGAACATATTAACCGTTCTATTGAAGACATGCTAACAATCCCTTCAACACATTTGGTAATAATTTCCCATGATGATACATTAGGTCGTATTATGAAGACCTATAAGAAACTTGGCAGACCTTCGCAAATCACCTTGCTTATTGGTGATCATTTGGGAGATCTTGAAATCCTTGTTGATAATTATCTGCCAAAATCAGCAATTGATCGTGCAACCTCCCGAATGAGTGAAATCTTAAAGTCCCGTTTTGGAACACAACAAAGTGAAACTGACAACAAAGAATTAGAGGAGAAAAAATGACTTTTTCGCCTTTTGCTTATGCTGATTCACTACGCATCGGTACAATTGATTTTGTTTCCCCTGATAAAATAGAGGTTTTGCTTAATATAGAAGCACCAGATTCGGTAGCATTAAATACTGGGACTCCAGGATCCTTTCCTCGTATTAATAGCTATATGCTTATTCCTAGCGATGAAGGATACTTGGTTGGGCAGGTTGAATGGATAACAATAGAACGATCACAATATCCTAAACGCAAAGGCATGCAAGATTTTGGTTTGATTGATTTGCCTTATCCATTGCGTAAAATGAAATTAAATCCCCTTGGGACGTTATTTGGTTCTAAAGATGAAAAAGGTGAGCATGTTTTTAATTTTCGTCGAGGGGTAGAGGTTTTTCCATCTGTTGGTGATAGCGTGATTCTTCCCACCCAAGAACAGTTGAGATCGATTGTTGAATCTGGTGACCGTGATAAGCGAAGAGTTAAAATTGGCACAAGCCCTTTAGCAGGCAATGCGAATGTATGCATTGACCCTGATCGTCTATTTGGTCGTCATTTGGCAGTTTTAGGTAATACTGGAAGTGGAAAATCATGTTCAGTCGCAGGATTGATCCGTTGGTGCATAGAAGCTGTTAATAAAGATGAGCACAAAGCAAACGCAAGATTTATTGTACTTGATCCAAATGGCGAATATTCTCAAGCCTTCAAAGATTTAGAAAAAGTGCGAATTTTTTCGGTTGATACAAAAGACGATTTAAGACAATTGCAAGTCCCTCTTTGGTTTTGGAATAGTGCAGAGTGGGTCGCCTTTACTCAAGCAAGTGGCAAGACCCAAAGACCTTTGTTACGACAGTCACTTCGAGAAATTCGTAATGGCAGTAAATCAAGTAGCGATGGAACATTAGAGTTAAGAAGGAAAGTTAGCTCTATTTTGATTTCACTTAGAGCCCAAGTTAGGACGAGGATGAACTATGAAGGATGGAAGTTCGGCCCAAAATTGGCATGTTATAAAGATGATTTTATATCTTTTGCTAGAGAGTATAGTGATTACCGTATAATACTTAATAGAATTGCTGAAAGCATAGACTCCTTACTAACATGTCCTGGTCAAAGCTATCCTAAACAACATGGGGGTACTGGATATAATGATTTTCCCGCAAATAAAATTGATACAATAATCAACGCTACTAATGATTTACTCTCTAATATTGGTGGTATTGTTTATCAAGAAGGGCCTAACGAAGATTCTCCTATTAAATTTGTTGGGGCACAGTTTGCGGATCATATAGATACATTAGCAAATCAAGAAAATAATCCTCAGTTTTTTGATTATCTTATAATGCGTATCCGAACCATGCTTTCAGATACACGAATGAAAACCATAACAGGAGAATCAGATATAACTTTGAATGGTTGGTTAGATAAACATATTGGAAATAATAATGCTGAGAATGGTTCAGTTACGATTATAGACCTTTCCCTAGTACCCCCCGAAATTATTCATATCATCACAGCTGTGATTGCACGAATGACATTTGAAGGTTTACAGCGTTACCGGAAATTACATGACGATCATAAAACACTTCCTACAGTATTGGTAATGGAAGAAGCTCATACTTTTGTGAAGAGATACAAAGATGATATAGAGAATCAGGATACAGCGTCAATGTGTTGCCAAGTCTTTGAGAAGATAGCTCGTGAAGGGCGTAAATTTGGTCTTGGCTTGGTGCTTTCATCTCAACGCCCATCAGAACTATCTCCTACAGTGTTATCTCAATGTAACACATTCTTATTACATCGTATTAGCAACGATCGTGATCAGGAATTAGTCAACAAGCTTGTTCCTGATAATTTGCGTGGTCTTTTAAGCGATTTACCATCATTGCCATCACAGAATGCAATTCTCCTTGGTTGGGCTACGGAGCTTCCTGTTTTGGTGCGCATGAATCATTTATCAAAAGAACAACGACCCCAGTCTGATGACCCTGATTTTTGGGATGTTTGGACTGGTAAAAGTGAAAGATCTGTTGATTGGAAGGAAATTGCTAATGACTGGCAGCAAATCAATTCTAACAGTTAATTTAACGATCTTAGCAATCCCTGCAATTTTCAAAATCTAACATCTTGTTTATACTTCAAATCTCTACCTTCATTGGAAATTGGACATTCGACATTGGAAATTATCTCAACCCCCGCAAGTACCCCTGTTCGAAAATCGATATATATATCGATATATATATTGACAGAATATTGAACACTTACTAAAATGTCTTTATGTGAGGTGTGAGCTATGACTCAGCTTTAAAGAAAAACGCTGATGACATCTGCAACACCTACGGCAGGCGAAGGGGGCATTTCTTGAAAGAAATATGGGAGAAAAATCGATCTTTTTCTGCTAAAATGGTCTTATTATGACATCTAAAAAAATCTTCATATCAGTAATCGGCGAGAGCCATGCGTCGCCTGAAATTTCACATCTTGCCGAAGAGGTGGGGTATGAAATCGCAAAAGCTGGAGTGGTTTTGGTTTGCGGAGGCTTAAAAGGGGTTATGGAGTGCGCTTGCAAAGGAGCCAAAAAGGGCGGGGGTACTACAATCGGGATACTTCCCGGAAGCAATCGCGAAGAAGCAAATCCCTTTGTAGATTATCCGATAGTAACTGGAATCGGTTATGCGAGAAATAAACTTGTTGTAAAATCAGGCAATGTGGTTATTGCTGTCGGCGGAAGCTACGGAACATTGTCTGAAATCGCTTTTACACTAGGCTACAAAATCCCAATTGTCGGGCTTAAAACCTGGCATTTTATCCATCATGATGGCAAAATGGATGAAGCAATGCATTATGTTGAAACGCCAAAAGATGCCGTAAAAAAAGCGCTCGAACTTGTTGCAAAAGCAAGAGAACCGCTTGAAACGCATGAATATAAGACATAAACAAATGACACAACGAGAAGAAGCTTTAAAAGGGAACATTACCGATGCAATGAAGATTGTTTCGGAGAGTGAGAATTTATCTCCTGAAGAGATTTTAGATGGGCTTGCGAAAGGGACAATTGCCATACCATTTAATCCCATCCACAAAAACTGTAAACCTATGGGTGTTGGAAAAGGGTTAAAGACAAAAGTTAACGCCAATCTCGGTACTTCTGCCGATTATCCAAACATTGAAGACGAATTAAAAAAATTACAGGTATGCATAGCTGCCAAAGCTGATGCTGTAATGGATCTTTCAACAGGTGGCGATCTGAATAAAATAAGAAAAACTATCCTTGCTTCTTGCCCTATGACACTTGGCACTGTCCCCATCTATCAAATCGCAGTGGAAAAGAAACTAAACGATGTTGATGCGATGTTTGCTGTAATAGAAGAACAGGCAAAGCAAGGGGTCGACTTTATGACGATCCATTGTGGAGTAACCAGAAAATCTGTTGATCAATTAAAAAAACATCCACGCCTTATGGATGTTGTAAGCCGCGGCGGGGCGATGATGATGAAATGGATAATTGATAATGATAAAGAAAATCCGTTTTATGAAAACTATGAAAGGCTTTTGAAAATAGCTCAAAAATATGATGTGACAATGTCGCTTGGTGATGGAATGAGACCCGGGTCTATTGTTGATGCGGGTGATGAGGCGCAAATTTCAGAGCTTAAAATTTTAGGCTCGCTTACAAAAATTGCATGGGATGCCGGAGTTCAAGTAATAATTGAGGGACCAGGTCATGTTCCGTTTAATGAAATAGTTGAACAAATGAAGATGCAAAAAGAGATTTGCAATAATGCTCCTTTTTATGTGTTGGGACCTCTGCCGACAGATGTCGCTCCCGGCTATGATCATGTAGTTTCTGCGATTGGCGGAACACTTGCGGCTGTATCGGGGGCGGATTTTTTATGCTATGTAACACCGACCGAACATTTGGGGCTTCCGGAACCAGCTGATGTTCACGAGGGGATTATTGTTTCAAGAATCGCGGCTCATTGTGCGGATATTGCAAAGGGGATTAAAGGGGCTAAGGATTGGGATATTGCAATGTCAAAGGCTCGTAAGGAGCTTAACTGGGGAAAGCAGATTCAATTGGCTATTGACCCTGAAAAAGCTCGCAAAATTCATGAAAAAAGAAAATCTTCTAAAGAGGGAGACGTTTGCTCCATGTGTGGAGATTTTTGCGCGATGAAAATATCGACAGAAGCACTAAGAAAGAATGTCCAATGACCAATAATGACCAATAAATACCAATGAAAACCAAACGCTTGAAACCTTGACACCTAGAAACCTTAATCTTATTTCTTGCGCTTATTGTAAATAATGTGAAATTTCCTCATTGAAATGCAGATATAAAAACATGAATGATGTTATTATTGGGTCAAAGGTACCTTCTCTCGTTCCAGGAAGGCTTTTTCAAGCAAAAGTAAATTTTGATTTTCTTGCAAGACTTGGATTTGGGAGACGTTCATGTGCCGGATTTGTTTTTGGCAAATATTCTCCATTGTTTTTACTAAATAAAAAAAGCGCTTTTATTCCTACCGGTTACATATATTCAAATAATAGCGGGGGAAGACTAAGAACTTTTTCTCAAAAAATAAATCTTCCTGACATAGGGACTTTTACTTTTTCAATAGAGATAGATATTTCAAATGAAAAAAATATAATGAATTTATCTGTATCAAACGATGAAGGGGATACCGTTTTCGATAAGAATTTTGCTCCAATTGATATGAAATCAGGGTTTTTCAGATTTACAATAGGGGGGCATTCTGTAGATTTATATTCTTCTGATTTTTCTTTTTCAGATAATTCTTGCATAGAAATGACAGAAAATCGCCCTAGCACAAAAAAATTTATAGATCTTTCTTCTGCTCCTGAAGGTTATCGAATATATGCTTCTTTTATTGATAAAGATGTTATCGATATTGATGACGATATTAACAGTTTTTTGCAAGTAGCCTCAGTGGGACCTGTTTTATATAAAGGGCAAAAAAGCTATATTTCTAGGGATGGAGTATTAGAATTGCCTGTTTCTGGTAGAATTTTTTATATAAGGATTATGGATGTAATAAAGGGAGGATTTTTCCCTTCCAAGACTAGTAATCAAAAACTAATTTTTGATGATCCTAGACGTGTTTTTCCTTCTTATATGCTTTCTGTTTTTGAAAGAACCTCGCAAGGGGAACAATTTGTACTTCCTCCCACAAAAGTTCTTGCCTATAATGTGGTTGGAATTAAGTATGCTGGAAATATTTTGGTAGAGTTATCAGCATCCACGGGAGATGAATTGAAATGACAGCGATAACTTTGACATTGGTTATGCCTGTTGTTAATCCTTCTTTTCGATCTACGGCTGTACCTACAATAGGTGTTACATTATCTTTTTATCCTCTTTCGTTAAGAGTTAGAGATCAATTACCTTTATTGTCTTTCCCTTTTTTCCCTATGGATTTTTATCAAATACCTGTCGCGGGGATTAGAACTACAACCGGCAACCCTGTAGCAGAGCCTATGAATGTTGTTTTGTTTGAATCTCATTCTAGGAAAACTCTTCAATATTCTTTGGTTGTTGCCGATCATACCATAATAGTTTCCGCTTGTGAGGATGAACAAGCCAGGTTGGTTTTTTCTCCTAAAAAAACTGTTATGCTTGTTTTAGATTCAAAAAATAATACAGTCTTTCAAAAAGAAGGTTTTTTAATTGGACATCAAACAGATATTTTTACATTGTCTCTTCCTAACAGGCAAACAATTTATTTTGCTTCTGCTCAAGGCGACTTAAAAGCAAACACAAGAAAAACTTTAATAATTCGACCCAGTAGAAAAAACGGATATCCTTCTTTCTGCGAACGCATAAATTTTCAAAATAATTCCGGGCATAAACAAGTTGGAAAATATTTTATAACATTACAAAGAAGAACAGAAGGGAATAATATTTTGGCTATGCGTTGCAAAGAAGGAATTTTGTTTATCGGAAGCATTCCAAACGGCAGATATGTTGTAGTGGAAAATAAAGAAGTAATTTTTGAAATATTAGTTTAACAGAAAAGGAGAAAAAATATAATGGTATATTTGGATGTAAAAAATGTAATACTTGCGGCAACTACAGGACAACTTAAACCTCCCGGTGATTTAATTTGTTTGAGGCAATTTAGATCAGGGGGAGTGCATTTTTCTCCTGTGCAGTTTGATGCGGTAACCCAAAATAGTCGTTTTACTCTTATTACGCCAGATAATAACTTATCAGAAATTATTGGGGCATATGGCTCTAATTTAAAATTTTATAGCGATAGCCATATGAACCCTTTTGCCGATGATAGAGTTTTAGCTATCCTTTTGCGTGGGATAGGACACCTTCCTTTTTATTCAAGCCTTCAAATGGCTTTAGCTGAAAATAATGATGGTCTCAAGTGTCTTGTTGTTAACCGATATCCTTTGAAAGCATTGGATATTTATGTTGTTGATAGCGATAAAATTTTTCTGCCTGAAAGTTTTTTTAGAGTATTTAAGCAGGAAGCAGAATTACTTACAAATCTTTTGGCCACTAATAAAAAATTTAGCCCTCTAGGAATTATATATGAATACGCACAAGATTCTATCCCAAACAGGATGATGCTTTCATATGAATTATATTTACCTTTTTATAAAATAAAAAGAGCTGATGGCAACGATCAAGTAAGGGATGTCAGGGATATTGTCGCGGAGGATTTTCGCTATAGGCGCCAACCGACACATTCACAGTTGTTGTTTGTTCATAATGCAAAAAATGATGTTCATTTAAGATTATCAGATCAAAGACAAGGTTTGTTTTATACAGATAATTTTCCTCCCGCGCTTTTATATCTTATATCTGTTATTTTTTCAAATATTGATTCATCGTATATTAATGATGGTCATGATTTAAATGTTATAAAAAATACCTTGTTATCACCAGAAAGGGTTGAAAGATTATCAAACATAAGTGAAAGCGATATAACACAAGCCTTGGATGAAATTGATGGGCATATTGCAAAATTCGTTAGACCTAAAGCACTTTTGAGAAATATATACACGAATAAAATAAAGGAACAAATAGCTTCTGCGGAAAAGATGTTGAAAGCTTATATTGCACAGGTTAAAGGGAGAATATCAGTTTAGGATGTTTTCATCTGTTTTTCTGTAGACTTCCTGGTTGAAATTTTTTAATATAATATTAGATAAAAAGAAGATAAAAAAACAAAAAAGATTGGAGAGGAAGCAAATTGACCCCTTTAAGCCGTGTTGAGACAACACCCGTTACAATATTTAGCGCAATTCATAAAATGTTTCTTAACAAACTCAACCTCCCCCTACAACAAAAGAAATTTCTTGCATCTTTAAAAGATTTAGAGTCAGAAGCTCCAAACATTTTAAAACGCCAGCTCCAACTCTCCATGAAAGAGATGGACATGGCTAATTGTTTTGCAGAAAATTCTCCTTGCGCGGACGAACAGTATAGTCACTACATGAATGAGCTTGTAGATATGGTTATAAGTAAGACTTTGAAAGAATTGGGGATAATACCTTTATCTAAACAAGAAGGGGAAAAGCCCAAAATGGTTGTAATGCAGGGCTCTTTTTCTCCTCCACAAATAGGTCACTTGACCGCTGCGGCGACTACACTTCTTTTACATGCTGTTGCGAAAACAGGCGGCAAAGCTATTATGGCCTTTAGCCCTGATTCTAAAAAAAAGAGCTGGTTATTGCATCATAAAATTAGAATGGAGATGATGGAAGCAATAGATAAAGAATATCCGGATATGTTTTTGTCATCACTTATCCGCCTAGAAGTATATCAGGCAATCGAAAATATCGAGATCCCAATTAGGGCTAATAGTTTTGACTCAAAGAAAAGATTTTCCGACCGCCTTGCTTTTGGTTTGCTTAAAGAACTTTGCGGTTTTGATCACTTTTGTGTTGGTACTGATAAAATTGCGGGGAAAGAAGATGGTATGTTAACAAGACGAAATTATTTATTGGGAGATTTTATTGTGGCACAGGGGATTGGAATGACAATATATAGAAGAAGCGGGGAAAGTTATAATAGAAGAGTAATGGAAAATATCCCTTTATGGTTTCAAACATTAGCAGCAAATGGAAATCTTTTTGACGGGACAAACTATTTTCGTAATGGCTTATTTGAAAAAGCTTCTGCTGAAAGTTCAGCTGCGATATGTTTTTTAAGGAACCTTATAAATCCTTTAAGATCTTTAAGTTTTGTATCATCTACTGACATAAGAGAGGCATTGACAAAAGGAGATAAAGCTTATTTAAATGCATTTTTATCTCCATCGACAATAAATATTTTGCAAAGAAAAGATGTTCGAATAGCTATGATAATGCAATCATTAGATGGGCATAGAGCTGAAATAGCAAGAGATGTTGCCGAATTAACTCGAGTTACAGGTGATGCATTAATTTCTGATTCCTCAGAGAAACTAAGGAACTTAATTGAAAGATTTCAACCACAGCTTGTTAAGGAAGAAGTAATTGAACGGAAAAAATAATGGGCTAAGAAATGCTGCTTGTTGAACTCACATGTTATAATTATCTTATATGAACCTTTCTGCTTTGGGCGAGTTTGGGCTAATCGAACTGCTAAAAAAATTGTCTCCTAATAATAAACGGGTTGTGTTTGGGATTGGGGATGATGCGGCGGTGCTGTCAATGACCAATGAAAATAAAAAAACGGAGAAACTAAAAAACGGAGAAACGGAAAAACTCAAAAACGAAAAATATTTATTGATAACTACCGATGCTTTTGTTGAGCGCGTACATTTTATAATACCTAAAAAAGTTATAAGAAATTACTTCTTTAATCTTGGCTCTAAAATTCTTGCCGCTAATATTTCCGACATTGCCGCAATGGGAGGATATCCTACATTTGCCCTCCTAACTTTATGTGCCCCGCAAAGAACTAAAATAGAAGATATCAAAGAACTTTATCGCGGAATTTCTCGATTGGCTGAAAAATATGATATAGAAATTATTGGAGGAGATACGACCGCGTCAAAAAAGGATATGATGATTTCTGTAACACTTTTGGGCGAAGTTGAAAAAGAAAATATTTTGTTGAGGTCTGGCGCAAAAGACGGAGATTTAATTTGTGTTACGGGGAAGTTTGGGGAACCGGCTTCAACTAATTTCCAATTTCCAATTTCCAATGTCCAATTGCCAATTCGATTGCTCGATGCAAGAAAACTTGCAAAAGCCAGATTTTGCTCTTCCATGATTGATGCAAGCGACGGGCTTATCCGCTCTGTTACCGAAATTTGTAAAGCGAGTAAAACTGGCGCAAAAATTTTAACTGATGATATTCCAATAGCCAAAGGGGCAACACTTGCTCATGCGCTTTATGGAGGGGAAGAATATGAGTTAGTCTTTACAATTTCAAAAAGTAAATTCTCAAAACTTCCGACCTTAAAGGCAAAAATTTCAATTGTCGGAGAAATTACGAAAAAATCATCTGGCGTAACTTTGTCCGATTCTCATGGTAGAATTAATAGGCCAAGAGAGGGGTTTGAGCATTTTTGAGAGAGATTTCATTATAAATTGAGAAAGGAATCTTTTTATGATAAAATTCCTCTATGGTATCGCAGGAAAAAATAAAAGAGCTTGAACTAAAAGCCAATCTTCTTCGTCAACATATAATTACAATGATATGCCATGCTGCTTCCGGTCATCCGGGAGGTTCCCTTTCATCTGCTGATATTGTTGCCGTCCTTTATTTTTATAAGATGAATCATAGGGCTAGCGAACCAAATTGGCCTGACAGGGATCGGTTTGTCATGTCAAAGGGGCATGCTGCTCCCGTGTTATATGCCGCATTATCTGAAGCCGGTTATTTTCCCAAAAAATATCTTACAACTTTGCGCCAAATAGGGAGCTCTCTTCAAGGGCATATCGATATGCTTTCGCTTCCAGGAATAGAAATGTCGACAGGTTCTTTGGGGCAAGGGCTTTCTGCCGCAAATGGAATGGGGCTGGCCGCAAGGCTGGACAAAAAAAATTATCGCGTGTATTGTTTGTTGGGCGATGGCGAGTGCCAGGAAGGACAGGTTTGGGAGGCGGCTATGACTGCGGGACATTATAAATTGGACAATGTTACGGCGATTGTTGACCACAACGAACATCAAATTGACGGCAAAGTCTCTGACATAAAATGCATCCAGCCTTTGGAAGACAAATTTAAAGCATTTAAATGGAATGTAATCCGATGTGATGGCCATTCCATAAAATCTATTATTGAAGCCTTTGAAAAAGCGGAAAAAACAAAGGGGAAGCCGTCGATTATAATTGCGGATACGGTCAAAGGAAAAGGGGTTTCATTTATGGAAGAGAGACCTCTTGATTTTCATGGAAAGGCGCCGACAGAGGAAGAAAAGGAGATAGCTTTGCAGCAACTCTGCAAAATAGTTTTACATGACAAACGATAAAAAATCAGAAGCAACGCGTGACGCGTATGGAAAAATTCTTGCCATTTTAGGTAAAGAAAATCCAAATATAGTTGTCTTGGATGCCGACCTTGCTGTTTCTACAAAAACCGCCATTTTTAGAAAAGAATTTCCCGATAGGTTTTTTGACATGGGAATAGCGGAACAGGACATGATTGGCACTGCGGCAGGACTTGCCGCAAGCGGCAAAATTGCATTTGCTTCAACCTTTGCGGTTTTTGGTTCCGGTCGCACTTGGGATCAAATTCGAATGTCATGCGCGTACACAAGGCTTAATGTGAAAATCGTCGTTACACATGGAGGGATTACCACGGGAGAAGACGGAGCTTCTCATCAGGCAAACGAAGATCTGGCAATTATGCGGGTCATTCCCAATATGACGGTAATTGTTCCGGCAGATAGCATAGAAACAGTAAAAGTTATCCGAGCCGTGGCAGATTTTAGCGGCCCTGTTTATGTCAGGCTTTCCCGTATTGCGACTCCAATTGTTTATGAAAACACAGATTATAAATTTAAAATCGGCAAGGGAATTGTTATGAGGGAAGGGAAAGATGTTTCTCTTTTTGCCTGCGGCATTATGGTCGCGATGGCTCTTGAAGCGGCAGAGAATCTTGGGAAAGAAAATATTAGCGCGGAAGTTATCAATCTTCATACAATAAAACCTATTGACCAAAAGCTTGTGATTAAAAGCGCCTCAAAAACAGGTGCTGTTGTAACATGTGAAGAGCATTCTATCATCGGGGGATTGGGGAGTGCTGTTTCCGAGATTCTTGCTGAAAATTACCCTGCCCCGATAAAAAGAATTGGCGTAAAAGATACCTTTGGAGAATCAGGCAATCCAAAGGATCTCCTTGTAAAATACGGATTAACCTCTCAAGAAATAGTAAAAGCCGCAAAAAGTGTAATTGCAAGGAAAATCTGATGGCTAAAAGACCTTCATGGGATGATTATTTCATGAAAATCACACAGGATGTGTCGACCCGCGCTACTTGTGTAAAAAGGAAAGTCGGATCCATTATTGTAAAAGAAAACAGAATATTAGCTACAGGCTACAACGGAGCCCCTTTAGGCTTTAAACACTGTACGGAAGAAACTTGCATAAGAAAACAGATGAAAGTTCCTTCGGGTCAGCGCCATGAATTATGTCGCGGCCTGCATGCGGAGCAAAATGCCATTATACAAGCGGCTGTGCATGGAGTGAAAATAAAAGGGGGAACACTTTACGCTACATTTCAGCCTTGTGTAATATGCGCAAAAATGATGATAAATGCTGGAATAAAACGGCTTGTTTATTCTGGTGGTTATCCTGATGAATTAGCTTCACGAATGCTAAAAGAATCAGAGATGCAGGTAGAAGTTTATAATTTATAAAACACATTAAGTTTTTTGTTGTTATGATCTCCTCTTTTTGTTACAATACTCGCATAAAATTTTTATAGATGGATGGTGTAAAAAATGAAGATAGGCTACTTGGGTCCTGAAGGTACTTTTTCCGAAGAAGCGGGTAAAAAGTATCAAAAACAGATAAATGCAAGAGCGGATTTAATCCCTTATAGCACATTGCATGATCTTTTGTTTGCCGCGGACGCAAAGAAGGTTGATGAAGCAATTGTTCCACTTGAAAATTCCATTGATGGCACAATTGGGACAGTAACCGATATGCTGGTAAAAGATGTTGATCTGAAAATTTGCCAGGAGATAATTCTTCCTGTTTATCATTATCTGCTTGCTCAAAAAGGGATACATATCAATGAAGTTACAGACGTCATTTCACATCCCCAGCCGATTGAACAATGCAAAGATTTTTTAAGGAAACACCTGCCTAAGGCCAAGCTTCATTTGTCTTATTCAACATCTGAAGCCGCGAAACAGGTTGCTTTGTCTCTTGGTGAAAAAGTGATTTCTCACGGCAGGATAAAAGGGGCTGTCTTTGCGGCAATAGGCAACCTTGCTGCCGCAAAACTTTATGGTTTGTCGGTCATAGCAAAAAAAATAAATGCCAAAGATAATCAAACACGTTTTGTAGTCTTATCTAAAAAAGATTGCGAGCCGACAGGAAAAGACAAAACATCAATAGCCTTTTCCCTGCCAAAAGATGTTCCGGGAGGACTGCATGATGTTCTTTTGGAATTTGCCTGCCGTAATATAAATCTTACAAAAATAGAATCGCGCCCTTCAAAAAAAGTACTCGGCGATTATTATTTCTTTCTTGATTTTCAAGGGCATAAGACTGACAGAGAAATAAGCCAAGCATTATCCAATATAAAATCCAAAGTTGCATTTTATAAATTGCTTGGCTCATACCCATATGCAAAAAAGTAACTGGTTACTATACACTGTAAACTGTACACTGTAAACTTAAAAAAGGGGAGGATAAAATGGATATTTATTTAAGAAATATTTTATGGTTTTGTTTGATTGTTCTGGTCGTTTTTTTGATATGGGCTGTTGTTGAAATCATCTTTATATTAAAAGATGTCAGGAATACAAGCAAAAGCGTAAGTGATGTCGTGTCAGAAGTAAAGACAAAGGCTCGTTCCGTTGCTTCTATTTTAGATATTGCTGAATATGTGAAAAGGGCTTTAAAAGTATTATTTGGAGGTGAAAAACAATGAGAAGATTATTAAGAAGGATTTTAGGCTGGGGGATTATTGGTTTTGTGTTGGGTCTGGTTTTTGCTCCACAAAAAGGAGAAGAGACAAGAGAAAAAATTAAAGAAGCTGTTAATAAAGGCAAGGGAAAAATTGAAGAAATAAGAGGAAATATTAAAAAAGAAGAAAACTAGATAAGTCTCTTATGAAAAATAAAACTTTATTAACAACGTTAATTTTTGTTTTTTTATTTTATTCATTTGCTTTTGCTGTAACAAAAGTTGCTAATGACCCAACACAAGTCAGCGTAGGAGCCAGAGTTTTGGGCATGGGGAAAACATTTGTTGGTGTATCTGACGATATATCTTCAATGTTTGTCAACCCCGCGGGTCTTTCTAATCTTGAAAACTGGCAGTTAACCAGCATGGCGGGTAAATTTATAAATGAGATTAACTATATCAACTTAGGATATGCTTACCCGCTTCCAAAAGGAACGCTGTCTTTGGCATATGTTGGCAGTAATATAGGATTTATCGCACCTGCTCCAACTATTGATACGGTAGACGGCGTAAGGGTTATACTTTCTACGACAGAAGGAGTAGCGTATAACTATGACAACAATGCCGTATTATTTTCTGGTGGAGTAAAATTAAAAGAGTTTATTCCTATTTCTTTTTTACAAAATTTTGCTGCCGGATTTACATTTAAATTATTTTCCCAGGCTCTTTCGGGCCCTGACATTTCAAATGGATCTGCTTCAGGAAAGGATATTGATGCCGGGCTTTTGTTTGACCCTTATCCTGCTTTGAGGTTTGGCGTAACAGGACAAAACATTCTCCCCTTTGATATGGGAGGAAAGATTGTCTGGAAAAACGGGATTGAAGAATCTCTCCCGTCAACAATAAAATTAGGAGGAAGTTTGAAATTATTGGGAAAAAACGGGTTGCGCCAATTAGGAACACATAATTTTTTAATTGCTTTGGATTATGATATAAAACCAAATGATTCGTCGCTTCCCGGGCTCTATCATTTTGGGCTTGAGTGGTCACCATTAGACATATTAAATATAAGAATGGGAATTGATCAGGATTTCCTAGGAACAAGCGATGAAATATTAGAAACGGCAAATAATTTTACTGCGGGGATTGGCTTTTTATTAAATGGTTATCGTTTTGATTATGCATATCATCAATATTATTCTATTTCAGATAATGATACGCATTATTTTTCTCTTTCTTATGGAATTTGGGAGACAAAACCTCCTATGAAGGAATTTGTGGAAATTTTATCTCCTCTAGATCAAACAATTGCCTATGAAAATAATGTTAAAATTAATGGGGTAATTCTCCAAAAACAGGTAAAACGCGTAACAATAAATGAAATAGAGATTCCATTTGACGGGATGACGTTTGAAACTACCGTCAATTTGAACTTAGGCAAAAACGGTTTTGTTCTATCCGCTTTTGATGGTAAGGGCAAAATACTGGCAAAAAAATATTTGAAAATTTTACGCCTGGCAACATTTAATGATATCTCAAAAGATTATTTTGCCAAGCTGCCCATAGAATGTATGGCGACTTTAGGTACAATAACAGGATATCCTGATGGGACATTCAAGTCTGAAAACAGAATTACACGGGCGGAATTTTTAACTTTGCTGCTGAAAAGCGGAGATATAAAAGAAAGCGGGCCGCGAGAGCCGTTATTTCTAGATGTGCCGGATAGCAATTGGGCTGCAAAGTTTATTAATCTTGCGAGTAATATGCAATTAGTTACAGGATATCCCGACGGAAATTTTAGGCCTAATCAAAGTATACTGCGTGTGGAAGGAATTGTTATTGTCTCAAGATTTGATGGCTTAGATGTTTTACAGCCTGTATATGAAATACCATATAGGGATATTCCAGGCCGTTATTGGGCAATTAATGAGATAAATGCCGCACGTTCCGCGGGATTTCTTAAGTTTTTAGGGGAAAGGTTTGAACCGAATAAAGCTTTAACCAGAGGAGAAACATCGGAAATACTGTCTCACACGAAATATATATCAAAAATAATTTCCGATTTACTTGATTGGAAAATAGGATATTTTTAGATAAAGTTCCAATGTCCAATCTCTAATTAATGTAATATAATATAAAAATGAAAGAATATATAGGGAAATTGGTCTTAGATTCTGCTTTAAAGGTGTTTCCGAATGTTCTACTGCCGCGAATAGAAATATCTGTACCACAGGAACGTTATGGTGATTTTTCGACAAATGTTGCATTGCTTCTTGCTTCTTCTTTAAAGAAACCTCCTTATGAAATAGCAAATGTTATTGCAAAGGAGTTGGAAGCTTTAGCAGATATTTTTAAAAAAGTTGAGGCTACAAAAAATGGATTTGTTAATTTTACTTTAAGTTTAATTTTTTTGCAAAATTCCGTAAAAGAAATAATTTTAAAAGACAGGGAATATGGGAAAGCAAATATAGGAAACGGTGAAAAAGTTTTAATAGAATTTGTTTCCGCGAATCCTACAGGGCCTCTGCATGTTGGACATGGAAGATGGGCGGTTATCGGGGATGATATTGCGAGTCTTTTGTCTGCGATTGGGTATAAGGTTGAGCGGGAATTTTATGTCAATGATGTTGGTAATCAAATAGATAAACTTGAGCAATCTGTCCGCTCAAAAATTGATGGAACTCCGCTTCCTGAAAATGGTTATGGAGGAGAATATATTTCTGAATTGGCGCTACAGCTGAAGGATGAAACAAAAGATTTAAGAAAAAAGATAATCGAAGCTATGCTTTCTAATCAGAAAAATGTTCTTGAAAAATTGGGAGTTAAATTTGACAGGTTTTTTAGTGAAGAGACTTTGCACAAGGATGAGAAATTAAAAGATGTAATAAGTAAGCTTGAGAAAAACAATGTTACTTTTAAAGAGGATGGAGCTTTGTGGTTCAAGTCGCAGGAGTTTGGAGACGATAAAAATCGTGTTCTTGTTCGTGAAAATGGTGAAACCACATATTTTGCGGCAGATATTGCCTATCACTTGGATAAATTTGAACGAGGCTATGATCATTTAATTGATATATGGGGAGCTGATCATCATGGATATGTTGCAAGATTAAAAGCCGCAGTAAAAGCGATTGGTTACGATCCTTCGAACTTTGAGGTGATAATAGGTCAGCTTGTTTCTCTCTTTCGCGGCAAGGAACCTGTCAGGATGTCCAAAAGAACAGGGGAGATGATAACTCTTGAGGAAGTTGTTGATGAGGTAGGGCGGGATGCGACACGCTTCTTTATGACAATGACCTCTGTTAACAGCCATTTGGCTTTTGATATGGAACTTGCAAAACAGGCGGCACCTAATAATCCTGTTTATTATGTTCAATACGCGCACGCGAGGATCTCAAGTATTTTAAGGGAGGCAAAGGAGCGTGGCGTTTCTATAAATGAAAATGCGGACATTTCTCTTTTAGTTCATCCATCAGAAAGAAAGCTCCTAAGAAAGTTACTGGATCTTCCAGATAATATTGTTTCTTCAGCAAAAAAAAGAGAACCGCATCTTCTCGTAGAATATGCGAAAGAGGTATCGGCTATTTTTCATAACTTCTATCATAACTGTCGAGTTATATCAGATGATAAT
>MEUB01000012.1:0-16738 GCA_001771535.1 candidate division WOR-1 bacterium RIFOXYB2_FULL_37_13
ACATTCGTATAATCCGGCAAATCATTAACAACCGGCGCAATTGGCGAGACACAATCGATAATCAACAAATCATCAGAACTATAGGTTGTTGAATTACCTGCTAAATCTGTGACTTTTATAGCGATACCCGCAGAGCCTTGTTGCTCGTCTACCGCTATATTATAACTATACTCATACTGCACACTGTACACTGTAAACTGTTCACTCTGTTCCTGTTCACTTATCTTTATTGCCCTATTCCCATTTATTGTCACCACAGGATCCGATTCAAGTGTTTCAGAAACTGTAAAACTAATCATCACCGGTCCAAGGCTCGACAAGGATGGATTAACTCCAACCTCAGACAGCTTGGGACTTTCAACATCATAAACAATAGTTTGGCCATCACTAAGCTGACTAATATTTCCGGCAGCATCTTTTGCCTTTACCTTTATTTCATTATTTCCAATATCAAGTACTATTGTTTTATTAAATGTCCCGTTAGCTAAAGTTTCCGTCGAGCCAACAAGCAGATTATTATTGTAAACATAAATAGAAGCATTAGCTTCAGCAGTTCCGGCTATCACCTGTGATCCAACATTCGTATATCCGGCAAATCATTAACAACCGGCGCAATTGAAGAAACACAATCTATAACCAACAAATCATCAGAACTATAGGTTGTTGAATTATCTGCCAGATCTGTCGTTTTTATTGAAATAGTCGCAGAGCCTTGCTGCTCGCTTGAATCTATGTTGCAAGCATATTGATAACTCCAACTTGCCCCTCCAGCATTTTGAATCCCAATAATCTTATCAGCAACACTGTCATTTACTTTTACGGAAGGATCGCTCATCAATTTCTCCGATACTGTAAACTCTATTAGAACAAAGCCAAGGCTCGACAAGGATGGATTAACACTAATTTCAGATATTTTAGGAGTTTCTATATCATAAACAATTGTTTGCGTACTACTTAGCTCGCTCATATTACCTGCGGAATCTTCAGCTGTAATTTTTATTTCGTTTTTGCCAATATTCAAAGTAATTGTTACGCTAAATGTTCCATCATTTTCACAGTTTATCGTTGCCACTAAAACATTATTATTGTATATGCTAATTTGCGTATTAGGTTCCGCTTCCCCTGATATTGTATAAGTATTGATATTTGTATAATTAGGCAAAACTGCAATTGAAGGGGCATCAGGAGAGCTAAAATCAATAGTCAAAAATTTATCAGAGCTATAAGTTGTAAGATTGCCTGCCATATCGCCCGCTTTTATCGAAATAGTCGCGGCTCCTTCCTGATCAGCTTTTGTTACTTCATAAGTATAATAATATCGAATTCCAGAAATCTGATTCTCCATACTCTGTCTGACTGCCAAATTGCCATTTATATCAACAACAGGATCAGATATTAATGGCTCTGAAACTGTAAAACCGATTAAAACAGATCCTATTGTTGACAAGGAAGGGGAGACTTCAATAAAACTTAAACGCGGCTCCTCTATATCATAAACAATAGTCTGGCCATCACTAAGCTGACTAATATTTCCAGCAGCATCTTTTGCTTTTACCTTGATCTCATTATTTCCAATATCAAGCGCTATTGTTTTACTGAAAGTTCCGCCTGACGAAGTTTCTGTCGATCCAACAAGCAGATTATTATTGTAAATATAAATAGAAGCATTAGCTTCAGCAGTTCCTGTTATCACCTGTAATCCAACATTCGTATAATCCGGCAAATCATTAACAACCGGCACAACTGGCGCTATACAATCGATAATCAACAAATCATCAGAACTATAGGTTGTTGAATTACCTGCTAAATCTATAACTTTTATAGCGATACCCGCAGAGCCTTGTTGCTCGTCTGCCGCTATATTATAACTATACTCATACTGTACACTGTACACTGTAAACTGTTCACTCTGTTTCTGTTCACTTATCTTCCCTGCCCTGTTCCCATTTATTGTCACCACAGGATCCGATTCAAGTGTTTCTGAGACTGTAAAACTAATCGTCACCTGTCCAATGCTCGATAAGGATGGATCAATAGATACAGTTGATATTTCGGGGCTTGTTATATCATAAACGACAGTTTGGACATTACTAAACTGACTAATATTCCCAGCCGCGTCTTTTGCTTTTACCTTTATTTCATTATTTCCAATATCAAGCGCTATTGTTTTATTAAATGTCCCGTTAACTAAAGTTTCCGTCGATCCAACAAGCAGATTATTATTGTAAATATAAATAGAAGCATTAGCTTCAGCATTTCCAGCTATCACCTGTGATCCAACATTCGTATGCTCCGGCAAATCATTAACAACCGGCGCAATTGGCGCTATACAATCAATAACCAACAAATCATCAGAATTATAGGTCGTTGAATTACCTGCTAAATCTGTAACTTTTATAGCGATACCCGCAGAGCCTTGTTGCTCGTCTGCCGCTATATTATAGCTGTATTCATACTGTACACTGTTCTGTTCACTTGCACTTGTTCTATTTCTTATAGCAGGATTGCCGTTTATTGTGACTACAGGATTTGATTTCAGAGTTTCTGAAACAGCAAATTTTATTTCTATTGTCCCGACCGTTGCAATAGCAGGCGATACTTCTATGCCATAAACAGCTGGAGAATCAGGATCATAAATTATATTTTCCGCATCACTGATTGCGCTTATATTGCCTGCCGAATCTTGAGACAAAACAGTTATCGCATTATCTCCCCTATTTAAAGGAATTGTCGATTTAAAAATACCTATTGATAAAACTTCTGCTGAAGAAAAAAGTTTGCTGTCATTATATACAAAAATCTTACAGCCTGCTTCTGCTGTTCCGACAATTTCTTGAGCCTGTTTATTCGTATAATTTGGCAAATTATTCAAGATCGGTTTTTCTGGAGATATAGTGTCTATTGTCAAAAGTTTATTATTTGTATAGACAATTTTATTTTTTGCCAAATCAACCGCTTCAATAGAAACAACAGTATTTCCCTGTACATCGCTTGTCGTTATATTATAGATGTATTCATACTGTACACTGTTCACTGTAAACTGTTCACTGGTTCTTATCGCAGGATTGCCGTTTATTTTGACAACCGGGTCAGCCTCTAGGGTTTCCGAGACAGTAAAGCTGATTTCTAAAGTGCCGACTGTCGCGGGGTTTGGTGAGACGGAGATGTTGGTGATGATTGGAGCGTCTGTTTCATAAAAGACTTCCGTAATAGAAGAAAATCCTGAAACATTTCCAGCTCTATCTTCACAACGAGTTTTTATCTTATTCTCTCCAAGCCCTAATGTCACAAAAGTTGAATATCTGTTTAAACCATTTGCGCTAACAGTTTTCACTAAAACATCATTTAGATAAACCTCAACTGATGAAGTAGCTTCCGCACTACCTGATATTTCCTGCGAGGACTTATTCGTCCATGAGGCTATTACATCAATTGATGGCGCTTCAGGTGTCGCATTATCAACGGTAACGGGTTGAGAAACTTCATATGTATTTCCCGCCAAATCCATAGCTGAAATTGCTATATCATACTGTCCACTGTTAATTGTAAACTGTTCACTATCTTTCCCGTCCCATGTAAGAGTCGGTATCCCTTTTGCTTTTATCTTTTTAGAGCTTGCAGAAACTATCGGGACATAAGCCTCTGTCAATTTATTATCTTGAAGAATTTTTATCGTCTCTCCATCTTTTTTGACAGTGACTGTAACATATGCCTGTTTCGCAAGGGTGTAGCTTATGACCGTCTGATCTTTTTTGCCGTTGACATAAGGGCTAAAAGGATTGGGCTCTACAGAAATTATCTCCAAATTAGGATTTGAATAATCGCAAGTAAATCCTGCCGTCTTCGCAATCGCGCTAGTTTGAAGACTGTCTGTTGCAGAAATCTTTACATAATATTGACCTGCAGAAAGCCTCACCCCTAACCCCTCTCCTAAAAGGAGAGGGGAACCGTCCCACAAGTAAGAATAATTCCCAGGAGTATGAGAAAAGGTTTTGCCCCATACGCTCTCCATGCTGGAATTTAGGACTTCAAGTTTTACAAGGGCTTGCCCGTCTACATAGGCTTGATTGTAAAGAATTGAATAATTAAATTGTATCTCATCTTTTATTCCATCCCCATTTGGAGAAAATATTTCATAATTCGTATCTATGCTGACATCCGGTCTTGTCGCGACAAGAAGAATCTCTTTCTGCCCGCTAACTTTATTCCCCAATTTATCTTGAACCATAATATTCACATAATACCTGCCATCCTCCAATATTTTTTTCTGTACACTGTTCACTGCAAACTGCTCACTCAAAAGTCCGTCCCAATTAATCGAATAGCTCCCCGCTCCTTCAACCTCGTCTCTTGTAAGCTCTTGAACAGTCACCCCCGCTCCGTTTAGTATCTCTATTGTAACTTTGTAATCAGGAACCCCGCCCAATAATTTGTACGATATTCGCACTTGATCATCTATTGCGTCACCGTTTGGAGTAAATGGGTTGGGGGTAGTAACAAAATCAGCGATAGTTAAAACGCTTTCAGGCTCAACTGAAAAGGCTTCTGTTTTTTTCTCATCGCTATTTTTTGCCGAATCCCGCGCGGAAACTTTAAAATACACTTTTTCCGACGGTTTATTTTTCATATCCCATGTCAAATAATATTCCCCCGCGGTTTTTACTTCATCTGAAATAAAGTTTTGCAGTAGTATCCCGTTTTCATCATAAAGCGCGGCATTTACCGTTGAATTTTCCGGGATATTATATTTAAGCCTTGCTTCACGACTTACATAATTAACCTCAACCGGATAAATCGTGATATATGGCGCTGTGTTATCAACATAAACTGTATTTGAATTCAGACAATTGTCACGGTTGTAGGAGTCATAAGCTGTTATTCTAAACTGGTACGCACTGTCGCAAACTTTTGTCTTGTCTTTTGGACAAACAGAGCCTGTATAATCTTCCTGGAAATCGCCATCCCAAGAGACAGAATGATCCCCTTTGTTTTGAAGCTCGCCCAAAGCAAGAATTTTTATCGGCTTATCTTCTTTACCAAGAACTTCAATTGTCACTAAAACATTGTCGCGCGACACATAATATTTTATATCAGTATGGTTGCCTTTTTCACGCACAGCGGAAAACGGATCGGGCTCGGCATAACAATATGGGATAAGAGATGTTGCCCTATCAACAACAATCTCCTTTGTTTCCGATGAAATCAAATTGCCAACATTATCTTCTGCAATTACTTCATAAGTAAATTTGCCGCCAATAAGTTCACCGCGACCACCTTTCCCATCCCACTCCCAAAAGGTTTCAAGGGATCCAGGGTTCGAGGATTCAAGGTGGGGATATTGAAAATCGTTTGTTAACGCTTTGTAAGTTTTATAAAGTGCACCGTCATCGCGGTAGATGTTTGTTGTTACATAAGCGGGTTCTGACAGTTTGTACAAAATTTTCGTGCTGTCATTTACCCCGTCATCGTTAGGGGTGAATGGGCTTGGAAGAGCTTCAAGGGATAAAACGGCAGGCGAGGTTGTATCGACTTTTATCTGGCCTGTAATATTGTTGCTGATATTGCCGGCCTCGTCGATTGAGTAGCTTGTGTAATTATAAATACCATCTTCTAAACTATTATCAAGTTTTTCTTTGTTTAATAAAAATTCAGTTAGACTTTCAGCTTCGGTAGAAAGCTCAACTTGATTTCCCAACTGAAAAGCAAACGATCCTTTAACAAAAAGACCAATCATTAAAACAACAATCAAACTTTTAATAAACTTCATATAAACCCCTTTTAAGTCTTTTCATTTTTTCCTACTATTTAAGTGGAAATTTCAAAAAAATAAAAAATCATTGACGAATTTTCGTCACTTCACTTTTTCCAATTTAAAGCAAATCGTTCCTTTTTCATTTGATTTTAGTTTAAAGTTAATCGAATCGAATTTCCCGTCATCGTTGGGGGAGAAGACTGCCGCGCTGGGGATTGCTGTCGCTGTAGGCGGCGTCGAATCAGCTTCTACGATCAAATAACTATACCCCAAATTCCCAACTCCATCATTTACCTTTAAAACAATTTTATAGGTTCCATCTTCAACAATATTGCCACTTAAATCTCTTCCGTTCCATGAAACTATTACTTCTCCAGAAGGAACAGTTTCTGCGCTTAGAATTTCACAAATAATTCTACTATTTTCATCTTCTATATAAGCCTTTAAATTAAATAGAGGATCAAAAATATTATCTTTCACCTCAAAGGAAACAGTCATTATTTGGTTCAACCTAGGAGAAAAAACTTTCTTTGAAGGGTTGTTCCCTGTAATTTTAGGTGCCTCATCATCAGTAGTAACTTTTATATTTTCAAAACATATATTCCCAACTTCATCAGAAGCAGTTGCATATACAACATATTCTTTTTCTATTTTAACATTAGCCTCCAATGCATTCCAAACAAAAAGATTTACCTCTTTACTTCCCGGAGGAACTTCTTGACTGATGTAAATATTTTTTCCACTTATAGACTTAATTTCAAACTTTATTTCTGCAGTCTTTGATGCTTTATAAGGCAGTTCAAACTTTTTTATATCTCCTCTTCCATATTCAAGCTCAATTAAAGGAGGATATAAATTAATTCCTAAAGGAGTGTTATCAATTATTACAGTTTTTTCTATTAGCGGTGAATTTTTTACATTGTCTTCCGAATGGACTTCAATTCTAAAAGAATATTCTCCACTATCAGCCAATTTTGAAGCATTATCATCTCCATTCCATGAAAAGGAACAACTACCTGGTTTTTGCTTTAATCCTTGGACAAGGCTCTTTACTAATCCCCCATTAGAGTCAAAAACATCAATTGACACAATGCCCTCTTCTTTTAAGTAAAATTCAAGCTCTGTCAATCTTTTATTCGCGGAAGATTTTGTAGAAAAAACTTTATTGCTCAATTTAGCATCTGCTATGCCTATTGCTATATTAAATTTTTGGATCCTTCCTTCTGCGTCTGCAACATAGATAAAACCTGAATTTTTATCTATAGAAATCCCTCTTGGGGCAAAAAAATTCCCTTCTTTTAAGCCTTGCGTTCCAAATGAGCAAATAAATTTACCAAATTTATCAAATTTTTGTATTCTATGATTTTCTGTATCCGCAACATAAATATTCTCATTACAATCAAGCGCGACATCGCAAGGATATAAAAATTCTCCTCGCCCCACACCTTTTTCTCCAATTTCCATAAGCAATTCTCCATTAAGTCCATATTTTTTTATTTTATGGTTTTCTGTATCTGCGACATATAAATTGCCTTGGTTATCAAGGTCTATGCCATAAGGGCTGGTAATTTGATTCGAAGATATATTGCCAATACTCTTTGCAGAAATACCGCCACTACCTTGGCCTATTACCATTCCTGTCGAACCCTTTATAACTCTATTGTTGGCAGTATCAGCTATAAATAAATTGCCATCTTTATCAATTCTGCCTGCTCTTGGAGATTTCAAGGACAAGTTATCAGGTAAATTTTCTCCCACAGATAAAAAAATAAAATCATTGTCTTTATCAGAAAATTTTATAATTCTATTATTTCCGGTATCAATAACATACAAATTACTATCAAAATCAAACAAAACCCCTTGAGGTTGTTTAAATGTATCCCCATTATTGAATGTTGTTAAGGTCTTTATCAAATCCCCGGTATTGCTAAACTTTTTTATGGCATTATTGATCGTATCAACCACATAAACAAAACCTTCTTTATTAACTGCAAGTTTATATGGGTTATTCAAATTAGAAACATTAAAAGAAGCAACAACATCTATTGTTGCAGTAAATCCAACAACAGATAAAACAAAAAAAATAAAAATAAATAAAACAATTTTTTTCAAATCAAAAATCTCCTAGATACACTTAAAAAAATCACAAAGCATAAGACATTTTCAACTGGAAAGCATTTTTAAAGAAATCGTACTCGGGATAAATAGCCACTTTATTTTGTCCCTCTCGCGTTCTTGCTTCTTCGTTTTTTGATGAAACACCAAAATAAGCACTTAAAAGATTGGTCAAATAATAAGCTCCACCAAGATATGAAGTTAAGGATGCGGTTAAATTAACATCTTTTCCCCCATCATAGTAATGGTAATTTTCTGAACTACTTTTAGATATAAAAAAAGGTATTAAGGACACATAAAGAATCCCATCCAAATAATTTTTCCCAAAAAATTGTCCAAAGCCCGGAAGCCCTGCAGACTTAAAAACTGCTTCCCAAGGGTTCCTTTCAACATAATATTCTCCATTATTTATGTCATTTGTTATACAATAAGCATCAATAATATTGGCGACATAACCAACTGCCAGCATATATAAAAAAGTATCATACAAAAATTGTCCTTGGTATTTTGAAGCTTCATTAGGAGCATTATCTACTTTTTCCAACTTAACATATAAAGTAAAAGCTATTTCCATAAGAGCGGACATCATTATCTCATCGCCCTTTTTAACATCTCCCGCATACTTCTGTCCCCAACCAGGCAAAAGAGCTGATCTTCTAGCCGCCTCCCAGGGATCTTTTAATTCAGGCAAGCCTATATTTCTTGTGCCTTCTGTAGAAGCAATTTCCTCTGCAAAACTCAAATTACAAAAAAACATCAGCAATACGATTAAAATCATTCTTTTTTTCATTGATTTAGCTCCTCATTATATTTAATTTCCATCAAAAACTTACCATTTTCATCAAATTTGACTATCTTATTATTGTCGGAATCCGCAACATAAATATTGTTTTCAATATCTATGGACAATGATTGAGGGCTTGCGAGTTGACCTGTTCCATTCCCTCTCATGCCAAAGCGCATTATGAAACGACCATTCCCATCAAATTTAACAATACAATCTTTTTGTGTTTCTAATACATAAACAAATCCTTTATTATTAATTGCTATACTTTCAAGATCATGTAGATCGGTATCATGATGCAGTGCGGGAGGGAAAATATCGAACCCTGCAATAAATGTTCGCCCCCATTTAAGCAAGAAGTTCCCCTTTGAATCAAATTTTTGCACTCTTATTTGAGGGGGTTCTCTTAAGAATGTACCCGCAAATCCGGCATCGTACAAATTGTCTGTTACATAAACATCGTTGTTACTTTTATCCACTGCAATTGCCCAAGACGCTTTAAATTCTCCGTCTCCTCTCCCAACTTTCCCCCACATTGCAATTAAATTCCCACGCTTATCATATTTATGCACGCAATAGGAGCCGGGATTTGTAATATAAATATTATCCTCACTATCAACTGCTATCCCCATAGGATTTCGCAAATTTGTCCTAACGCCTTCAAACCTTGCAATCTTCCTAACCCATACAGGATGCCCGTCATTTTTATCAAGTAACGCTAATATGTCATTTTCTAAAAAAATATTTCTCCCCAAAGCGCAAAAATTCCCTTCACTATTCACAGCTATCGCTTTTGGATAAACCGTATTTTCAATGATAGCCTTTATCGTTGGTTCAACTTTTAAATAATTAACAATTTCTTGAAACGTAGGTTTTATTGCTTCAAAAGATACTATAGGGCTTTCTCCTTCTTTGAAGCCATAGCGAACATTACCTTTTTGATATTTATATCTTGCTTCAATAGTTTGAAAACTATAATCTTCCTTATTAAATCCTTTAAACCTAAACCTGCCAATAAATATATATTCACCAACATCTCCTATTTCAAAATCAAAAATTCTTCTATTTATCACTTTATTAAAAACTCCTTCCCTACTGAAAGATAAAATTTTATCTCCGGAAAGAACATAAAGATTATCATTGTCATTTGAAACCCAATAACAATTTAAAGGCTCTCCATAACAAAGAGATATAAGAAAAGTTAGAAATAAAAAACAAGTAAGTCGGATTTTTAAGTGCATCATTTCTCCTCCCTTTTAACCATCATGCTTTCTCTGCAAAGAAAAGCAGGAAGTATTGAGCCATGCAAAGGTCCTTCACCCACAGGGAATATTAGTTTACTCATCTCTAATCCAAAATTCCCTATTCCAACAGTTTTTTCCCAACCCCAATAGGCAAGCTCACTGCAATAGAACTTGCCGTTGTCAGGCCCATCATAATGTCCGACCAAGCCATATCGATAATATTTATCATACCCAAGAAGGGGTATATCATATCCATATTTACTTTGTTGCATAGAAACTAACTTTCCAACCTCTATTCTTGTTTTAGTATCTACAATTTTTGGAACGCTTGTTATAGTATAAAGCCCTTGGCCAACCCAAGTAGAAATTGGTTGTTCCTGTACTGTGTTCCAAACTGCGTCAACAACTTTACCATTTCCGACATAAATTCCTGTATGATCAGGAGCCATGGGTATCCAATTAAATCCTTCCTGTTTTTTCACATTAAAAAGAAAGTCCCCAGTCTTTACAACATAAAGTAAATTTCTATAAGGTGAGTTACTGAATTTTATAGTGCCTATAATTGTCTTTGAATAGGTTTTATTCCCATAATAAATTTTAAAAATATTTTCACTTTCTTTTAATAAAACCTCAAAAACTCCACTAAAATTTCCACCTGAATTGATTTCTATTGGATATTCATACCCATTAACTGAAAGCCTAAGTTGTTCATTTCCATTGGGGACAGCAATTCCACTAACTTTTAAAAAAGTGAGGCCTTCTGAATTAGAATTGTTAGAAAATTTTACGCCAAAAATCTGCCTATCTCTAGGTTCAAGCAAAATAAAATTGCTTGTATTACTGACAGAGGCAGGATAGATGGTGTCATCATAGGGGTCTGTTTCAACTTCAGAAGAAGAGGTAGGAGGTGCAACATTAGAACTCCCTGTCCAATATACAGTTATATCGCCACTTTCGGATATAGGAATCCCGTCATTAAGCACAATAATATTGATTTTATTTTCTCCATAGCTTAAAGGATTTACACTTGTTGAAAATGTCCAGCTGCCATCTCTGGTATTTGGAAAAACATATGAAGGCTTGCCATTAACATAAGCTTGAAGCACCTTATTATAATCTTTTGAGCTTTTATCACCTTCTTCTGCCTGAATTAGTAATGTTCCCTGCAATATCAAGTTTCCTGTAGCTTCATTATTCCAAAAGCAGTTATTTATAACGGGCTCTATATAATGTTTTGGATATAAGTTGGTAGAGCTTGCCCCCATTAACACAAAAATATATTCAATTAAAGATCTCATATCTATAGAAACTTGAATTGCAAAACTAAAAGATTTCCCTATTTCATTAGTATAGCCATTATTATCTTGAGACGCAGACGCAGCACTTACCACTTGATCATCTAAAGAATAATTTGAAGCAAATTGAACACTTCCATTATTAGAAATAATTCCATCTTTAACATTATAACTAACTTCAAAAACCTCTCCTTCTTTTTCTGCTTTTAAAGTAATTAAATCTCCAACAGAAGTTGAACTCAATTTAATCCCAGGAGCAATAGATTGAACATATTTAGAGTCAAAGTTAAAACTGTTTTTATTGACATCAAATGATAAACCTTTACTATTATATAAGGCTGTCATTAAATCATTTATTTTTGAAAGAATAACATAGCAATTTTCTTTATCCTTAGAATTTGCCAAGCTATAAACCCTGTCAATGGAAAAATCTTTTACTCTTACAGTTTGATTTGCTTTATCAAGCTCATAAATTATGGCTTGGCTTGCATCGCCATCAAAAACAGTAAGCCTTAAAAGACTTGTTTTAGTTGAGCTGGCGTTTATGTTTTCAATTTTTATAGGGATACCATCTATATTGCCAGCAACATTGGTTGAAAAATTAAGAAAGCTTTCTGATGGAGAAGGCATCTGACTGGACTTCGCAAAAGATATATCTATATCTTTTTTTGTAAGTTCTTTGTTTTCTTTGTCTTTAACAACTATAGACACTTTGTCTGAATTTTTGTTTGAAAATTTTTCAGGGGAAAATAATAGCAAAGAATTATCTATCCCGGAATATGAAATTTCTTCTTCTGTTGTTCCTATTGGTTTTTTTAAAGAGACTTTGACTTTTTTTGAAGTTAAAATCTTTCCATTTTTTGAACACACAACTTCAATTAAATAATCACCTTCACCTAAAATCTCTCCTTGAGTATTTTTGCCATTCCAAATAAAAGGTTTTAGAGAAGAATTCAAAGGGAGTGATTCGGTTCTAGCATAAATTAAAGAGCCATCAATTGCTTTGTAAACATTCAAAGTTACAGAAATAATTTCATTATATAAATTTGGATTTAAAAAATAATCTATTTCTGTGATCCTATTTACTGCATTAAAAAATGGATAAATCCTTTTTATGGAAATATCCCCTTCTTCTTCGCCAACATATGCCTTATTCCCTGCATTCATTTGAATTAAAGGAGCTTCAACATTAACATGGCAAACATACAGTTTTGCTCCTTCAGGCAAATTATCAATGTGATCCCCATCTTTCTTAAAATCTAATTCAAAGGATCTAGCACTTTCTCCATCCCAGGGCACTTCAGTAGGACCATCCAATGAGACATCTAAAGAGTATCCTTTAGGCTTTGGAGGCTGATATGAAGGGGGTTTTTGAACTTCTCCTTGAGGAGGATGGATACTTACAATTATAGCAACAACCACCAATTCTATTATTTTCGGGATAGCTCCCATTGAATGCGCGGGAGGACTAAAAAATGATGTTATAAAAAATATAAAACAAAAAATCAATATTTTCAGTTTAACCATATTTAATTCGTAGTCTCCTTACTTTCCTCAATAATACTAATAGATTCCAAGAGTTCCAAGACATTTTGCAATTTTCATATACGAATTTTCGTCACTTTACTTTTTCCAATTTAAAGTAAATCGTCCCGTTCTCATTTGATTTTAATGTAAAATCGATCGAATCAAATTTACCGTCGCCGTTGGGAGAGAAGGTTGACAAGGTTTTGCTACATTCGACGGAAGGCGCTACCGTATCTTTTTTCACCATAACATCGCTGTATGTTGTAACATTCTCATCGCCTGCAGGATGAGATGTTACATATATATAGTTATCTCCTTCTGTCGAAAGCGGAATATTTTTGAAATTAAACTTTCCGTCTTCTCCCGCTGTAACCAAGCCCTCACCCGACTTTGAGGTGTTTTGAGAACTGCCAGGCAATTTCCCCTCTCCCAGAGGGAGAGGGGTATTTACTGGTTCTTTGTAAACATAAACATTTAAGATGGAGTTGGGCTCTGCTGTTCCATAAATAGTCACAGTTTCTTTGTTTGTAATATAGCGATCCGCGAAAACGATGGGAGCAGACAAAGAGAATTTACCGTTTAATAATGTATATGTTGAAAAGTGGTCAAGTGGAGCATAGAAAACATACTGGTATTCGCCATTGTTTAGCTCAACATCCTGTTTGTTTCCTGAAACAACTTGAAGGTCTCCTGATTTTGTTATCTGGTGGATATTTAGAGGCAAGCCATAATCTTTGCCAATTTCAGGAATTTCCATCGAATCATTCCAAAGTTCAAGTTCTCTTAAGTCTTCTAATGTATAGATAAATTTGAGAGTAGGGCGAGAATCCATCGAGAATCTCCATGGAGATGGTTTTATTTCAACAATCGGACCTGTCGTCAAAATGATGGGCTTATTTCTTATATATATTTCTTTTAATGAAACAGGCGTTATCGTCGCAAGTTTATCTATTGGAATGCCGTTTTCATCTTTGAAAGCGCCGGCTGGAAATTCAAGCTGGGCTCGTTTGTAAGCGCTGTAGACTGTTTTTGCAGTCCCTTTTGGAACAATCGTTCCTATAGAAATATCTCGGGTCGCGATAATTCCGTTTGATTTCAGAAGAACAGTATATTTGCCGTTTAAACGAGATACATTCCACCATGCGAGACGACCTGATTTTCCTTCATCAGATTTTGAGATTGTTTTCCATGTTTTGCCGTCAAAATAAGATAGCTCATAAGCGCTTGGTGCTGTTCCTTCTATTTCAACAAAACGGTCTTCTGGTGAATCAATTTTAAGTTTTAAAGTTATAGTTTTATCTATAGGGTTTTGTTCATTATTTAAAGATTCAAGTCTTATATCACGATTTTCATTTCCTGATTTATCTTTTACCGCAATTGTCCAGTCTGATATTATAATATTTGGATTGTCGGTTGGGCTTTCGAAATTATTATTGAAAGGATTGTATTTTAAAAAAGTATACTTTAAGGCACTTGCTGATTGATAGTCATCGCTTATCTTATAAAAGTCGGAGAGTTTGTAAGTTCTCCTGCCTAAGAAATACTCTTGATTAAAATCAGATAAACCGGATGTTATAGCATTATTTGATATCAATAAATTACCATCATCCGCTGTTGTCCAATCAAATCCGCTATTATCAACCGTTTCTGCGTTTATATTCCCGTTAAGAAATGTTGAGGTTAAGTATACTTTTATATCCCTATTATTGCCTTGAATAGAATAAATAGGATTTATAATTGTATATCCTAAATTAGAAAGAGATATCAGTTCTCCATTTGTTTTATCACATCTCCAAACAGATTTTTTCTGATTTTTTTCAAATCTTACCTGACCTGTTCCTATTTTGGAGCTTGTTACAGGGTTTTTTCGATTATTTATTTCTTCATCATCAAATGTCCAAGCTGTCATATTTGTTGATAAGTTAGTTGCTCCATAACCGGTATAATTTTGTTGGGGATTTTCTATTAGTTTTTCAAGTTTTTTTGATTGTTCATTTAAAAAATTATTGTATTCCGCTTCATTAAATGGCCATGACAAGTTAAGCGGTGAAATTATTCCGTTTGACCCTTCTGCGGGATAAACCAAATTTGTGTATGCAGTAACAGCCGGATAGTTTTTAAGGCAAGAGATATCTCCTCCATCAGGTTTTGTTATTGGTATAAATTCAAAATATTCGTCCGAAAGATATGAATCGTAACCTGTTGTAATATTGCCGGAACCGCCTGAAACACTTATATCGTTTGCTTTTTCTTTAATAAGTTTATTTATTTCATCCCAACTTTTACCTGTAAATTCGGCAATCATTTCATCATTTGATTTATATGGGCTTCCAAATTTGGCATTTGGGTCATTAAAGAAACTTTTGCCGGGAAAGCCCAGCCCTTTTTGAACATCAACCATGTATTCCGAAAAATCTTTTGTAACAGATTGTTTTGCGGAAACAAATCCAATAAACGGAACAAATCGGTTGGTGAGACGGGAATATTCGATTGGACTTTCGTCGGGAAGTTTTATTTTAACAACAACATTATAGTCAGCCCCATTGGCGTATCCCGCGTTTTGAGCGGAAAAGATTCCTTTGCCAAAAATTGAATAATTTGAGCTTTCACTTAAATTCAGATCACTTGCAACCTCCAAAGAATATGATCCATCACTTGTCCAAACTTCTATACCTTTAATTGTAGCTCCTGTTACTGCGCCAGCTCGAGTAAGCCCTAAGGAATTTTGCGGATAATGATCCGAAGCTTTTGCCAATAAAGTTGTTTCAAAAATTTTGTCATTTCCAGAAAAAGTTTTTTCTCCTGTAAGTACTAAGTCAAAATCACTTCCTTGGCTTCCCCAATTAAGAAGCCAATCCTTAGATTCATAATAAGCATTAACATGAAGATAAACTTTAAATTTGACATTTATTTTTTTAAATCCTCTGTGCATCAATCCTGTATATGCAACATATGGATAGCCTGTTATTTTCTGTTCGCCAGTAGCAGTTAATGTATAATTAAAATCTTTTGGCGGATAATATTTCCCTATCCCTTTTGCTGAAAAATAAAATGGAGATTCGCCTTCTGCCACCTGTTCTTTTTGATTGTTTAAATAAACCTCGTTTCCTATCGGCAATAAATTTACTAGCGAAAAATTTGTGCTAAATGATTTTACTGATATATTATCTATAGCTTTTTCATCACTGCCGGAGCCATCGATTGCGGAACTTCTAATAACAAGCCGATAGGTACCGCCTGTTACGACTTGGGTAGAGTCTGCGTTGGGATAGTTGCCATGCCAGGACAATGTAGTGGCACGATTAATCGCGCCGCTACATTGTTCGCCTTTCGCAAGGTTTGCTATGTGTTCGCCAGATTCGTTGTAGATGTCAGCGGTTACGATAGAATCTTTTGAGACATTATAAAAAACAGAGAGATTATTTGGTAATCCCAGTGTGCTGAAAGTCTTATCACTTGGGGATATGCTTTGTAAATTAAATTCATAAGGGGTTGTTATATTTACAATAGCTTCGTCTGTTGAAAGACCAAGTCCATCGGCTCCCTCGGCGATTGTTTTTATGATATAGGCGCCGTTGTTTGCGTAGGAGCCTGTATCGAGGCGACCGTCCCATGCGATTTCACCTGCACATGATGCCTTACTTGACCCTTGCCCCTGCGACCCCATGCCCCCTACATCCGTTAGATTGACCAATTGGCTGGTTGCTGTATCAATCACAATCGGCAAATATGATTGCGTGTATTTTGACATGCCGAGATAGACTTTGTCGGCGGATACGTCTGGGTTGTTTGGGTCGTCGTCGATTTTGGCGTTAATCATCACCTGTTTGTCGGCTGTGAAATTGAAACCTCCGTTACTGCCCGTAATATCCCAGCTAACCATATTTCCATTACTGTTAACTGTTCCCTGCACACTATCCACTTTAATACTGCCGCCCATCGCGATTATATTCCCAGTGAAGTGGCGACTTCTTCCATCGTTTGACCATCGCAGATGAAAGACATTGCGCTCATCTTGCCA
>MEUB01000012.1:16783-28542 GCA_001771535.1 candidate division WOR-1 bacterium RIFOXYB2_FULL_37_13
TGTAATTGGGGAGCCTGCGACGCTTGGGAAATACTTACTATATATTACATTCTCTTCTTGCCCCTCAACCCCTGACCCTTGCCCCTTCAAAATCTCCACATAAACATTTGCGGGTTTGAGGCTGTTTGTAAATTTGATTGGCAATTTGACAGAATCGTCTGATTTAAAATCAATAGAGCTTGGTAATTGTGATAATTTTATGTAAGGGCTTGACCCTTGCCCCTTGCTACTTGCTCCTGAATCATTGTTCACTTTTATTATTCTCGTCGTTGAAATTGATTCTCCATTTTCTTCATCTACTGTTACCTTGATGGTATATTCGCCATTTGCTAGCATGTTTGTGTTTAGATATGCTAATGTCGAATTGTTTTGTAATGGGCGCAGGGAAATGTTTTTTGGGGTTGAGGCAGAACGGTTGACGGCGGGGGTTTCGATTGCCACATTACCAATCGATGGCGTGATCGATACCGTATATTGTTTGAATGGTTTGCCATTTGTCCAATCGGGGTCAACTGCGGTGCCGCGGATTGCGATTATGCCTGATACCTCCGTGTTATCTTCCGCAGGATAGGAAATTACAGGAGCGATGCCATCTTTTACGCATGAAGCGTAGGCTATGCCTTGATTGCCGAGCGAATCTTCTGCGATAATTTGGAATCTGTAGGCACCTTTGAGATACTCTGTAGAGTTCGCATTCCATGTAATTTGATTTTCTTCGTCAGTAGAATTTGGCGCATCCTCCCAAGTTTTCACAAGTTCGCCAGTATTTGAATTGTAGAGTTTGATTTTTACTTTTATTCCCTGATTCTCATTTGACATTACTTTGTAAGACAAAGTTGTCTTATACGCATTCGCGCCACTATTCGCTAAAACATATGGGTATGCGGAAGCTGTTGTTATTGTGGGCGGTGTGCGGTCTATGAGGACAGATTCCAAGGTAACAAGCGAGCTAACATTCCCTGCGTCGTCTTGCGCTGAAACCTCCACATTATATACGCCATCCTCTAAGTCAGGAGAAAAGGAATCTCCGAATTTCCAAACATATGAAAAACTTTTGCCGTCCAAGGAACTTGTTGAATAGCCTGTAACTTTCTTTGTCGAGGTATTTGTCAGTCTTAAAAAGATGGCGGATTTTTCGGATGTATTTCCAGTGAGCTGTAGCTCACTGGATTTTGATGAAACAGGATTCGGCGTTACTGCAACAGCAGTAACGATTGGAGGGGTTGAATCAATCACAAGAGATTCTTCAGTTGTTGAGTAATTTCCTGCTAAATCGAAAGCTTTGATTTTAACCTTGTAGCTCCCATCAGAAATTGTTTTTCCTTCTTCGTTCGTGCCGTCCCACTTAAAGAACCCATCACCTAAAGAAAGAGTGTCTGATGTTGAAATTGTAGTTATCAGATTGTTGTTGGAATCATACAGGTTGCATGAAGCGGTTTTTATGACAGGCGACAAATTATCGGCGATTGAATATTTCACAATTGTCGGCGACTTTGGAGAATATGGTTTGAATTTGTCCATGGTTATTATTGGCACCTGCGTATCCACATAGAAATCTGTTACAACCTGATTTGTGCCGACATTGCTTTCAAAAACAGCAATTATCACATAGTGCCCGTCATCAAGCCTATTAGGTGAGGTGTATTCTACTTTCATGTATTTGTCATATGCCCCTCCGCCTATTTCTGTTTTCATTTCATCGGTGATATCAACCTCAATACTTCCACAAATTAGTTTTGCTATTTTCAAGGAAATGCTTTCAACTCTGGCACTACTGTAACTTGCTTTGCCTTCTTTAAATATAATTGTTGGCTGAGGATTGTTTGTGTAAATTCCAGGAGTTGGAGAAAATTCAGAGGCCTGCATTGGGATTGTGTTGAGGGTTATTAGGAGTTGTTGATTTGAAGTATATCCAACTTTATTTTTTCCTCTAAAGGCTATAACATTCTGCCCTTCGCCAAATTTTAATCCTATTATTTCAAAATTTCCCCATTCATCCAATAGCTTTATATCTTTCCAAGCTGAAAAGTTTTCTGAATATTGGAAATACTGCATTTTTTGAGGCATGAAATCTCGAAGAACACCAGTTATTTTTGTCGGAGCCTCTTTTACTGTTATTGATTGGACATATTTCTCTTTATCATTTATTACAACAGGAAGAGAATTTGGCAAGTTAGATTCATTCATAGCTTCGATGGTTATTACATGATAGTCAGATAGCGTTTTTATTTCCGAGCCTTCTTTTGTTAAGTTGGTCGAGAGAATTACTCCAGATTGATTGATTGAACTTTTTGCAGAGCTTCCTGTTATAGGGGCTTCAAAGAGGACTTGTTCTAAAAGATTAGGATCACCGTCTAAAACAATTTTGTCTTTCATCGTTATATGTGAATAAAGATAATCTCGCACCCCTTCATCCGTCAGAAATGCTGCAGTATTAAAAGTCAAGGAAGTAATAATAAGATAAATATTAGCCGGCTTTGGCATGAAGTAGCTTGCAATAAACAATCCATTAGCAATAGGTTCAATCTCTGCCATAAGCCTGCTTCTATTTAAATACTCATTGATTTTTGCATTTGCTAAATTTGAGACACCCTCGCCTTTTTGGCTTCTTCGTGTAACAACTAAGTCGCCGTCTTCAAAAAACGGATATCCTGACAGACAAGTTAAATTTACACTTATCATCTTCTCTTCCCATGTTTCAAGCTCACTTTCTACGGCAGCATTCATTAGTGAAGAAAATATCCTAGCAGGAACTGCCATATTAAAAAAATAACCTTCTATGCCTTGTTGATCTGTAGGGGTTGCAACTCCTCTTCCTACAATAATTTGTTGATTGATAGAATCATAACTACCAAGTGAGGAATTATTTATATTATTCAAAAAAGGGCTTCCAGGAAGCATATCCTCAAGCGCAGGAGTTTTCATCCTATTTATAAGTGCTAAAGAAATATCAAATAGTCCGCTTGAAGTTAATGCGTAAGCGGCATTTGCAACAAAAAGATTTGTAATTACTGGATTATATCCATAAAATTGCGGGTTCCAACCCAATTCTAACATTGCAAACGGAATTACATATCTTGAATCCCTATTATCATTAGCCCAGATAGAAGCTCGTCCGGCAGTACTTCCAAGGTGTGGAGTATCTATATAAACCACTTTCTCAATATCATCTTGATACGCCCTGTTGCCATTATGATCTTTGCCGTACATATAAGACCTAACTGCCAATCCTCCCATTGAGTGCGCTATGACTATGAATTTGAGAGGGACAAAGGAATTAGGGACTTCTGAATATTTTCTGGCAATTTCAAATAGCAATACATCATAAATATCTTGTTTTTCATTTTCAGTTAGAATAATTGAAAGCTGGAATTCATCGATACTTTTTAAGTCTTTAAATTTTTGTAGAACTTGACCAGCACTGTCAATATAACCACTAGAAATCAAATCATCCCATATTTCATTTTCTCGATTATTAACTTTTTCGAATTGTTTCTTTGTTGCAAAATTATTTCTTTCTTCAGGATGATTATTGAAATACCATATCTTAAAATCTTCCTTTGCTTGTTCTAACCAAGATTTTCCGCTGCCACTTTTACCCTTCTCGTTTCTTCTTGTAATTTCCCATAATTGCCTGCCCGTAGGATTACTTTTACTATCATAAAAAATGTCACTATCTTTACTTACCGCTTCAGGATTATCATAGCTTCTATCACCAAATTCCCATCCCTCTTTTTCAATATTCAGAAATTGATCTGAAAATTCATATAAATATACATACCCTTTCAATCCATTATTTTCTAGATAATTTTTAACATTTTCAAAACATTTATGATCATCTCCAATGCCATGCACAAGAACTATTAAATGGTTTTTTGCATACTCTATATTATTTTGAGAAATACTTGCACTTACAAGTGAAGTGCTAAATACCAAAATGCAAACTATAGTTATAAAAAGCTTGAATACTCTCATTTTATTTTAGTTGTTTTAATCCTGTTCCATCAATATTCGTTATCCAAATTCCAGTATCTAAAGAAAAGCCACCAATGACTTTTTGATTATCTGGGGATAGTTTTGGATTAATCCAAACTTTTTGTGGTTTAAAACTGTTTAATTGATGAGACACTGCTGAAACAACATCTTTAGAGTTTAGGTCAATTTTATAGAACTTATTTGTATCAGCCGTGAAAAGATATTTCCCATCGGAATAATAATTAGGATAAAAAGTCAAAGGAACATCACTTAATAAAACCTCAGAAGTTACTCCATCGGAACTGACGAGAGTTAAATAGTCACCAATACAAGCTATCATTGAATTATATTTCCAAGCAATATCAGGCATCACTTCCTTGGAAGTAATTTCAATTGGATTAGATCCATCTATATTCATCGTGATCAGAGTTCCTGAACTAGCCTTTTGATAAACTAATTTATCGTCATCTGGCCCCCAGTCTAAACTTCCTCCATAAGCTATAGGAAATGCATAGCTATAAACCGTCTGATTATCCGATCTTCTAACAATATTAAGATTGCTACCACTTATCATCGCCACATAAGTGCCTTTTGGTGAATAATATGGATAGCTTGTATAAGGAAGCTTAGTTTCCTGTGTCCCATCAACCGTCATCGTCCAATATTCATAATCGGTACCCAAGGTTATAGTGCCCATAGGCTCCTGACGATAATGGGTTATTGATTTTTGAAAATAGATTAACCCCTCTGGTGTCCAATTGGGCGCTTGATACCACGCTTCATCATAAAGGCTTGAGCACCCCATCATCGAAAAACTAAATGCGACTAAAACTAAAATCAAAAACCATACTTTTTTACCCATTACAGACCTCCTGAATTATTCCTATGCTATAATTTCTCATCATGCAAGAACCAATAACAGTTTTAACAAACTTGCCCATACTTCTTTTTAGTTTATATGCCTTCTTATCTTTACTCATAAAAAACAAGCTTAATTTCACTCCTACTTTTATCTATTCTTTATTTTTCCTGTTTCTACTCATCATGTCACTTTGCGGAACATTATTTCACATCAACAATTCCTATTTTTATGCCCTGCAACAATACGGAACTATGATTGCAGGAGGGCTATTAAGCACGACCTTCGCATTAGCCACCATCTTCGATAATTTCGAGAACCAGCTTTCTATTAAAATAGGCGCCATACCCTTTATATTTCTTGTAATATATCTGTTCAATTTCAACATAAATTCATTCCTACCGTTCATATTTTTACAATTGGCAAATATTGTTATAGTTCTCTTGGTTTACGCAAAAAATATCCGTACGAAAAAAGCTATTCTCATTTATACTGCTTGCGTAATTTTCGTTATAGCCGGGATTATTCAAACACAGGCTTTCAAAACTTCTATTTTCAACCATAACGATATTTTTCATATTATTTCCTTAATCTCTGCAATTTTTTTGTACAAAGGCATAACCCTTATTGAACAACTTAAAGCTTAAACACTCCACCCTCAATCCCCTGATTAACCTTCACATCCTCAAACTTAACCTCGATCGTCATATTCATCCCCATCATTTTACTTTCAGTTAAACTTTTTACAGGAACAAGTACTCCAGAAATTTCTTTATAGTCAATCTGTGTTTGAGTGATAACTTTATCATGCGAATCGTAGATTAGGATTTTTGTAGAAACCCAATTCTTGCCGTCAACATAGATTTCCATCTTGCCCAAAAACTGGGTTTTCTCTTTCGGTGTCCCTTCTATTATATAACCGTCATCAGTAGCTTTTACTTTTAGATCAAAGGTTTCTTTAAACTTTTCAATGTCAACTTTCGATTGACCGCCCATATTCCCCTTCGTCGAGGCATTCACATCGCTAACTGTCTTTTGTCCGTTTGAATCAATTATCGCAGATTTGTTACCGTTTCTTATAATCGTCTGTTTCATAGGAGTAATCATCTCCATCCTCGACTTGTCTTCCCCCTTCGTCCACATTTTGGCACTTTGAGTCATAGGGGTTCCTGTTCCTTGCTTGATAGTCGTATTCATCTCGCAATACATATCTTTTATTTTGGATTGATTAACTTGAAGATTGGACGCGATATCTTCAATTGATAAGTCAGCGGCAAAAGAAAAGGGGGAAGCAGAAAGAAACAAAAACAACGAAACAAAAAAAACTTTTAATAATCTGGTCATTTTATACCTCCATGGGTTTACCAACAATTTTTCATCTCCACAAACTTAACACCTCTATTGTCCCCTAAAATAGAGGTAGATTTCAAGCAAAACTTAAAAATCACTGCCGAGTTTTAGTCACCTCTAAGAGATGCCCCTAAATCCCCTAAAGGGGACTTTCCCGCACCCTCTTTAGGGGGCTGGGAGGCATGCGTATCCCTAATTTACCTAAAAATCGATCAATTTTTTCTTGAAATGCTTTCTTATCTAAAGAGCTAGGCACACTAAGCGATTTCATTGATGATGCAGTTGATGAAGAAGAGACAGTAAAGGGAATTGAGGATATATAACTAGAATCAGAAGAATAAACTAGATCTACAAAATTAAAATTGTTTATATTTAAACTGCTATTCTTCAAAGCAGCTATAACAAAATAATATTGAACCCCTTCTTTTAGATTTGATGCTTCTCCGCCACTGCTAGCTGGGAAAAATGGATAATCAATATAGGTTTTATTTGTAAATCCAACCCATTCTAGCCCTGTGTTTTCACTAGGAACAACTAGAATCAAATAATAAAAATCATTGCCCAAAGAATCCCACTTAAATTGGGGGGTTAATGTAGTAAAAACCTCTCCAGACGTAGGCACACTGACAGTAGGGGTATCTACAAAAGCTATATTATAAGTTGTGGCAAGATTGTCATTGAACACAAAATCACTCATTTTTTTTATTGTAGAAAAAGATATATACTGAGACTGACTATCATTCCAACAATAAGAAAATATTTTATAATCTTGATTGTCTTCAGTTTTTGGTAGTCGTAATTTATAATTATTATTTTCATCCAACTCAGAAAAATAAGGATCTGTATAAGAATAATTGTTTTGCATAAGAGAAAAAGCCAGCCGATAAGTTTCCTTGTTTTGATTTATTACCTTGCCAAAGTAAATAGAAAAATCATTATACTTTGGAGAAATGCTCCCACTAATTGTTACCGTATCTTTATTTATATAAATATCTCCCAAATCAAGTTCTGACGAATTAAAATCACACTTAAACTCTTTAATAACAGACTTGTATTGTCCATTGCTCAATTTATGCATAAAAACAATAAATCCATTCATTTCATATGGATCATAATTAGTGTACTTAACAAGATCTGCAGTTCCCGTAAAATAACCATTATTACTAACCGATAAATTATAAATACCCCCATACATATCATATTTATAACTAAAAGACTCTAATGAAGATAAAGGATTTCCATTATAATCAAAAAATCTGCCTTTCACTGGAATGGTTCTACTTTGGTAATTTGAACTAAAATCAGAAGGTTGGGAATATAAAAATGGAATATTAAAATTACTACTCGGCAAAACTATTGTTGTTGGTACATAATTACTTGCACTCGCAGATATCTCACCAACTTCAACTGAAACCTCTTCAAGCTTATAACTCCCATCACTACCACTATATGTATTCTTATTTCCAGCCATAATAAAAGCACCAGAAAGTGAAGCCCCATTAGATGCATCAAAAACTTGACCAGAAATTGTCCTTGTCGTCACCACCACCGCCACCGCCCCCTTCATCCCATCTATCGCAACCGTAATCGTTCCCTCCCCCGTTTCTGTCGCCGTAAACAAGCCCGTTGCGTCGATTGTCCCAATATCGCCTACAACCTCCCAGCTTGCAGAATATGATGTATCGCTTTTAATAACCATTCCGGATATTGTGAATTGCTGGGTTTGTCCAACATATAACTCTGCCGATTCCGGAGAAATTTTTAGCTCCGTGGAATTCTCGACAATATTTTCGACACTCTGCCCGCAACCAACTATAAAAACAACCGCAATAATCAAGAAAACAAACAAAAATCTTTTTAACATTGTTAATCCTCCGTTTTTTATTCTGCCCTATAATTTTCCTCTAAATTATAAGAAAATTTCACGATTCCTTAAGAATCATTGTCGAGAATTCGTCACCCCTAAAGGATGCCTCTAAATCCCCTAAAGGGGACTTGCCTTCCCCCCACGAAAGGGGGCTGGGGGAACATATAAGTTTTCACAAAAAGAAAATCGGAACAGTATTGCTACTGTTGAAAGGAGATAACATATGTGGCAAAAATAATGTTATCAATAAAAAACTTTTTATGCAAGCAGAATTTTTTATAACACTAGCGTTGGTATAAAAGACCTATAAAGGGTTATTAAGAAGTTTCATCCGAAGGAAAGGAATCATTAAGAACTAGTGTTTAAAGCTTCAGATTTTAATAGCTTATCTCTTTCATCGTGATCCGGCATATGAACAGCCATTAAACTTTTCCAAAGTTTTCCATGATTGGGGATATAATAATGTAGTAATTCGTGTAAAATCACATATTCGCCGAGTGATCGATCCATTCCGAGCAACTCAATATTAAAAGTAAAATAACCATTTGTCGAACAGCTTGCCCATTTTCGAGCCATTGGACGGATAGTAATTTGTTTGACTTTCACTTTAATTTTATTGGCATATACATATGCTTCTTCTTTAAATTCCTGCTTTGATTCCCATGTTTTTATTGGCTGTCTTTTTTTCATGAGCTTGTTCTCATAAGAGTTTCAACTATTTTGTCAGTTATCTTTTTCTGATCTGCAATAGAAATACCAAGTGATTCAAGGCGATTGTAAATGCCGTTTCGCAAATCTCGAGTCAATTTATCGCTTTTCCTAAATTCGGGATATTCATTTATTATTGACTCCAAATCTTTCACTGCATGAATATCAACAATATTCTCAGCGATCAAAACATCTCTAATAAACCAGGCAATACTCGATATCCCCTCTTGCTCCTGTTCCTGATTTCGCTTTGCTTCGTTTTCAGCTAATGCAATAAGCTGCTTCAATGCATCCTGTGTTGTTGTTTGGCGTCTGGCATAAGCATCCATTATGCTTTCAGCTCGTTCTTTAACTGAAATAAGAACAGGGTCATTAGATTTTTCATCGGCAAGCCGTTGAATGCTTTTAACAAGGTTGATAATTTTTATTTCGTCAGGCTGATTTTTGTCTTTTATAATTTCAATCCCTTCAGAATCGATTTTGTAAAGTTCAGAGCCTAATTTAATCGGGCTACTTTGAATATGCTCCTGAACCAATGCAGAAGTTTTCTTTTGAAATTCACGGTCAACCTGTGGCTGTTTTGAGTATGCGTTACGAATTACTTGATACATATTAGAAAGCGTCGTGTAACTATCAATATAAGGGCGCAAAAATGCGTCTGGGGAAATAATCTCATATAACATTTCTATCTCATTATAGAGTTTAAAAAATATTTTACGTTTCCCTTCATCGCGGAAATATTCAATCAAAGCGCCTGCAAGCCGATCATCAAAAGGCCCAAGAAGAAGATCAAAATACTCCTGTGAATCTTTAGTAAGTTTTTGAGCAAAACGCTCTTTTAAGAGTGAAAGGTCTTTAACTACAGCATTAACTTCATCGCTATCAAAAGAGAGTGCTTTTTCGAGTTTGTCAAAGATGCCAACAAAATCAAGTACAAACCCATGCGGTTTTACCATTTTCATCTCTTCATTTTCGTAAGGGCGATTGACACGGGCTATAGTTTGAAGCAAAACATGGTCGCGCATAGGCTTATCAAGATACATACAATAAAGAATTGGCGCATCATATCCTGTAAGCAGTTTTTCTGTGACAATAAGAATTTTTGGGTTAGAACCGAACTTAATAAAATCACGGCGAATTTCTTTTTCTTTATCTTCTTTATGAGTAAATTCCTTAAGAAGCTCTGAATCATTATTGTTGCCGGAATAAACAACTTCACTCCATTCGGCAGGCAAATATTTATCCAATTCTTTTTTATAAAGAGCGCAAGCTTCACGGTCGACAGCCACTAAAAACGCTTTATAATCCATAGGTTCAATATATTTCTTAAAATGTTCGGCTACAAATTTGCCAACTTTTTCTATACGCCCCTGCCCTTTGAGGAAATTTCTAGTATTAACCGCACGCTCTAATACAGCATTAAGCTCTTCAATATCAGTTACGCCATGCTCTTGGGCGAGGTTCAAAAATTCCCTTTCAAGCATTTCTTTTGGTACCAGCATTTCATTTGGGGCAAGAGAATAATAAAGAGGCAAGGTTGTGCCATCTTCAATACTTTCGCTTATATTGTATTTATGCAGATAACCTTTAGCATCTGCAACGCCAAAAGTTTTGAATGTCCCTCTGCCATATTGCGTCTTATCAATAGGTGTTCCCGTATATCCTATAAATGTAGCATTAGGCATAGCTGCCATCACAAATGTCCCAAGGTCTCCGCCAGTTGTTCTATGCGCCTCATCAATTAATACAAAGATATTTCTTCTCATATTTAGATTTGCCGGAAGTCCTCGGAATTTGTGGATCATTGTCACCACAATACCGCGATAATCGGTTTTTAGTATTTCAACAAGGTCGTTAATCGTTTCAGCACGGCGGACATTTTGAAGTCCCGTTGATCGAAGATTTTTCTCCATTTGGTCTTCAAGCTCATTTCGGTCGAGCATCATAACAACGGTTGGTTTATCAGCTTCATCTGACTTAAAAAGCAATTCGGCAGTTTTAATCATTGTGAATGTTTTACCAGAGCCTTGAGTATGCCAAATCAGGCCTCGAGTTTTATCATCACAAAGCGCACGGGCAACTACAGCCTCGACTGCGCAAGCCTGATGTTCGCGAAGAATAATTTTTGTGAGTTTCTCATCTTTTTCGATAAACATCATATATTTTTGGATAACATTTAAGATATGTTTAATATCAAAGAATGTTTTTATTTTATTTTCAAGATCGCCGACTTTGTCACCTTTCCAAGTAAAAATATTGCGCCGAACAGTATTCCAGGTTACTCCATATTCAAGCCGCATCCCTTCACTTGCAAGATATGCCTGTTCAATTGCCAAAAGCTCTGGAGATTCCCTGTGATATCTGCGTATCTGGTCAAGCGCCTTATCAATCCCTTCGGATGTTGTAAGATTTTTACATTCGATACTCATGACAGGTATCCCGTTTATAAGAAAGACAATATCTTGCCTGTTACTGTAACGGCTATTAGAAAAAGAGAATTCATCAGTTACTTCAAAAATATTATTATTGGGATTTGTAAAATCGATTACTTTTATGTTCCGTTCCCGTTTTTCTTTTTGATCATAAGCGGTGCTTTGTCCTCTAAGGAATGAAAGCGCATCTTTGTTTCCTTCGATACGGGGAAAGAACTCAGATGGCACAAAATCAGCAGGAAGCCACGGGTTAAACTCATAAAGTTTTTCTAAAATAAGGTCATTATAATACGGCCGGTTTTTATAGAAAATCCCGCTATCTCGTCGGCTATCGCTCTCTTCCCTAGGCACATAGACCCAGCCAATCTGCTTAGCATATTCAATTATTCTTTTTTGGACTGATTGAGATTCGGTTGGTTTCATATTGATTACCATGTAGGCATTATAGTATCTCTACACACTATTTTTAATTTTTTCCATTCTACGTGGCTGTTATAAGTGATCTTCCCCCCAAAAAGTAGACAGTAACTTAATCATTCACGAACCGTTTTTCGAAGTTGTCTGGTGA
>MEUB01000013.1:0-4588 GCA_001771535.1 candidate division WOR-1 bacterium RIFOXYB2_FULL_37_13
AAAGGAGAATGATGATTCGTGGGAACAGTTGAATTTACTGGCAACAACGTTGGGACACTAGTGAAAAGGTATATCCTTTTTTTAATATCTGAATATCTCTTATGCCACTCAGGGCATTTGCTATATCCTCAGCATTTGCTGTCTGTCTTCCTAATATTTGTCCTATCTCAAAAAGAGAAAACCCCTCATCCGCAAGAGAAAGCACAATTCTATACATCGTTTTTGTGCCACCTTCACCATCTGCATCACGACAAGCAGATGCTTCTTTTCTTATTTCACTAAAAATATTTGCAATATCAAAAAATCTTTTATTAGAGATACCTTCTTGCTGAGGAGTAGGAAAAGCCAAAGCTATTGCTTCTGCTAAAAATGATGCTCTAGCCGGATTAGATTCTAAAATTATCTCTCTGCTTATTTTTAATATTAATCCACCTAAAGTAAGTTCTCCGGGTATTTCATATTTTCTTCTTACAAATTGAGGATTTTTATTAAAGGCTCTGATAAATATACTTAATTTTCTCGCTGAACCATCTATATCATTGCATTTTAATCCAAGCCTAATAAAAAGAGATAACGTAATTTTCCTACTCTCTATTATTGGCGATCCTAATTTACGTGAATACATTATTTATTTCCCCCAAATATAAAGGTTATTTAATAATTTTATTTCGAATGAAACAAATTGAAATTTCATATTAAATATTGCAGATTATATTAATTATATAAGGAATCAAGAAGCTGAGGGATAGATTGTTCAAATTGTTTAAAAAGTTTTTTTGCCGGTTGTATTTGATCTTTTTTCATTGCTCTTGTTTTTCTTGATACAAGATTAATATTTTCCCATTCAACAACTTCTTGAAGCACTCTTTCTATTATATCTCTTCCTGGATTTGTAATCCTTTGAACAGCAAGATAAAGCCCAAAATCCCAATAAGGAACTCTTTTCTTTTCCGCTAAGAAGTTCAATTTATCTGTAACATATTTAAACTCATCTGCTTTAAATGGATATAATCTGTCAAGTTCAGGAATCCTTAAATTAGGAAATACAGGTGGGAACATCGCTAAAAACCAAGTAACTTCAAACCCAGCTTCTTGCATCCATTTAATAAAAACAGGATTTGCTATAAACTCTGTTGTTTCATTATGAGAAAAATGAGCATTCATTAATAGCATAGATCCTTTGTTTTGTAGATCCAAAATACCAGCTTTGACTTGATCTATGTACTTTCCAGCAAAACAACAGTCACAGGATAAAGAAGATAAAACAATATCCGCAGGTCTTATGCCAGATAGAAAATAATATTCATGAAAAACCCTCATATGGTTCTTTAATCTTTCAGATAAAAACTTTCCCGATTTTTCAGGCAAAAACTCAAATCTTTCTACCATTTTACCAGAAAACCTCTGTTGATCATGTTTTTCACTAGGATCAAACATATCAAAACTGTGTGAATCAGCAAATGGCAGAAATAAGTATGGTCTATTCATAAAGGTAGAAACAGTATTAATTCTCAAATTCGAAAAAGGAGCAGGTTTAGTGCGTGAGTCTCCAAGTGACAAGTTAACTATGGATCTAAAGACTCTTTCTACTTGCCCTGCATCATATAACATATTTCTATAGTCTCTTTTCAGAAAAGGTGCATTTCTTTCAGACAGGTGATCAATACTGAAATATTTGGCAGAACAAGAAGTATCTATATCAGGTTTCGACCTTTTTATTGCTTTACTTAGATTTCTCATTCTTATAGGATTTATTCTTGTCATTTCTTTCACTTATTATTTGCAAATTTTTAAATCGAATTCTTCATACAAAATTAATAATCTTGGGCGGGTTGCATGCTCCTACAGGGATATCGTAAAAAATGAGGTAAAATTGCACCCATCCTATGTAATCCCTAAGAAATCAGGAAAATATTACGGGAAGTTTTGAGGTGTATCCTTTTAAAAAATCTGCTATGGGCATTTTGCGCTTTCCTTCAAGCTGGACATCTATTATTGATAAGGAATCTTTTCCACAAGCGACAATTAATTGATCTTTTGTTTCTATGACTTCCCCTGGTTTCCTGACTTCTGATAAAGGGACAACTGCTGCTTCAAAAATTTTCAGCATCTTTTTATCTAGAAAAGTATAGGCGGAAGGCCAAGGAGTTAGAGCCCTTATTTGGTTATTTATCTCTTCTGCCGGTTTTGCCCAATTGATTTTTCCCATCTCTTTTGTAATTAACTTTGCGTATGTTGCCTTCAAATCATTTTGAGGAATCATTTTTGCAGTTCCATTTTTTATCTGTTTTATGGCTTCTAATAAAAGGGATGCCCCTTTTGCAAAAAGTTTGTCTAACAAAATTGCGGAAGTATCCTTTGGCTCGATCTCCAGTTTTTCCTGAAGAATTATATCTCCGGTATCAAGCCCCTCATCTAATTGCATAATTGTAATTCCCGTCTCTTTTTCTCCGTTTAATAAAGCATGTTGAATAGGGGCGGCGCCGCGGTATTTTGGGAGAAGTGAAGCATGTATGTTTATAGCGCCATATTTTGGAATATCTAGAATTTGTTTTGGCAAAATTTTTCCGTATGCTGCAACTATAATTAAATCAGGATTTAAAGACTTTATTTTTTTTATAAAAGTTTCGTCTTTAATCTTTTCTGGAGTTTCAACCGGTATTTTATTTTGGATTGCCAGTTCTTTGACGGGGGAGGGTGTAAGATGAAGCCCTCTGCCTTTTTTTCTGTCAGGCTGAGAAATGACATATATTATTTCTTCTTCCACGCCAATTAACGTTTTTAGGCAAACTGCTGCAGGAGTTGGTGTCCCAAAAAATATTATTTTCATCAAATGAACTTGTTTTTCCCCTCTTCTTCTTTTTTTGAAACTTCCCGTATTAACGTCTTGTCTTTTACTTTGTCAATAAAAACAATTCCTTCCAAATGATCTGTTTCATGTTGGATGACTGTAGCAAGAAAACCTTCGGCCTCAATTGTAATCGGATGGCCATTTTTATCCAGCCCCTTAACGGTGACTGCAGATGAACGCTCAACTGGAGCCACAATTCCGGGAAGGCATAGACACCCTTCTTCAAAAGTTTGCAATGTTTTATTTTTTTTGACTATTTTAGGGTTGACCAGAGCAAAAGCCCCTTGGCCTATATCAATAACTATCAAACGGATATTTTCTCCGATTTGAGGGGCGGCCAATCCTACGCCGGGTGCGGCATGCATTGTTTCAATCATATTGTCTATCAGTTTTTTAATGTTTGAATCGACCTTTTTGATTGACCTGCATTTTTTGCGCAGTATCGGATGCGGAAATGTAAGGATTTTTAATAAGCTCATACCTGTATTCTACGACAATTTTTGTAAGGGCACAAGATTTTGTGCCCTTACATATTTCTTAAGGCTATCGTTATTGTGCTACGAACGGGACTACGTCTGTAATAGTATATCCTTCAGCCTCTTTTTCTTCCGCGACATTATTTGTTATCAATTGTTCCACCATATAGGAGGTGTTGGTGTTTAAATCGTAAACATCATACATCAATTTACCATTTGCAGAATTGTAATTAAAATTAAATATTTCAACATTATCTTTATCGGAAGTCATATCTTCAGGGGCAGAAGGATTTGATAGAGTATGCTTAAATATTTTATAGTAACCCATTTTTGAAGCAAGATAAATTAAGTAATTTCCAAAACATTTTGCCCTGCTTATGGTTTTATAAGTTGAGTCTTGAGTGAATGCGGAAATTGCGGCTTCCCCGTCACTATTTACGATTTTATAAACCCTGTCACCTTTTGTTGCAGAGCTTCCGGTCCAAGAGTCAAGCTTCATTACGGCATATACCGATCCGTCATCCGCAAATAAAATTTGTTTTGCATTTCCAAAAGAAACCCCCTGAAGACCATTCTCCGACCTCCAAGTTGCCCAAGTTGTACCGGATATATTTGCAGAAACTAATGTATTTAAGGCTTCAACAATCCATTGTCCATTGGAAGGAGAGAAACCTTCAAAGGTTATACTATTAAGTGTATCAGTTGTAATATTTTGATATTTACTTCTTATATGCTCGCGAATAGATGCATCTGTAACGCCAGAAGCTAGTACAAGAGGGAGTTGTGGGGTAGACATATTTGTTTCCATTTCAAAAAACTTTTTCTGTTCTGTCCCGTTCCAATATCCCCAGGTAAGCTGATCCCCGATTGTTGAATATGTATCGTTATACATATTATTGTCATCATAAAGGGCGTTGACGGCGGTTGGAGTTCCCGATGAATTGAGTGACACCCTTATTATTCCTGAATATTTTTTCTCCTCATCTGTTACAGGATCTACAATCCTTAAATTTTGTCCAACAAGATAGACATCTCCATTTTTATCAAGATAATAAGTTCTTAGATAACCATATTCACCTCCACCGCTTGTGTCATTGTAAAAAATGTTGTTAACAGGACTACCGCTTGGCGCAATGCTTCGCAACCATTCTATGCTCCAGTTCCCTTTGTTTGATCCGTGGAAAAGAACAAACCCATCAGGCGCGACAAGAAAATCCCTTACAGCCATGTTTGAGCTTCCAATCTGGGAAATAGTTCCTGC
>MEUB01000013.1:4594-53838 GCA_001771535.1 candidate division WOR-1 bacterium RIFOXYB2_FULL_37_13
CTTTTTCTTTAAAACCGAAGTTGCATCCATCCCGTCTCCCGAAGATGCCAAATAATAAAGATTGCCCGCATCGTCAAATTGGACGATTTTTGCCGGCAGTTCTGACTGGTTGCCTCCTCCGTTATACCATGAACCCATTCCGGAGATGCTTGAATCTACGACTTCAATTGAGCCATCGGTTTTTACTTTAAAGAAAGCAGCTCCCTCCGAATCCACGTATTTTGGCTTAATCGATGAAGCATCTGAAGAAGCCGTTGCGCCGCCGGAAGTTGTATCTGTCGGAGTTTTGTCCTCATCAGAATTCCCATTTGAGCTTCCTGTTGAATAATAAAGTTTGTTGGAAAACCCTACATATAATGAACCATCAGGGCCTTTTTCAATAACAGAAATTGAAGGGCGATAACCATAAGAAGAACTCAATATTTCTTTAAATGTCCCATCCGGAAGCAGCTTCAGCAATTCTGTAGCTGAAGAGCTTTTAGCGCGTATGCTATTTGCGGATGTTTGACTTGAAGCGGCACTTACTATTGCTTTCGCGCCGGAAACGTCAAACAAGCTTGAAAGTGTAACTGTGTTTGAATATGGATCTCCGCTGCCTCCTCCTCCGGAACCCGGATCATAGTAAGAACCGCCACCACCGCTACCTCCCTGTTGTCCGCAACCAAAGTAGAACAGCGTAAACGAAACAAGAAAAGCAATGGCTACAAGGGATCCAATGGCGATATGATGTTTTTTCACTCTTGACCACCTCTTGGCGGATATTATCGCTTTTAGTTGTAAAAAAATCAAGTGGCGATTTTAATTGTGTGTTACAATAATAGTTTATCATGCAGGAAAACATTATAGTTAAAGGGGCTCGCGAGCATAACCTAAAAAATGTCAATCTTGAAATACCTCGTAACAAACTTATAGTTTTTACGGGGCTTTCAGGTTCTGGGAAATCTTCTTTGGCATTTGATACCATTTATGCCGAAGGGCAAAGGCGGTATGTTGAATCCCTTTCCGCTTATGCAAGGCAATTCTTAGAGCAGATGCAAAAGCCTGATGTTGACAGCATAGAGGGTCTTTCTCCTGCGATTTCAATAGATCAAAAAGCGCCTTCACGCAATCCTCGGTCAACAGTAGGTACTGTTACAGAAAGTTATGATTATTTAAGATTGCTTTATGCCAGTATCGGAGAACCCCATTGTCCTCAGTGCGGCAGAAAAATAGAAAAACAGACGCCGGAACAAATTGTTGATCAAATTTTAACCCGTAAAGAAGGGGGAAAGATAATAATTTTATCTCCTGTTGTAAGAGGGAGAAAAGGGGAGCATAGAGAACTTTTTGAAAGTATTCAGAAAGACGGGTTTTTAAGGGCGAGAGTTAATAAAAAAATCATAGAAGTTTCATCTCCCCCCGTGCTAGATAAAAAAAAGAAGCATAACATAGATATTATTGTAGATAGGCTTATTTTAAATGTTTCAGGCCGTAAGAGATTGTCCGATTCTGTTGAAACGGCTCTTAGATTCGGCAATGGTACATTAATAGTGGTTTTTGGGGAAGGGAAAAAAGCAAAAGAAGAAATCTTTTCTGAAAAATTTTCCTGTCCGCATTGTAATATAAGTTTGGATGAAATAACGCCGCGCATATTTTCTTTTAATACGCCATATGGCGCCTGTCCTGAATGCGGCGGGCTTGGGGCAAAACTTGAATTTGATCCGGATCTTGTAATCCCCGATAAAAGCCTTTCTGTCAAAGACGGAGCAATTGCGGCATGGGGCGATTCTGCCAGCTATTACATGCAAAGGGTCGCCGCGATTGGCGATAAATTTGGCTTTGGGGTAGATACTCCGTTCAATAAACTTACTAAAAAACAAGTGGAGATTCTTTTGTATGGCAGTGATATCCCTGTTAAGTTTAAATATGAGATGCAGCGGGGCTACTGGGAGCATGAGGGAACGTTTGAAGGGATTATTTCCAATTTAAAACGCAGATTTTTTGAAACAAAGTCTGAAAATATGAGATTTTTCTTGCATAGATATATGAGTTCTTTTAAATGTCCTCTTTGTAAAGGTGCAAGATTAAAGCCTGAAAGTTTGGCTGTTAAAATTGGAAATAAATCAATTTCAGAAGTTACAGCCTTATCGATAAAAAAATTGATAGAGTTTATAGATAATCTACAACTTTCCGATCGCCAAAAAAATATTGCAAAACAGGTTATAAAAGAAATAAAAGCCCGGCTTGAATTTTTAAACAATGTGGGGCTTGATTATATTACTCTCAGCAGAGAATCCAGTACTTTATCAGGAGGAGAGGCTCAACGAACTCGCCTTGCAACTCAGGTTGGCTCCGGGTTGGTTGGCGTTTTATACATATTGGATGAGCCATCAATTGGGCTGCACCAAAGGGACAACAAACGCCTTATTGAAACATTAAAAAGACTTAGGGATTTGGGGAATACGATTATTGTTGTTGAACATGATGAAGATACCATGCGGGAGGCTGATTTTCTGGTAGATATTGGCCCTGGTGCCGGTGTCCATGGAGGAGAAATCATCGCGGTAGGTTCTGTTTCCAAAATTATTGAAACTAAAAGGTCTATAACAGGCAGGTATTTGAGCGGAAAAGAAAGAACAGAGATTCCAAGAGAAAGAAGAAAGCCATATGGAGAAAAAATTGTTATAAAAGGGGCTCGGCATCACAACTTAAAAAATATTGACGTTGAAATCCCTCTTGGAGTTTTTACATGTGTAACTGGTGTTTCTGGATCGGGGAAAAGCTCATTGATAAATGACATCCTTTATAATGCTTTGGCTAAAAGATTTTACAAGTCGATAGATAAGGCTGGAGAGCACGATGCCATTGAGGGGCTTCAATACTTAGACAAAGTAGTTATTATTGATCAGTCTCCCATAGGAAGAACTCCGAGGTCTAATTCTGCGACTTATACCGGAGTCTTTAACCATATAAGAGATTTGTTTGCTATGACACCTGAGGCAAAGGCAAGGGGATATCAGCCGGGAAGATTTTCTTTTAACGTAAAAGGAGGGCGTTGTGAAGCTTGCGGGGGTGAGGGATTAGTTAAAATAGAAATGCATTTTTTGCCGGATGTTTATGTTCCATGCGATGTTTGCAAAGGAAAACGTTACAACCGAGAAACCTTGGAGGTCCATTATAAAGGTAAAAATATTTTTGAAATTTTGGATTCTACTGTTGAAGAGTCATTGGAGTTGTTTGACAGTATTCCGCAGATTAAAAGAAAGCTTGAAACACTTCGTGATGTTGGGTTAAACTATATAAAGCTTGGCCAGGCGGCTACTACACTGTCCGGAGGTGAAGCTCAAAGGATAAAACTGGCAACAGAACTTGCAGCCAGATCAACGGGCAGGACTCTTTATCTTTTGGATGAGCCTACGACAGGGCTTCATTTTGACGATATAAAAAAGCTTCTGCATGTTTTGCATCGTTTAGTTGATAGCGGCAATACGCTGGTTATAATCGAACATAATCTTGATGTAATAAAAACAGCCGATTATGTAATTGACTTAGGGCCTGAGGGGGGAGATCACGGAGGTCAGGTTGTAGCGACAGGGACACCTGAAGAAATTGCAAAAGCCGAAAAAAGTTATACCGGCCGGTTTTTAAAAAAAGTTTTGAATTAACATAACGGAGGACAAAAATGGCTGCGTTAAGTTTTTTGATTTTTATAGGAATAATTTTGGCGAGTCTTACCATTCATGAGTTTTCTCATGCTAAAGCGGCAGACATTTTAGGGGATCCTACTCCTAGGATGGCGGGTCGTCTGACTTTAAATCCTATAGCCCATTTGGATCTTTTGGGGTTTCTGGCTTTGTTGCTGGTGCATGTGGGCTGGGCGAAGCCTGTTCCGATCAATCCTTATAATTTTCGTGACCCTAACCGCGGGATGATGATAACAGGGCTTGCGGGACCTATTTCAAATTTTATTTTAGCCTGGATATTGGCTGTAATTTTTAAATTTGTTCCGATTGACGCTCCTTTATGGGTAGAAATTATGCAGCTTGCCATTTGGATTAATCTCGCGCTTATGGTTTTTAACCTTCTTCCGATTCCGCCCCTTGATGGTTCTCGTATTTTTACACAATATTTTCCTGTTGAATGGCAGATGAATCTGGAAAGATACGGATTTTTTATATTGATAGGAGTAATCATTTTTCCACCTACGCAGGAGATTTTGTTTTTGATAATTAATTCTATTTATGGATTGCTGATGAAGATATAAAGAATTGTTTTCCTCTATTTTGCCAATTATAAAAAAATCAAAAAAATCATATGGGTGAAATTCCAAAAAAGAAAAAACGATAAATTATTTCTACACAAGAATTTATTAAAAAACTAAAATCTCTTTAAATTGAAAGCTATATCTTAAAATGGTATAATCCTATAAGTAATAGCCTATGTCTCTTTTTCAATGTATTTTCAAGGAGATTTTAATATCAAAAACAATAAAAACTTATTGGATTATTATTAAGGAGTGAATAAAGTGAAAACAGATATTAAAAAAGAAAGACTAATTGAATTATATGACAATCTTCCTCCCGTTAAAAAAGAGGAGGTTTTTGATTTTGTTGAGTGGCTTTGGATAAGCAAAGAAAGTAAGTTTATTGAACAAAAAAAACCTTCGGAATGGTTGAAAAAACTTTCTTTTTTGTTTTTTGATGTTAGAAAACAAACAAAAAAAAGTTCTTCTAAAAAAATTGATTTAGATATAACAGAAGCAATAAAAGAGACAAGAAAAAAACATGCTTAAGGTTGTCTTTGACACTAATGTTTTTTTAAGGGCATTAATTAATCCTCACGGTATAAATTCCCAGTTGATTCTATCTTCAGATAAGTATAAATTATTCCTTTCCATGGAAATAATCGATGAAATTCTTGATGTTTTATCTCGCTCATCGTTGAGAAAAAAATACAATCAAATTAAAGATGTCGATGTCCGAGAGATATTAAAAGTCATTTCTGATGCGGAAATAATTGAACCAAAGATGAAAATTGATATATGCAGGGATATTGATGACAATAAGTTTTTGGAATGCTCAGTTTCAGGGGCTGCCGATTATTTAGTCTCTGCTGATAAAGATTTGCTTGATTTGGTTGAATATAAGGGTGTCAAAATTATTTCTACACAAGAATTTATTAAAAAACTAAAATCTCTTTAAATTGAAAGCTATATTTTAAAATGGTATAATCCTATAAGTAATAGCCCATGTCTCTTTTTCAATATATTTTTAAGGAGATGATTATGCGTAAATTTGTTTTGCTCTTCTGCCTTTTAGTTCTTTCTTTGACTCTTGTTTCATGTGCCCCTTCAAAAGATGGAAATGATATTGTTACCGTTAGAATGTGGATGATGCCGAATTCCCTTGAACCTGTTATTGATATTAAAGAAGTTTTAACGCCTTTTGAAGAGGCCAACCCAAAAATTAAAGTCGAAGTTACTCTTCTTGACTGGGGCGCCGCATGGACCAAAATTACAACAGCTGCCACCTCTCAAGATACTCCTGATATCGTCCAATTGGGGTCAACATGGGTCGGCTCTATTTCCGGCATGGGCGCCTTGTGGGATATGAATGATAAAGTTGGAGAACTTGGCGGAGCAGCAGCTTTTGTCCCTGCCGCTTGGGCGACAAGCGGGATTATTGGCAGTGGGAAAGTAACTTCAATCCCATGGATCGTTGATGCCCGTGCCCTTTACTATCGTACAGATGTCTTAAAAGCTGCCGGGCTTACGCCAAAAGATCTTGCCACATGGGATTCTTTCAAGGCATCATTAACCAAAATAAAAGACGCAAAGCTTACTATTGAAGGGCTTGAAATAGCTCCGTTAGGAATGCCTGGCAAAAACGACTGGAATGTAGTCCATAACCTGTCTCCCTGGATTTGGGGTGCCGGCGGAGATTTTCTGTCAAAAGACATGAAAGCTTCTGTGTTGAATTCTACTCAAGCGTTAAAAGGAGTCTCTTTTTATATAAGCTTAGTTAAAGCCGGTCTTGTCCCTGCCGAATTTCTTGAATTGAATACAGCTCAAGTCAGTTCAAATTTCAACAATGGCTCTGTCGCGATGTATTTTGACGGTCCATATGAAGTAAGGACATTAACAACTCCTCCCGCGCAGGGTGGAGCGGCAGATTCCATTACAGCTAGGAATTTTGGAGTTCTTCCTTATCCAAAAGGGCCTGAAGGGCAATATACCTTTGTCGGAGGCAGTAATCTCGCGATTTTCAAAGCTTCAAAAAATAAAGAAGCCGCGTGGAAAGTTGTAAAATATTTAACGAGCGATCCAGGTGCTCAACTTGATTATACAAAAGCCTGCGGTTTTTTGCCTGCTTATAAAAAGGTTTTTGATAACCCTTATTTTTCTGTGAGTCCGGCGCGCAAAGTTTTTAAAGAAGCAATTATCTATGGTAAAACATATCCTTGCATTCCATCTTGGGGAATGTTAGAGCCTATTCTTACCCGTAGGTTTGGAATACTTTGGGACTATGTGACTGGAAGTGGTGAAAACGTTGACATGGGAGATATACAGAAACAACTCGATCTTGGAAAACGTGAGGTTGAATCTGTTTTAAACCAGGGGGAGTGATACAAGTGTACACTGTACACTGTAAACTTATTATATTATGTGCGGAATTTTTGCTTATATAGGAACCAAAGAGGCGATTCCCTTTCTTCTTGAAGGCTTAAAAAAGCTTGAATATAGAGGTTACGATTCTGCTGGCGTCGCGACACTTGATAATGGACGGATATTTTCATCAAAACACGCTGGCAAAATTGTAGAACTTGAAACCGAACTCCAAAAAAGGCCTATTGGCGGAAAAATCGGAATAGGTCACACAAGGTGGGCGACTCACGGCCGGCCTTCCGACGAAAACAGCCATCCTCATTGCGACTGCAAAGGAGAACTTGCGGTTGTCCATAACGGGATTATTGAAAACTATCTTCAAATAAGAAGAGATCTTGCTGAAGAAGGGCACCATTTTGCTTCAACAACCGATACCGAAGTGCTGGCTCACTTAATAGAAAAATTTCTAAAAAAAAGAGGAACCTCTTTGGAAGAAGCGATAAGGAGCACATTAAAAATTATAGAAGGATCATACGCTATTGCCGTAATTGCACAAAAAGAACCAAACAAGATAATTGCCGCGCGCAAGGGGAGTCCATTAATAATAGGGCTTAAAGAAGGAGAATTTTTTGTCTCTTCCGACATCCCTGCTATGTTAAAGTATACAAGCCAAATTATATATTTAAACGATTTGGAAATCGCCACAATTACAGGATACGATGTAAAAGTTCAATCTTTAAAAGGGGATAAAATCAAAAAAGAATCTGTCCTTATATCCTGGGATCCCGAATCTGCCGAAAAAGGCGGGTATTCCCACTTTATGCTAAAAGAGATACACGAACAGCCCAAAGCTATTCGCGATACAATTGCAGGCAGGGTTAAGATAGAATCTTCTTTTATACATTTTGACGAGCTCAACTTTACCGAAGAAGAAGCGCGGAAAATAAACCGTATTGTCTTTACCGCATGCGGAACTTCCTGGCATGCCGGCCTTGTGGGTGAATACCTTATGGAGCAGTATGTAAAAATTCCTACAGAAGTTGAATACGCTGCGGAATTTCGATACCGCCATCCGATAGTCGACGAAAATACGCTTGTTATCGCTATCTCCCAATCAGGAGAAACAGCAGACACTGTCGGAGCAATTTGGGAGGCAAAAGCTCAAGGTGCCAAGGTTATAAGTATTTGCAATGTTGTCGGATCTACAATCGCCCGTGAATCCCATGGAGTAATCTACACGTATGCGGGACCTGAAATCGGGGTTGCGTCTACAAAAGCCTTTACAACACAACTTACTATCATTTATCTTTTTGCTTTGTATCTTGCCAAGAAAAGAAAATCTATCCCGATTTCCGAAGTCAAAAAGATGATAGGCGACTTAATTGAAATTCCCGACAAAATGGAGCGAATTCTTTTAAAAGAAAAAGAGATTGAAAAGATAGCAAAAAAATATTATAAGTCAAATAATGCCTTATTCCTTGGCAGGGGAAAAGGATTTCCTGTTGCGTTGGAAGGAGCTTTAAAACTAAAAGAAATATCCTATGTCCACGCGGAAGGATATCCCGCGGCGGAAATGAAGCATGGGCCGATTGCTTTGATTGACAAGAATATGCCTGTAATTGTTTTAGCCCTTCAAGGCCGCAGGTATGAAAAAGTTTTGGGGAATATTGAAGAGGTTAAAGCCCGCGGCGGGATGGTAATTTCAATTGTTTCTGAAGGAGATAAAGATGCCACGGAAAAAGCGGATGATATTATTGCTGTTCCATCAACGACAGAGGCGTTGTCTTCAATCCTTTCTGTAATCCCTCTACAGCTTTTCGCCTATTATATAGCTGTCAAACGCGGCTGTCACGTCGATCAACCCCGCAATTTAGCAAAGTCTGTTACGGTTGAGTAAATTGACATTTGACATTGGATATTGGTCATTGGACATTGTATAATGCCCCCATGCAATTTGGAGTAACTTATTATCCTGATCAATGGCCGCGTGAAACGTGGGATAAAGAGTTTTCAAAAATAAAAGAGATAGGCTTTTCTGTTGTCCGTTTTGCTGAGATGGCGTGGGATCTAATTCAGCCAAAAGAAAATAAGTGGGACTTTAAATGGCTCGACCGAGCTTTAAGTCTTTGTGAAAAATATGACCTAAAAGTTTTGCTTGGAATTCCCGTAGCCCAGGCTCCACAATGGCTTGTTAAAAAACACCCCCAAGTGCTTCATGTCGGAAATGATGGATATATTCATCCAGAATTTGGCCCTCGCCCAAATGCTTGCCGTGATAATAAAATCTTACAAAAATATGCCGAGGAACTGACCCGCAAAATGGCGAAACGATATGCGAAACATCCAGCTCTTTACATGTGGCAAGTAGACAATGAGCCAAATTATCCGCCACTTGATTTAGCCGACAACAGCCGTGATTTTTGCCATTGCGAATCGACCAAAAAAGTCTTTGTAGAATGGGCAAAAAAGAAGTATAAGACAATTGAAAATCTCAATGAAAAATGGGGAACAAAATTTTGGGCGGGGACATTTTCTTGTTTTGATGAAATAACAACGCCGAGAGTTGGCATGTGGGATGCGGGAAATCCCCATATTTATCTTGATTGGATGAGGTTTAAGTCAGAGAATCTTTCAAAGTGGCTGAAAAAATTAAAAATGATTGTTAAGTATTATGATGATAAGCATAAAGTTGGAACAAATAATTTTACAAGTATTGTAAATAGGATAGTTGATCATACGGTTGTTGCAGATAAAATGGACTTTTTTGGTTGGGACATTTATCCAAAAGGGACGGAGAACTCATTGGAGTCACTTGCTCAAATTGCCGACTATTGGCGAGGCGTTTGCTCCTCATCCGGTGCGGAGTTTATTGTTTCAGAATTACAGGGAGGGCCGAATGTGAGATGGGGGAATGGGAAGTGGGTTGTGGGTAGTGAGATGAGGGAGTGGGTTGATCTTTTGATGAATCACGGGGCGCAAATGATCCTTTTCCACAATTGGAAACCGCCTCTTTTTGGATCAGAGACAGGCGGATTTGGCATCCTCCGCCCCGACGGCGAACCAACAGAAAGATATTTTGCGATAAAAGAGATAATTGATGACTGCAACCGAAGGGACGCGCGTAAGGACGCGATTAATCGCGTCCCCACAGACCAAGTGGTCCCCACAGACAACCAGATTGCTGTCTACTATTCCCGTCAATCGGACATACAAACCTTCCAGGAAGAAGGGTTGCAAAGGTCTGCTCCTCCCAGTTGGTTTTCTGGTCGTGGGGATTTGGGGTTGTTTTACGGGAATAATTCAATTGTCGGAGCATATCGGTTGGCATATGATAAAAACATACAAACCTCTTTTGTTTTTGATAAAGACATAGAAGAAGAAAATCTTAATTGTAAAATCTTATTATTGGCAAATCCTTATCTTTTAAGCAGAAAACAATTTGAAAACATTAAAAAATTTGTCGAAAACGGCGGCACTCTCATTTCCGAATGCCGCTTTGGGTTGAAAGATGAAAATGCTTATCTTTACGAAAAACCTTTGATTTCCGAGCTTTTGGGTGTGGAGCATTTTTATACAGAGATAGTAGGAGGGACTGTCAAGGTTGACGGGAAAAATATTTCGGGGTTTAGGGATGTTTTGAGCGTAAAAGATAAAGAGATAAAAATCCTCAAGAATTTTGAGGACGGACACCCCGCTCTTATGGAAAAAAAACTTGGAACAGGTAAAATTGTTTATGCCGCGTTCAGCTTGTTTTCAAACATTTTAAAATTCGGGAACCAGACTTTTATACAGATTTAATTATTGAATAAATTTCTTTTAGCCCCCCTTCGCAAAACAGCGTAAAAATGATATTATTTATTAAGGAAAGAGAGGAAAAGTTTAAATGAAATATGGTTATTTTGATATGGAGAGCAACGAATATGTGATAGAGAGGCCGGATACTCCAACACCTTGGATAAACTATATAGGCGGCGGACAGTATGGAGGGATAGTTTCCAACACGGGCGGCGGATATAGTTTTGATAGGGATCCAAAAAATAAAAGGGTTTTACGATATCGATATAATTCAATACCTGTTGATCAGCCTGGAAGATATATTTATTTAAGAGATGAGCAATTAGAAAAATTTTGGTCGGCTACCTGGCAGCCAACCATGACAACCCTTGACAGTTATGAGTGCAGGCATGGCATGGGATACACAAAAATCAAAACATTCCTGCATAACATAGAATCTGAAGTTACTTATTTTGTTCCCGGCGAAGAGGCTCTCGAGCTTTGGGTTATTAAGATAAAAAATAAAAGCGACAAATCAAGGAAATTAAAACTTTTTACTTATGCTGAGTTTAGTTTTTATGATGCGATAAAAGACCAGACAAATGTCGATTGGTGTCAGCAGATAAACCAGGCAAATTTTCATAATAATACAATTTTCTGGGCTCCTTTTATGAAAACTCTAGGGATTACGTTTTTTTCAGCCAATGCAAAAGTTCACAGTTTTGATACAGACAGAGAGCAATTTATCGGCAATTACAGAAGCCTTGCAAATCCTGTTGCTTTAACAAGTGGGAAGTGTTCAAATTCGGAAGTTTTACGCGGTAATGGAATAGGCTCTCTTTGTATAGAAATAAATTTAAAACCACAAGAGGAGAGAGAGGTTGTTTTTATTTTAGGAGTTGCAGAAAATCCTGAAAAAGCCCTCCCATTAATTGAAAAATACAGAAAAATTAAGACCGTTCATGAAAGTTTTGAAACCCTGAAAAAATACTGGTCAAGTTACATAAGTAATCTTCAGGTAAAAACTCCTGACAAAGAAGTAAATGAAATGCTCAATTTGTGGAATCAATATCAATGCAAATCAACCTTTAACTGGTCGCGCTTTGTTTCCCTTTATCAGTTGGGGGTAAATCGCGGAATGGGTTTTCGTGATACCGCGCAAGATACGCTTGGTGTTATGCATACAATTCCGCAAGAGGCAAAAGAGACAATAAAGAAACTCTTAAAAATTCAGTACAAAAAAGGATGCGCAGCACACCAGTTTTATCCATTAACAGGCGAAACTGATATTGGTGATGCGGCCGAAGGGACGAAAAAAACCGCAAAATGGTATAGCGACGACCATCTTTGGATTATCCTTTCAACTTGTTCATATCTAAAAGAGACCGGTGATTTTGATTTCTTGAAGGAAAAAATTACTTATCTCGACGGAGAAGGCATAGTTATGGAACATCTTCAAGCGGCAATCGATTTTTCTGATACACATGTCGGGAAACATGGTTTAGCTTTGGCTGGTTGGGCAGATTGGGACGATACATTAAACCTTGATACAGGGAAAGGTGAGGCCGAATCTGTTTGGACTTCGATGTTGCTTGGAGTAGCGCTCCTTGAAATGATAGAGCTGTGTCATGTTTTAGATAAGCCAAAACTTGTTGAAAAATATAAAAAGATGCATGAGAAATTTAAAAAAGCTGTAAACAAAGCTGGCTGGGACGGCAAGTGGTACTTAAGGGCATATACTGATGAGGGGAAAAAGGTTGGAGCATCAAAAAATGAAAAGGCAAAAATTTATCTTTTAGTCCAAAGCTGGGCTGTTATGGCCGGGTTTGCGGACAGCAAGAGAACTGTTTTAGCTCTTGATTCTGCCCATGAATATTTAAATACGAAATACGGATTGGTTTTGATATGGCCGGCTTATAATGGTTTTGATTGGAAGATTGGAGGAACTACTACATATCCTCCTGGGGCAAAAGAAAATGGAGGGATCTTTTTGCAGACTAATCCTTGGCAGGTTATTGCGCAGGCTTTGGCGGGAGACGGCGATCGGGCTTACCAATATGGGAGGCAAATTCTACCCTCGGCAAAAAATGAAATTGCCGATCTTTATGAAGTGGAGCCGTATGTTTACTGCCAAAATATTTTAGGCAAAGAGCATTCCCAATTTGGCTTGGGGCGCAACTCGTGGCTTACAGGGACTGCGGCATGGGCTTATGTCTCGTGGACGCAATATGTTTTGGGTGTTCGCGCGGAATACAATGGATTGCGGGTTGATCCATGCATACCCAAAAAGTGGAAAGGCTTTGAAATAAAGAAAAATTATCGCGGAGTAAATTATTACATAGTTGTAAGAAATCCAAAACATCTTTCTCGCGGTATTAAAGAAATAATTGTTGACGGAGAAAAAATAAAAGGAAATCTTATCCCTATTTTTGAAAGCGGAGATCATCATATTGAAGTGACATTGGGGTAAGGACATTGGAAATGGTATAATTATATATGAGGTGATTTTCCATGACTGAAGAATGGATTGTATGTGATAAAGATATCTTTTCCGGAAAACCTATAGTTAAAGGGACACGCATTTCTGTTGCTATTATTTTGCAGGCAATTGCATCTGGTATGACGATAGAGGAAATTCTAAAAGGGTATCCCAGTTTGACAAAAGAAGGATTGTTTGCCGCGTTAGAATTTGCGGCTTTCCAAATGGCAGGGGAAGAGGTAAAAATCCTGGAGAATGCTTAAGTGTTAAAAAGAAAAATTTGCTTGAGCCAAAAAGCATTTTGGTTGTTTTAAGCGAAGGGCGTTACAGAATTCACTATCCCAAATAAAAAAGCCTTTTTGTAATCTTTCCGCATTTTTCTCGATATTTAACTGGGATAGGAAAAACATGCGTATTTCAAAAATTTCTAAAATACTTGCTGGTGCCGGTTTTTTTGCAGTTGGAGTTCTTGTTTACAGGTCAACGACTTGCAATCTCTTTAATAATGGGTCGATTATGAGTTCTTCTCCGGCAACATTTTTTTCAGCTAAAAAGACCTCTTCGTTTTCTTTGGCTGATGTTACACCTTCTCCTCAAAATCCTTTATCTGGCATTCAAGCAGAAACCCCTTTTCCCGATACTATAAGGCTAAGGGAATTGACAGATCTTTCAAAAATTGATGTGTGGAAGAAAAGAACATCAGGACACCTTAAAGTATCTGCCACGTACGACAATTCTTTTTCTGTAAGTTGGGGTGGAAATGATTATCCCCGCCTTGAAATTCCTGTTATTCCTTTTAACCTGTGTGAAGGAGATGTCATTGTTATGGATGTTTTTATACAGGCGGATTATTTTTATGATGAGGGAGGAAAAGCGTTATGGATTGAGTGGGGAGAAAAGCCTTCTGTTGTATCCGGTGATGCTTGGATTTCAAAGAATAGGGACAAAGTTTTTGGACAATGGGTGCTTGATTTTGTTGAAGGCAGTGGAGTCGCAAGCGCCACCTTTGACAAAAAAGGGAAAGCCTGGTGGATATCTTATCCGTATGGTATTCCAATAGGGCCATTAAATACAACCTTGAAGTTAATAAGCACAAATGGCTGTAATGTTGTAAATTCTTTAAACTTTAAAGTCCCTTCTGCGGAAGGATTGGATCTCAACATTAATTTGAAATTAGAAAGAGAGGCAAAAACCACACCATAAATATGATGACACTAACCGCTCTTCACAATTTACTGCTAACTGAAATTTCTTAAATTTTATTAAGATACTATTTCAGGGGTAAATTTTATGATAAGTGCAAGCTTAATAACGCCTAGTGTGCCTACTAGATTTGGTCTAAAAACGGTTGTTTTGGCCGAATTTTATTGTTTATCTCCAACGTTAACGCGTAGTGCGGTGACATTGGTAAATAAATTTATGAGAAGACCTTTTGTCAAAAAAGCGTTTGAAGGTGTTTTTGGAAGAGAATATAGATCTTTTCAAACATTTGATAAAACGCGATGCTTTCTTAAGTTGCAAATGAGGTTGGATTTGTCCGAAGCGCTTACGGCGTGTGAAACAGCTGAAATTGATGGGATACCTGATGGTTTAACTGATAAGAAAGATATTATACAATTCAAAAGGTTTATTGGCGCCGTAAAATATTTTGCACAAAAGAACAATTTGCATCATTATTGTTTATTTGCTGTTTCATCTTCTTTTTTGCCTCTTTTTGGGGCAAAATTTGCCCATGTTGGTCTTTATGAATTGACAAACGGGTATCCTGCAGAGTTTCTTTTAGCAAATGTTGGAGTATTTGCGAGTTCCTTTTATTTCCTCATTAATAGAGTTGTCAAAAGTCATAATTTTATTCAAAGCGTGTCTTGGTTTATGTCGCAGGACTTGAATAGCTTAAATTCAAAGTCTGCATTGCTTCTTTCTCAAATCATAAGCAACATAAACGTGGTTAAAAAGCCCTAAAAATTTAATTGACCTTTTCCCTTGTTTTATGGTATAATTTCAAAGTTATGTACGCTATAATTGAAACAGGAAATAAGCAATATAAGGTTCAAAAAGGGGATGTTGTTGATATCGAGCTTTTGCCTCAAAAAGAGGGAGATATTAGTTTTGATAAAATTCTACTTATTTCCAACGAAAACAATATTGAAATTGGAACTCCTTATGTTTCAAGGGCCAAAGTTACAGGAAAAGTATTAAACTTATTTAAAGATGAAAAAGTTATCAATTATAAGTATAAATCAAAATCAAATTATCACCGTAAAAAAGGGCATCGCCAGAATTTAATGAAAGTTGAAATTATGGAGGTTTCTTTATAAATGGCACATAAAAAAGGGGGCGGCACCTCCAGAAACGGCCGCGATTCCAACGGACAAAGATTAGGGGTTAAAGCTTATGGCGGTCAAGTTGTAAAATCGGGGAATATAATCCTTCGTCAGCGCGGAACAAGGTATTTTGCGGGTAAAAATGTAGGCATGGGAAGCGACCATACTCTTTTTGCAACATCTGCTGGAATTGTAACTTTTGAATCAGGCCAAAAAGTTTCTGTTTTGCCCCAGTAATTAATCTGTGTTAAAATAACCACACAATGTCAAAAAGCGGTATTATTGTTATAAAAATTGGAACCTCTACTCTTACTTTGGATAATAAGTTAGACCTTCAAAATCTTCAAAGAATAGTCAAAGAGATTGCTTTATCAAAAAAGAAAGCCATCATTGTAACATCGGGAGCGATAGTTACAGGAGCTCAAAAACTTGGCCTTGCATCAAAGCCCAAAACAATCCCCGAAAAACAGGCGGCCGCTGCAATAGGGCAGTCCGTTTTAATGCGCCAGTATGAAAAGGCTTTTGAAAAGTTTGGGATTACAACAGCACAGGTATTGCTTACCCGTGATGCACTGACAGATAAAGAGCGATATCGCAATGTCCGCAACACCTTGACAACCCTTTTAAACGAAGGTGTAGTTCCGATTGTAAATGAAAACGATACAGTTTCCACGGAAGAGATAAAAGTGGGGGATAACGATACCTTATCAGCACTTGTCTCGGAATTGATATCAGCTGATATCTTAGTTCTTTTGACTGATGTTGATGGATTTTATATTAAGGACAAAAAAGTTGATGTGATAAAAAAAATAACAAAAGAGATTAGGTTTGCGGCTGGGCATTCTTTAACAGAGATAGGAACTGGGGGGATGATTACCAAAATAAATGCAGCCCAAATCTGCATGTCTTCGGGGATTTCGGTTTTTATAGCTAATGGAAGAGAACGAGGGGCAATAAACAGCATAATATCAGGGAAAAAAATCGGGACAAAATTTTGCCCGAAAAAATACAGGTGATTATAAAATGACAGAAATTTTTGAAAAATGCAAAAAAGCAAAAGAAGCAGCTTTAAAGCTTGGAAATATTTCAACACAGATAAAAAACAAAGCTTTGGATGCTATGGCGGATGCTTTGGGAAAGAATTCAAAAGATATAATACTGGCTAATAAAATTGACCTTCAAGAGGGAGAAAAAAAAGGGTTATCGTCCGCGCTCCTTGACAGGTTGATGATTAACGAAAAGCGGATTTTGGGAATTATTGACGCGTTGGACGTTGTAAAAAAGCTAAAAGATCCTATTGGAGAAATAATCAGTGAATGGACAAGACCCAACGGCTTGAGAATCCAAAAGAAGAGAGTTCCTCTTGGTGTTGTCGGAATAATTTATGAAGCACGGCCTAATGTGACAGTCGATTCGGCTTCTCTTTGTATGAAATCAGGGAATTCAACGGTTTTACGCGGAGGTTCCGATGCCATAAATTCAAATAAAATTCTTGCAAAAATCATAAGCGAAGCGGCTTATGGCGCGGGAATTCCGGAAGGGGCTATTGAATTAATTTCTGATACATCACGAGAATCGGCAGAAGAACTTATGGGGATGAGGGGGTATCTTGATGTTTTAATTCCGCGCGGAGGCAAAAATTTAATCCAGACAGTTGTCCAAAAAGCAAAAGTCCCGACTATTGAGACGGGGGAAGGGAACTGTCATGCTTATGTTGAAAAGACCGCCGACTTGAAAATGGCGGTTGATATTGTTTATAACGCAAAAGTTTCTCGTCCGTCTGTTTGCAATGCGATAGAGACTTTGCTAATCGATGAAGCAATTGCCGATAAATTTCTTCCTGTGATTTTTGCTAAATTACAAGAAGCTGGCGTTGAAATTCGAGGCGATAAAAAAGTTAAGGCTATCGATTCATCCGTAAAAGATGCGGTTGAAGAAGACTGGGCAACAGAATTTTTGTCTCTTATTTTGACAGTTAAAGTGGTTAAAGATTATAAAGAGGCAGTAGCCCATATCAATAAATACGGAACAAGACATTCTGAGATGATTGTTACAAAAGATAAACAGGCAGAAAACTACTTTTTGGCATATGTTGATGCTTCGTCTGTATATGTAAACGCATCTACCAGATTTACGGATGGCGGTGAGTTTGGGTTTGGTGCGGAAATAGGCGTTTCAACTCAAAAGCTTCATGCGAGAGGTCCGATGGGACTACCCGAGCTTACCTCATACAAGTATGTTGTGTATGGAGATGGGCAAGTTAGATAGGGTTTTCTAGCTGATTTGGGACTGCTTCTTTTTGAGCAGGTTGCGTTCCATCGGTTGGAAGAGTAACTTGAATTTGGCTTGTTAATTTTTCATGTTCAAACCCATTAAGTTTTATAATTTCAGCAAGAGCTATTTTCTGTATTTCCCTTCCTATTTCGGATTCCTTTGAGTAAAAACAATTTATAACTTTATCAAGAAAATCTACACGATCGTTTCCTTTTGAGAATAATTCTTTTGTGGTTCTGACGATATAGCATACTTCTTCTCTCATTAGCCTTTCTAGTGATTTGCCAGTATTCTCTGGGGTTTTTCTTGTTCGCATTTCTCTTATAAAATCATAAACAATTTTTAACCTATCTTCTTCTCCTTTACATGCTTGATAAAGAGCATTAATAGGATTGTAGCTTTCTTCTGATGATATATGAAAGACCTCTCTTGCCCCACCTGTGGCAACGCAAGGAGCGCTTGTTTGTGCCTGTCGTTGTGGTATTTCTATCTCGTAGCAAGAAGGACCTACATATCCAGGAACGTGGAAAGAGGCAGAAGAGACTCCTTCCATATAGTGATCACTAGGTTTACGCGGTGGTTGAGGTGTTTCATAAGAAGAACGATTTACAGACCCGGGAACATATAACGGACAAGGAGTACTAGGTCGTGATAAAGGGCTAAGACGCAGGCCTGTTAGATATGCACTCATTTGTGTTTCCCCCTTCTATATATTATTATCGGCTCTTTGGCTAAAAAATTTCACTTTTCTTCAGGGAGTCTTCAGGGAGACTACTTTTTGTTGATTATAACTATACTATTAATTTTAATAAAATCAAGCGCAAAAAGGAAAGATGTTGTATACTACAGGCATGATGAGGCAAAAAAGGGTTAAAAGGCTTGGTATTATGGGCGGCACTTTTGATCCTATTCACAAGGGGCATATCGCGCTTGCGAAAGCAGCCAAAAAAGAATTTGTGCTTGATGAAATAGTCTTTGTACCCTCCGGGCTTCCTCCGCATAAAAATGCGTCTGAAATTACAGATAAAGAAGATCGTTTTGAAATGGTAAAGCTGGCAATTAAAAAGTTTAAACGATTTTCTTCTTCAAGAATAGAAATGGACAGAAAAGGGATCTGTTACGCGGTTGATACTTTTAACGGACTAAGAAAAATTTACGGAGAAAACACAAAGCTTTTTTATATAATGGGGATGGACTCTATCCTGGAAATACTTGATTGGAAAAAACCGCTGGAGCTTTTTAAGTTGTGCGAGTTTATTGTGGGAACAAGGCCTGGTGCTAAAGCTAGGACTTTTAAACGGCTATTGAAATTTCCTCCTCTACAGAAAGAGGTTGATAAAATACATTTGATGGAATTAAAAGAAGATATTTCATCTTCTGAAATTAGAAAAAAATTAAAGGCGGGAAAGTCGGCCGTCAAAATTGTTCCCGGAGTTGTTTTGACCTATATTAAGGAGAAAGGATTATATAAATGAAAATTCCAAATGTTGAAAAAACTATATTGGATAACGGGTTGACTATTGTTACTGAAAACATTCAAAGTTTGCGTTCTGTCGCGTTGGGTCTTGTTGTTGGCGCGGGTTCCGGGGATGAGCTGCAAGGAGAAGAGGGGCTCACCCATTTTATAGAACATATGGCTTTTAAAGGGACTCCCAAAAGATCGGCGTTCCAAATTGCAAAAGAGCTTGATGCGGTTGGAGGAAAGCTTAACGCGTATACCAGTAAAGAGTATACGGTTTATTATTCCGTGGTTCTTGATCGGCACATTAATATAGCATCTGATGTTTTAACTGACATATTCTTAAATCCTTCCTTAAAAGAAGAAGATATACAAATGGAAAAAGGTGTTATTCTGGAAGAAATTAACATGTATGAAGATGCGCCCGATGATCTTATCCACGACCTTTTTATGCAGACAATCCTTCACGCCCATCCTATTGGAAAGTCGACTCTTGGTACAAAAAAAAGTGTTTCGGGTTTTTCTAGGGAGTCGTTTTTAAAATATCGGGACCGATTATACAAGCCAAACAATGTTATCGTTTCTGCTGCGGGGGATGTAAAGCATCTGGATGTTATAAAAATGGCCGAATCGGTTTTTGGCCAATTTAATGGGAAGAAAGAAGCTGTAAAATCTTTTATTCCTCAAATTAAGAGCGAAACAAAATTGCAAAATAAAAAGACAGAACAGGTTCATCTTTGTTTGGGGACAAAAGGGGTGTCGCAGATGGAGGATGATCGTTATGTTTTGTCCATATTGGATACAATTTTAGGCGGATCCATGAGCTCTTGGTTGTTTCAGGAGGTTCGCGAAAAAAGGGGGCTTGCTTATTCTATTTATTCCACTGCCCAGCCTTTTCGTGACTTTGGTGTTTTTTATGTTTACGCGGGGACGGAAAAGAAAAACGTAGATCAGGTTATATTTTTGATTCTTGAACAGTTTAAAAAAATGAAAAAAGAGGGGATATCGAGCGAAGAGCTTTCCCGTGCTAAGGAGCATTTGAAAGGGGGGCTTGTTTTGGGGCTTGAATCGAGTTCTGCAAGGATGAGTTATATTGCAAAATCGGAGTTTTTCCACAAAAGGGCGATCTCGGTTGAAGAGATATTTGAAAACATCGATAAAATTTCACAGAAAGATATAATTTCTTTGGCGGAAAAGATTTTTGATGAGGAATATTTAAATTTGGTGGTTTTGGGTGATGTGGAGAGTGTGCAGGGGATAAAAGTTTAACTTTGCCTGTTCCAAGGAAATTTAAGCCAAAAAAGAACTGTATCAACCCTATCTGGAATTTCATTGCAGCATAAAGCGACAGATATTTCCTCTGCAATGCTCCAAGTGCTGTGTTTGACTCGATCTTTCAGCGTTGACATAAAGGTTCCAAATAAGTTAACAGGAAAAACAAACCGTTTGTCTGTTTCAAAACCATAATCTCCCTGCTTAGCAAATATAACTTCATAAGTTAATGCCCTGTGAGAATCAGGAAGTCCAATTAATTGAAGAGGCCTATTACGTCCAAAAAAATCATTAGGCATATGTCCTGCTTGTTTTAGGAGTATTCCACAACTAACGACTTGCCGTCCAATCGTCGTTATATCCTCACCTACCGGATTACTTAGTTCTGCGAGTTGGCAGTCAGTTTTTATGAACTCGTCGAGAGCTTCCCGTTCTGTAACAACAGATGAAGCTCCTTCAGAAATATTTCCTAAGACAGTTGCCTTTAAAGGTGGGACATTAGTTCCTGATGTATTTCCAGACAAACATATATCTCCTCTTACTTTTACCCCTGGTGTTGTATAAGGCCTTGCAGTTATTTTCATTGAAAACATTTAATGTCCCTCCTATAAGATAGAAAAATTGTTGTATATCTTGAGCCGCACAATAATCTGTATGAATGATTATCTAAAGAAAAATACAAAAATTTCAAATTAAAATATTTTTTTATCCAAGCCCCTGACTTAATAAAGGCATTTCATAGTTTTTTTTTCAGTTTTAAGAGGGAGTTGTGATAGTTTGTCTTGTTATGTTAAGATAGTTATAAGGGGTGAAGCATGAAAGCGATTAAATATTTTACGAGCGTATTGCCGGATGGTAATATTCCTATCCCTAAATATGTAAGAAGAGAGATGCCTGTTAAAAAAGGGGAGGAGTTAGAAGTTATTCTCTCCTATATAACTATAAAAAACAAAGAAGATAGCATTAAATCTCTACAAAAAAGGATGCAAGAGGATTCAAAAGCAAAGGTAAAAAAACATTTAACCCTTAAAGAGATCAATGAAATGGTTCATGAAATAAGAAGAATTTAATGATTAATGTAGTTTTAGATACGAACGTTGTTTTGGCGGCCTATTTAACTCAAGGCGCCGCGTCAAAAATTGTAAAACTTTGGGCGGAAGGCAAATTTGAACTTTTAATTTCAGACGACATTGTAAAAGAATATTTACGTATACTTCTTGTAAAAAAGATTGAGCCTGAATTGGTTTCTGAGTTTAATCAACAGTTAACTCGCTTTGCTAGATTGATTTGCCCTTCAAAAGAGTTCAAGATAGTTAAGGATGACCCTGCAGATGATAAGTTTTTTGAATGTGCCATTGAAGGAACTGCTGATTTTATAGTTTCCAACGATAAACATTTACTAAATGTTAAAAAGTATAAAGCCGTAAAGGTTGTTTCTGTCCAAGATTTTTTGAAAAAGTTTGAGAGATAATTTTTTGATTCCAGCGGAAAAGATGCTGATAAAGGAGAAACAAAGTGAACATAAAAGTACAAGTAAAACGGTTGGAACATGGCAAAGATTTGCCGCTTCCAAAATATATGAGCGATCATGCGGCTGGGATGGATCTTTATGCTGCTGTTACCGAAGAGGTTATAATTGAATCTGGTGGGTGGAAACTTGTTCCAACAGGACTTGCAATCGCTCTACCTGAAGGGTATGAAGCTCAAGTGCGGCCGCGTTCCGGACTTGCTCTAAAACAGGGTGTTTCTGTCTTAAATACCCCGGGAACCGTTGACGCCGATTATCGCGGGGAGGTTGGAGTTATTCTTATGAACCACAGCAAGCAAAATTTAACAATCAAACGGGGCGATCGCATCGCACAGATGATTGTTAATAAAATAGAAAGAATTGAGTTTGAAGAAGTATCTGATCTTTCAGTTACGGATAGGGGTGCTGGAGGGTTTGGGCATACGGGGGAAAAATGATCAATATCCAATGTCTAATATTCAATAGTTATAGGTGCGAATTTGACAATAAAGATATCAGATGGACTCATGAATTCTACTGCAATGTAAGAAATAAAAAGAGGCTGGCTTGCTGCTTGAATAGTTATGGCGTGCGACTCTTCAAAAGAAGCATCATCTTCAAAAGTTAAAAAATTGCAGGAAGAATTAAAACCTCCAGGGGCTTGAACTTCTTCTCCGATTTCAATTGCATAAGCCGCTGCCGCCGATTTGAAGGATACTATTGTTTGCCAGCTTCTTAGGTTTGTACCAGAAAGATTAATATCTAGTCCTGCTTCAATATTGGGAGCAATATAAATTGTTGCTTGGTCTTTTACTTGCAGAGGAGAGTATGGCGCAAATATTAAAAAAGTATAATTATATTCCATCATGTCGCTGCATTCTATTGTTGTTGTATTTGACTTTTTATCAGTATTAACAAAGCATGTTCCTTGATCTTCATATTTTTTTTCAACGTAACAGTCAGTATTTTCTCCACAGTTTAGAGTAATCGGAGTTATTTCCGGCTTTGGTGTTTGCATTGGCGTAGGAGTTTCATCTATTTCTACTTCCCCGCACCCCAATAAGGAAATTGCAGTTGCGGGTAAAAATAGACGATTTGCAAGATGCTTCATGTAAAAAGGACGATTAGCTATAGGGCTCTTTTGAGCTCGGAGATTCACCGCATTTGTTGTCATCGGCTTATACTCCTTTGCCCAGTTACCCGGGCTTTGGTATAATGGTGTCGTGATATGGAATAAGAAATTTCAGTATATTATAAAAAGCAGAAAGTAGAAGGTGGAAAGCGGTTAGCGGAAAGCAAATATTTTTTAATAAGGGGAAATATATTATATGTCAAAAATAAAAGTTATAGTTAATGGAGCTCGCGGGAAAATGGGGATTGAAACTGTAAAAGCGGTTTCAAAAGAAAATGACTTAGAACTTGTTGCAGAACTTGATATGGGAGATGATCTTGTGAAAGCTATAAAAGATAAACAGGCTCAGGTTGTTGTCGACTTTACCCATCCAACAACTGCATTCTCAAATATTAAAAACATCCTGGAATCGGGCGCTCACGCTGTTGTTGGTACAACAGGGATTACAGCCGAGGACTTGAAAAAAATAGAAGATATTTGCGCGAAAACAAAAAAGAACTGTCTTGTAGCGCCAAATTTTGCAATAGGAGCCGTTCTTATGATGCAATTTTCAAAAGAGGCAGCGGCATACATGCAAGATGTTGAAATAATCGAGTTCCATCATCCCCAAAAAGCTGATAAACCGTCCGGAACAGCAATTAAAACAGCCAAAATGATTAAAGAAGTGATTGGTGAAGATAAAGAAGTTCCAATCCATGCGGTAAGGCTTCCTGGCCTTGTGGCACATCAAGAGGTCATATTTGGAGGGCTTTCCCAAACGCTAACGATTCGCCATGATACAATAAATAGAGAGTCTTTTATGCCGGGCGTAATTCTTGGCATACGCAAAATTGGGAGTCAAAACGGTTTGGTTTACGGATTGGAGAAAATCCTCTGATGTACAAACAACTTAAGAAACTCTTAAAAGAGACAGGGGCATTTAAAACAGGGGAGTTTACTTTGTCTTCTGGTAAGAAGAGTAATTTCTATATAGACTGCCGCAAAATAACTTTGCATCCTCAAGGTGCGAAGCTGATTGGCAAAATCATTCTCGAGAAGATAAAGGGTTTAAAAATTGATGCGGTTGGCGGGATGACGCTTGGTGCTGATCCTATAATTGGTGCGGTAATTACTCTTTCTGATATTCCGGGTTTTATAGTTCGCAAAAAAGAGAAGACACATGGAACAGGACAAAAGATAGAAGGGATTATCAATTCGGGATTTAATGTTTTAATTGTGGAGGATGTCTCAACAACAGGAGGGTCAGCTTTGCAGGCAATCGAGGCTGTGGAAGCTGTCGGGGCTAAAGTTGTGAAGATTATTTCTGTTGTGGATAGGGAAGAGGGCGCTAAAGAGGCTTTTAAGAATTATGATTTCGATCCGATTTTCAAAAAGTCAGAGCTTATCTAAACACTAATTATATTGAATATTTGTTAAAAGTTATAGGTTATTGGTTATCAGTTAAACGCCCGTGTAGCTCAGTTGGTAGAGCACGTCCTTGGTAAGGACGAGGTCACCGGTTCAATCCCGGTTGCGGGCTTATTTTTTTGCCAGTTTTCTGAGAGTGGCTGAGATTTTCATTTCTTCTTTGTGGTCAATTGCGGGAAATCCGGAAACGATCATATTTGTAGGAATGTCTTTGGTAACTCCTGCTCGAGCAGTGATAATTGTATTTTCTCCAACAGAAACGTGATCTTTAAACCCTGCCTGACCTCCTATAATCACATTATCTCCTATTGTAACGCTCCCAGCCATGCCTACAAAACTTGCCAAAGCGCAGTTCTTACCGATGATGCAGTTGTGGGCAATCTGGTTTAAATTATCTATTTTTGTGCCAGATTTTATGACGGTATTTCCTATTGTTGCGCGGGAGATGCAGACGTTTGAAAATATTTCAACATCATCCTCAATTAGAACTCCGCCTATTTGCGGTATTTTTATCCATGTGTTGTCTTTGTCTTTTTCAAAACCAAAACCGTCCACACCAAGTACCGAACCGCTATGTATTACACATCTGTTTCCGATTTTTACATTTTGGTAAATTGTTACATTTGGATATATTGTTGTACAATTTCCTATTTCAACATTTGGGCCTATGTAAACAAAAGAACCAATCGCAACATCTTTACCGATTCTGGCTGTTTTATCTATGACTGCTGTTTTGTGTATCCCGTTTTTAATTTCAGATGGCAGGGCAAACAATTGAAGAATTTTTGCCATAGCTAATCGGGGTTTTTTTGCTAAAATAGCCGATTTATTTGTTGTCTTTAAATCAAAAGAAGTTACTATAGCAGAAGCATCTGATTCAAGGGCTAAAATAAGCGATTGTTTATTGAAAGCAAAAACCAAACTTCCATTTTGGGCTGACTCAATTTCTGATACAGCGCTGATATTTAAAAAGGAATCACCTACAATAACTCCGTTAACTAATTTGGCAAGATCCCCTAGTTTAGGCATGCACTATTTGTTTAGTTCTTTAATTACCATGTCGGAAATATCCATTCCGCCAATAATTATGACCTGTTTGTCAAGAACCACATCTATGCCGACTTTTTGCGCGACTTTTTCAACTGCTTTTACAATATTGCCTTGAAGTTTTGTGGTAAGCTGTTCATTTAACTGCAAAAGTTCACTTCTTTGCGGTTCAAGTTTTTTCTCAAGCTCTTTTGTCATTTTGTCGAGCTCATCTTTGGTTTTTCCTTTATCTTCGGCCTCTTTTAATTTCTTTTGGCTCTCTTCAAACAGTTTTTTAAAAGATTCTTCCTTTTTTTGTAAATCTTTTTGGGCTTTAGCTGTTTCTTTGTAATTGGTAAAAACTTTTTGCACTTCTATATATCCTATTGATGATGTTTGTGCAAAAGCAAAAGAAGCAATAAACAATGAAAACAATAAACCGGCAGTCAACTTTTTTAACATAACTTTCCTCCTATATTTAATTGCAATAATTATATCATATTTTTTAAAAAAAGAAATTACAAAAATAGACAACTATCCAGCCTCACAAAACAGAAGAGAGCCCTCACCCAAATTGAAGATATAAGGAGCGGGCGATTAATCATAAAGAAAATTTAATGATTGCAGCTTGAGTGAGGGCTCTTCCCTTGCTTATAGTTTTTAATGCACTTATAATAAAAATATCTTGACAATATTGTCTTTTATATGTTATCATATTAAAAGTAATTTAAACATAAGAGCATTTTTCCTCTCAATACTAATATTATACACACGATTTTATACTTTCTACTTTGGAGCCCTGACATTTCAAGGACCCAATTCAAAAATGCGACAAAAGAAATTTATTCAAAATTTAGGGATTTAAAATTAGCATATCCAAATGACTCTATTAAAGGATATATTTTTATGTTTCAGCCTAGTTCTGGTGGAAATGTAAACAGGTATTCTCTTCAGACAATACCAAAAAAGGCTGAGATCCCTCAGATGCAGGTACAAACCTCTTCTAAATCTCAAAAAATTATTGGCGAATTAAAACCTGTTTCTTCTAATCCTGTCGCAGGAAAAAGAGCAGCAGCCATACAAGGGAATGCGCCTGTTGAAACTAAACATTGGGTAAATATTTTAGTTGATATTGTGGATGGCAACCATGATGTTTCGTTTAAAATAGTCCAATTTTTTATTCAATGGAATGATGAGCTTTATTCTGTCGGGATATTTGATTCTGTGATATCTGATTTTATTTATTCTTCATTTCCTGGAAATTATATAGAACAAAGTTGCTCTTTTTCGCCTAGCGAATTACAGGATTTTGCGAAAAAGATTGAAAATGAATCAATAACAGGCGGGGTTATCGATGTTTTGGAAATGTTGAAAAATCCGGACTCAGGAATGATTTATTATTCACCCGCGATTCCTGTTGGGATTAATAAATAAGCTATAGATGGTGAATTATCAAATTGCAGGGAAGTAATAGCCGTACGGATTGTTAGATTCTAAATCGTTAAAAACTTATTCATCATTGTATGTCCGTTTTTTATTAAGACCTTTGATTTTTTTAGCTCTTTTTCATTGAATTTTTTGATTCTGCTTTCCGCTTTTTTTGTGCTGTCATACAGGATAAAAGGAACAGGGTCGCTTGTGTGCGTCATGAATTTAATCGGGGTGGGATGGTCAGGCAGGACAAGCATTCTGAAATCTTTTTGAGATTTTTTCAGCTTATTTATAAGATATCCCACAATCTTTTCATCAAAATCAGAAATTGATTTTATTTTTCCTTTAACATCTCCCATGTGTCCGCATTCGTCGGGTGCTTCCACATGCACAAAGACAACATCATGTTTCTTTAGCATTTTCAACGCAGTATCGGCCTTCCCTTTATAATTGGTATCCAAAAATCCGGTTGCGCCTTTAATGTCGGGAGTCCCCATCCCCAAAATTTTTCCAAGTCCCTTTAAAAGATGAACAGCCGTTATTACCGCAGCTGATGCCCTGTATTTTTTCTTAAATGATTCCATCTGCGGAGCTTCACCCTGTCCCCATAACCAGATCATTGTTGCAGGTCTCTTTTTGTTTTTTATCCGATTAATGTTTACAGGATGCTCCAAAAGATGCATTATCGACTCTTTCATTAAAAACTTTATAAGATGTTCACCGGCTCCCTCAGGGAGAAATTCTTCAATTTTCCTACCTGTAATGTCATGAGGAGGAGCGCATGCGAGCTTTGCAAGTAAAGGGGTATAGGCGTTTGATGTCGGGCTTACAACCAAAAGATGCCTGTATGACAAGCCGGTGTAAAATTTAATACCTCTATTGCCAAGTTTTTTATTTAAGGTTCCTATTAATTTTTTTGCTTCTTTTGTCGTTATGTGGTCTGCAGTAAAACTATCCATCAAACCGTCTTTTACAGTGACAAGATTACAACGAAATGCAATATCGCCTTTTTTTAGCTTAACATTCAATGAGGCTGCTTCAAGAGGACCTCTCCCTGTGTAGCACGCTTTGGGGTCATAGCCAAAAATAGAAGTTGCGGCAACATCCGATCCGGGAGGCATCCCTTTTGGAATGTTGGAAACCCATCCGCAACGACCGTTTTGCGCCAAAAAATCCATATTAGGTGTTTTTGATGCTTCAAGAGGTGTTTTACCGTTAAGTTGTTTTAAAGGAAGGTCGCTCATGCCATCGCCTATTAAAATAAGATATTTCATGGCGTTAACCTCTTTACTTTATTTATGTTTTCTGCCGCTTTTGAGGTTATGCTCGTTATTTCTTCTGTATTAAAAGGGATTTTTATGTCTGTTTTTATTTTTGGAATTTTCCCTGAAATTGATTTTGTCAAAGTATCAGTAGCGGTTTTGGCTTGAGGAAGGGTAAATTCCATGACGTTTTTTGTAAATATGAATAATTGTGAGTGTTCTCTCTCTTTTTCAAGATTTTGAAGAAGAGGAAAAACTCCTACAACCATAAGTAATATTGAGCCGAGAAGCAATCCTCTTGCAAAGCCCAATATCATTCCTCCTACTTTATCAAACGGACCTAGAACTATTACAGTTATAATTTTTTTAATTACCCAGAAAACAAATTCGAAAACAGCGGTTAACGCCAGAAAGATGGTAAGAATGATAATTATCTTACTTAACTCATTATCCAAAAGCCCTATTTTGCTTAAAGCATTTGTTGCCTCTCCGGCAAAATTAGAGGCTACTGTTAAACTGAAATACATTGCAAGAATCGAAAGGATTGTACTTAACAGCCCCGCTCTTAATCCAATTATTAAAAATAAAAGTCCCAAGCATGAAAGGAATATATCTATTGAGTTCATGGCGATATTATAGAAAACCTGCAGCGAAGAAACAAGGAGCAAAAATAAAAAAGATTATTTTTAATTTAATTTTTTAAGCTTTTCTCTGACCTTTGGGTTTTTACACCCTATAATCTGTGCTGCCAGTATTGCAGCGTTTTTTCCGCCGTCGATAGCAACGCACGCGACAGGAACACCGGGAGGCATTTGGACTATTGAGAAAAGGGCATCGTGGCCTTGGAGTGCTTTTGATGATATTGGGATTCCTATTACCGGAAGAGTTGTGTGTGCTGCAACAACTCCAGGAAGTGCTGCCGCCATTCCTGCTGCCGCAATAATTACTTCGAATTTTTTCTCAGCTGATTTAGCGAAAGAGACAGCTTTTTCAGGTGTTCTGTGGGCAGAGGCGACAAGTATTTCATAATTAATTCCAAGTTCTGTAAGCTGATCCGTTGTCTTATCAATAATTGGCATATCTGATTGCGAACCGATAATTATTCCGACTTTTGGTTTTGACATGGTTTAATCCTTATCCTTAATTCTTATCCTCATTAGGGGGTAACTGTCATTATCTTTCTTGCCTGTTCAGGATATTTTGCCACAAATAAAAGCTCTTCTCTTGTAAGTGGCTTTTGCGTGTGAACATTGGCATAACGGACCAGTTCGAGTATTTTTGTGGCTTCTGCGTCATCTTTAAATTCTACTTCAAGATTGCCGTAAACGTTGCGAAATCCTTTAATCCCTGAATATTCTCCGGCTGTAATAAGCCTTCCTGTATCTACAGTTTCAGGTTCTCCGCGGCCAAGCTCTTCATAATCGTAAAGTTCATAATTTCTTCTGTTTTTAAGGGCTCCATCGGCATGTATTCCCGATTCATGCGCGAACGCATTGCGTCCGACACCTACTTGATTTATTGGGATTGGAATGCCAAAGGCATAAGAAGCATATTTTGCAAAAGCCCATATTTTGTCTAGTTTTATATTCTTCGGAAATAGGTTAGCATCTTTTAACCCATGGGCATATTTTAACGCAAGAAGAACAGACAAGAGATCTGCGTTTCCAGCGCGTTCACCGACACCGTTTATTGTTGTATTTATATACGCATCCTGTCCTCCTTCTATGGCACCCCTTGCGCCTTCAACAGAACAGGCGACAGCCATTCCCAAATCATTGTGGCAATGCAGCTCCAAAGGCATCTTTACATTTTCTGCCAGGGATTTGAGCCTTTCGTAAATGCTGTTCGGGCTGTCTGCTCCAAGTGTATCGCAATAACGAAGCCTTTTTGCCCCATGTTCCTTGCCCGCTTTTCCAAATTTTGCAAGAAAATCCAATTCTGAACGTGACGCGTCTTCGGCATTTATTGCGACTGATTCTGCTCCGAGTTCGTATGCTTTGTCGACTGCATCTGTCATGCTTTTAATTATTTTTTCATCGGCTATTTTCCCGCTGAATTTTAATTCCCACATCAAAGGAGATGTAGATATTGAAAGATTTAAATGCTTTATTTTAGGAACCAGTTTAAAAGAAAGTTCAACATCTTTTACTATTCCTCTTGCCCATCCTTCCAGTTTTATCATGGATAGTGAGCCTATTTCCGCAAGTTCAAGGTTTGCGTTAAGATAATTTGTTTCGTGATGGGTAAACGGAAATCCGAATTCGGATTGAAAAATCCCCATATCGTTGAGATACACGTTAATAAGGGTCTTTTCCAGTTTAGCAAGACCGATTTGGCTTGTTTGTACTCCGTCTCTGTTTGTTACATCTATAATATAAATTTGAGGCATATATTTTTCTCCCTTTTTAAAAATTATAACCGTTTTTTTGACTAAAGACAAGCTCGATGTTATACTCTTTTTTATGGAAAAAAGGCAAAATGTGGCAGCCATAATTTTAGCAGCCGGCAAAGGAATAAGGATGCAGTCTGACCTTCCAAAAGTTTTTCATAAATTAAAAGGAAAACCTCTTTTGCAGCATGTTATCGAAACTGTTCAAAAATCAGGGATTGATAAAATTTATATAGTTGTCGGCTACAAAAAAGAGATTATTGTCGATTATTTCAAAAATTGGCCTGTAAAATTTATAATTCAGGAAAATCAACTGGGAACAGGGGATGCGGTTAAGACCGCAAAACCTTATCTTTCCGATTTTGACGGCACTGTTTTGGTTTTGGCGGGAGATGTTCCATTGTTGTCTAAAGAGACTTTGCAAAAACTGCTTGGCTTCCATAATGAACATAAGGCAGCTGCAACTGATTTGACGGCAGAACTTCCCGACGCGGGGAATTATGGCCGTGTGATAAGAAATTCTGACGGGGAAATTATAAAAATTGTTGAGAAAAAAGATGCTTCAGAAGCCGAATTAAAAAGAAAAGAGATCAACACAGGAACTTTTTGTTTTAATTCCAAAGATCTTTTTGATTCTCTTTTGAAGGTTGAGCCGTTAAATGCCCAAAAAGAATATTATCTTACAGATACGATTGAAATATTAAAAAAAGCAAAACGGCCTGTTTTTGCCTTTTTAGCTTTCGATTATAGAGAAACACTGGGCATTAATACAAAAGAAGAACTTGCTGATCTGGAAAAGATGGTCAGCTGATTTTTTAACTGCATCATTGTTTGCATCTTCTGTCAAATAATTATAAAATAAACCAATGCCGCATAAACACGCGAAGGCATTAGATGTAATGTCCTGTGCAAAAAACTATAATTATTGGATTTTCCGGAAAATAAAACCATACATCGGCTCATCTGTTTTGGAAATAGGGTGTGGCATAGGCAATTTTACCGAGTTCTTGACAGATTTAGAAGGACTGACTTGTTTGGATATGATAGAAGAATGCATAACAAGATCCAAACTGAAATTCCATAAACATAACAATATCAAATATATTCACGGCGATTTTTTGGATAAAACAATTTTAAGCGAGGTCAGTGAAGCTGGATATGATACTATAATTTGTTTAAATGTTCTTGAGCACATAGAAAAAGACAGGGATGCTCTAAAAAAGATGTTTTCTCTTTTAAAAAAAGGGGGCAATTTAATACTTATTGTTCCTGCTCTTTGGCAGATTTATGGGTCACTAGATCAGTCGCTTGGTCATATTAAAAGGTATAACAAAAAACCTTTAAGCCAATTATTGGCTTGTGCAGGTTTTAAAAATACATATTTGGAATATTTTAATTCAATTGGGATTTTGGGCTGGTATATAAACGGAAGAATCTTAAAAAGAAAAGAGATGTCTTTGGCGCAGGCTTTAATTTATGATAAATTGTTCATACCTGTGATTGCAAAAATTGAATCATTTGTTTCCCCTCCATTTGGAATGTCTTTGCTCGCGATATCAAGAAAAGAGTAAATGCTTGCGCTTTATTGTACAATATCAGTTTTTAGAAATAAAAGTTTTTTTGGCAGGAGAAAAGTTCGTCTGTCTGAGCCCTGTTTTTCAGGGCGAGTTACGAACTTTTCGGATGACAACAAAAACTTTTATTTCTAACGTTTGGCGGTACTGACATTGTATGCTTTATTTTGTTGCTCAAAACAAGTATTTAATTTATAATTAGCCGCAAAACAATGTTAGACTTCTTAGATGATTTTTTTGCTGTTGAACAAATGACCGCGCGGATGGTTAATAACATCAATGGCGTTATTATCAACGATTTATCTTTGAATGTTTACGTATTTGGAATGATTTTTTTGGTTGTTGTCCTCTGGATATTTTTTGATTTCTATAAAAACAACTTTTTTAATTTTAAGGATTTGGGGCGAAAAACTTTAATTATTATATTTATTTTTTGGGCTCTAATGGAAATCCGAACATCACAAAACTATATCAGCTATGCCGAAAACGACTATAAAGCCTTTTTTGGAAAGACGCTGGATCAAAAAAGAGCCGAAACTCCGACCACAGGGCTTTACCAGTTTGTTCAACTGATAAAAGAGAAAACGCCGAAAGGGGCAAAGATAAAATTTTTCAGTTTAAATGATGACTTTGTAAAAATGAAACTAAAATATTATTTGGCTCCAACACATTTTAATCAGGTTGAATTGGAAGAGGCGGAGTATGTGGCCGGCTATGGAGTGAATTTTGCTCCAAGATATGTTTTAGGCTCAACTTCATATGGATGGGTGACTAAAAAATGATTTTATTTGCAGTTTTGTTTCCGCTATTTATAGGATATTTGATTATTTGTTTTATTTACAGGCAATCGATCTCTTTTTTGGAAAAAATTGCCCTTGGCTTTTTGGTGGGAACATCATTTATAACTGTCCAAATGTTTGCTTATTCCATTGTCGGGATAAAATTTTCTGTATTATCGATTATCCTTCCTTGGTGCTTGCTTCTTTCTTTAATTGGTTTTGCTGATAAGAAAGTTACTTTCGGCTTTAAGGATTACAAACAGATCGAAATTCTTCTTGTTTTTTTGATTTTGATAAAAGTTTTATATGTGTTTTTTGAAGCTTTGATAAAGCCGGTTGTGGGCTTTGACTCTCTTTGGAACTTTTCACTTAGGGCGAAAATCTTCTTTTTTGAAAAAACTGTTCCTTTATTTTCGACGCACCCTTATTTTCTTGGAGCCGGCATGAAAAGCTATCCCTTGCATTTGCCTTTGCTAGAGGCGTGGAATTATTTGTCGATGAATACCTGGGACGATGTTCAAATGAAAATAATATTTCCTGTATACTTTTGCGCGCTATTAATTATTTTTTATCAAGCTTTATTGCGTGAAAAAAGCAGGATCCAAAGCCTGTTTTTTGTTTTCTTGCTTTCTTCTCTTCCGCTGTTGGCATATCATGCGACTATTGAGTACGCGGACTTTGTTTTGGGGACATATTTTCTGGGAGCGGTTATTTATTTGTATGAATTTTTTAAGAGTCGTGATGTTAAGCATCTTTTTGTTTCTTCTCTGTTGGCGGCAAGCTGCGGTTGGATAAAAGAAGAAGGGCTTATCCTTTATCTTATATGTTTTCTTGTTTTTTTTGCATGCAATAGATTTAAGAGTTTTAAAAATATTGCAGTTTACTTGGCTCCTTTTTTTGTTTTTATATTTCCTTGGTTTGTTGCAAGAAGATTGCTGGGGCTGGAATTTGGAAATGATACTGTTTTTGAAATAGAAAAACTTTTTTATTTTCATCAGGAAACAATAGGCAAAATCCTTTATAAAATCTTTTTGACTGATAATTGGCACCTGTTTCCAATTGCAATGGTTGTACTTTTAATTTTTTATTTCAAAGATATTATGTCGACGAATAAAAAATATATTCTTGCCTGTTTTGCTTTGGTGTGGGGATTTTTTATGTATCTTTATTTGTTTACGTACAATGCAGGAATGGTCATGAGCGATATAATTTTAAGCAGAAATTGTCTGGTTTATTTCCCTGTAGGCCTATATCTGATAGGATTGACTTTTTCAATAACCAGAGAAAAACAGCCTGGAATAATTGATAATTCCCATCCCTCTTCCAAAAAACGCACAGAAAAATATGCAAAGTAGTTGACGAGATAAAAAGAGCGTAGTACAATCGCGCCATAGTGGAAGTTTTGTTGAACTTGAATCGGTTGATTTTAGCTTTTGCCTTGGTGACGAATGTCACCTTAGCTTTTTATGTTGTTTTTAACAATTATTCCAAGCGATTGAACCGCCTTCTTTCTTTTCTGATTTTATCTGTTGCTGTATGGGTTCTGAGCTCTTTTTTAATTTTATTTGCCGATAATGTAAGTTCTATATTATTTTTGAAGAGGTTAGGGCTAGCTTCTTTTTCCTTTATTGCTTTTTTATGGGTATACTTTACTTTTACCTTTCCAACACAGGAAGAGCAGCTGACTAAAACTGAAAAAAGTTTATTATTTGCGCCTGCTTTGTTGTTTGTAGTGTCGGCATTATTTACTCCTTGGCTGATAAAAGATTTTGTTGTAATTAATTCTTATCCTGCCTATCTTGGAAATACTTTGTTTGGGTTTATGTATCCGGCTTATATTTTTTATTTTATAATTTATTCTTTTTGGGGAATGGCAAATCTGGCTTTAAAATTTGCGGACAACAGGAGACCCGAAAAACTTCAGCTTTTATATGTACTTTTTGGGATAACCTTTGCTTTTATTTGCGGCCTATTAATGGAATTTATAATGCCTTTGGTTGGAATTTATGATTTTTACAGCATAGAGCCGTTATTTGCTTTAATAGCGGTCTTTTTTGCTGCTTATGCGGTAATTCACGCTCAATTTCTAAATATTGAAGATTTTCTAGTGAAGGGATTCGGTATTATTCTGGCTGTAGTTTTATTTCTTGGGACATTTTTTTCGGTTGTGACAACAAACTTTTATTTTTTGTTGACTTTTTACATTATTTGCATTGAAATTTTCCTAGCTGTTTCCATATTGTTTCGTGATTGGAGAGGTACTACAAACCGCGCATTTTCTCTTGTTGCGCTAAGTGCTGCGGCTTGGACTTTTTCCATATTTATGTATGGTGTCGCAGGGACGCCTTCGGATGCTTTGTTTTGGTCTCGTTTAGCTTTGTATTTTGCTTCTTTTATTCCTGTTTTTTTTGCTTGCTTTGTCAGGGTATTTCCTCGGGAAGAAAATATTAATGTTTGGGAGTGGACAGTCTTATTTGTTCCAGCCATTTCTCTGGCAGTACTTTCCTTTTCCCGGTTACTTATTGTTGATGTTGTAACTCAGCCTTGGGGTTATCAATTGGTTGTTGGTCTGTGGTTTATTTTATATGCTTTTTACTTTGTTTTTACAATGGCATATGCTTTTTATCTTCTTTTTAGAAAATACTTTGTTTCTTCGGGTGTTTTTCGTTTTCAGATTGGATGTCTCTTTTTTGGATTTTTTATTGGGTCATTATTTATTTGTTTTTCAAATATAATCCTGCCTATTTTTGGAAATTCTCATTTTGTTGGATTTGGTCCTTATTTTTCTCTTATTCCGATTATCTTTTTGATTTATGCAATTGGCCGATATAAATTTATGGGCTTGGAATTGGTGCTGCAAAAAGGAGCAAGTTATGCTCTTGTTACGTTTTTTATGTTTGGCTTTTATGTTTTAACCGGATCGATTGCGGAAACCTTTTTTAGACGGTCACTTGGGGGAAACGCGGTTTTAGTCGGTGGATTTTCCGCCGTTTTTATTGTTTTAGCTTATCAACCCTTGGCTGCGTGGTTTGTTCGTTTGAGTACCAGATTTTTTATTGTCTGCAGATATGATTACCATTCCACTTTGCGAAGAGTTTTTGCTGCAATTCAAGAAAAAAATGATTTCAACAGTTTATTTAATTTAATTGTTGGAATTGTTCTTGAAACCATGTGTACTTCCAGAATTTCTTTATTAATTCCAGATCAAAGTGGTGGGAATTATAAATCTGCCCCCATTGATTTAATTCGAGGCATCCGGTTTTATAAAAAAATGGAAATTCATGGCAATGGGACGCTTGCCAAATGGTTTGGAGAGTTGAAAAAGGTTTTATATCTTCAAGATTTAGAAGATAAAATTTCAAAAAACCAATCGTTTGCTAGGGAGTTTGGGAAGAGCAAAGATTTTTTTCTTGAGGTTAGAGACGAGATGAAGCAGCATGGGATGGAACTTTTTGTCCCTATAGCTTACAAGAGCGAGCTTAAAGGAATTTTAGCTTTAGGGCCTAAATTATCGGGAGATATTTATACCAGTTCCGACATTTCGCTGCTTACAACTGTTGCCAGCCACGTTGCTGCGGCATTGGAGAATATATCTCTTTCAAACGAAAATGCGGCGTTGAAAAAAAAGCTTTGAAATTTGTATCGCAAACTGTAAAAGAATGAATTGATAATGTATAATACTCAACATGTTTGATTATTTAATAAACCTTCAAAGTATTTTTTTGTTGCTTGCGTTTTTTTTAAACCTTGCTTTAAGTTTGGTCATTTATTTTAAAAACCGAAAGGATGAAGTTAATCGTTCTTTTTCTGCTATGCTTTTTGGGATTGCTTTTTGGACAGGGAGTCTATTTGCCTTTCTTTTGGTCAAAGATTTAAATTGGATTCTTTTTATCAGAAGAATAACTCCAATAGGGTCGTCGCTTTTAGTTGGCTATTTTTTGTATTTTTCTTTTTTGTTTCCCGATAAACATAATCCGTTGCCTCGATTGCAGAGATATTTAATGCTTGTTCCTGGTTATGTCTTTTCATTTTTTTCAATTTCAACCTCTTTTATGATTAAAAAAATTTTTATTATTGATTTGCATTATCCTTTCTTAGGAATGCCTGAATTTGGATTTTTATACAAGTTGTATGCCATTTATTTTGTTGCTTACTTTATTCTGGCGATTTCTGTTTTAATTTACAAGTATAAAAATGGTTCCGGCAAAGAACGTGTCCAGCTTTGGTATGTTCTTTTCGGAACTGCTTTTGCAGGTGGGGGCGGAATTTTATTAAGCTTATTGCTGCCTATTTTAGGAATACCATATTTTTTCACTGTAGGGCCTATTTTTAGTTTGCTTCTTGCGGGATTTATTTATTACGCGATTGTAAGACATAAGCTTTTAGGTGTTGATGTTTTTTTGTCACGGGGATTTTATGCCCTGATTGGACTAATGGTTGCAGCTGGGAGTATTTTAGTTGTTATTTCAGGGAATATGGCTTTTTTGCCGGTTTTTTTCCTAATACTAATACAAATAATTTTGGGATTTATTGTTTTATTCAAAGATGCCAGAAATGAAATTAATATTTCCTTTGCTTTTTTTACTTTTAATTTCAGCATATTAAGTTATTTTGCTTATATGGTTACAAAAGCAGAGTTATCAGGCGTGATTTTTTATAATAAATATATTTTTGTTGTTGCAGCCTTAGCTTTATCCTTTTTCATGTACTTTTCTTTTGTTTTTCCTGCCCCAAAAAAGAATTTTAACATCATTAAAAAAATATTGATTTTTATATTTCCAGCGATATTATTCTTTCTTGCTTTATTTGATTTGATAATTAAAGACGTAGTGTTGGATAAAGGTGTTGTTATTCTTGTTTTTGGACAAGCTTATCCGTTATTTGTTGTTTTTGCTTTATTTTACATGATTGCAAGTTTGCATAATTTTATAACTGGCCACAAAAATGCGAAAAGCATTGAAAAAAAACAAAGTCGCTATATGTTTTTAGGAATGGGGCTTACGTTTATTTTTTTAATAATTGCTAAATTGATTTTGCTGCGCTTAGGGTATGATTATTTTATCGTTTTTGGTTTATATTCTGTATTATTTTTTATGGCTTTTACTTCATATGCTATATACTCCATAATAAAACATCGCCTTATTGGTGTAGAAATTATCATCCAGAAAGGGATTATTTACAGCATAGTTTCATCTCTTATTATGGGGATTTATGCCTTTATAATATTAATGTCAGAACAGTTTTTTAAGAGTTTTTTGGGTTACACTTCAATTATTATTTCAACCTTCATTGCGTTGGGGTTTGCAATTGTTTTTCAGCCGCTGGTTAGATATTTGCACGTTTTAACAAATAAGTTTTTTCTTCATGGTAAATATGATTATCAGAAAAAACTTAGGCTTGTCAGCCAAAAAATTACTACCCAAATTCGTATGGAAGATATGGCAAAGTTAATGGCGACAACATTTATTGATGAGGTAAAGGTTGAACAGGCCGCTTTATTGTTTTTGGATAAGGAGAAACAGAGATTTTGTACGATACCCTTAAAAATTAAAGATAAATATAAAGAATATAGAGAGATGGAAATCAACCTTCATAGCCCTGTGCCTGATTGGCTTTTAGCTTCAAAAGACGCTCTTTTGCTGGATGAACTGCAAGATGAGATTTCAAAACAAAAAAAATATTACTATGAGGAAGGCCAGATGAAATTGAAAAGCCTTTTAACGGTCAAGGAAGAGCTTGATAAATTTGGAGGAACTCTTTGGGTCCCTGTGTTATTAAAAAATGATCTTGTTGGGATTATATTTTTGGGAGAAAAAAAATCAGGAGATAATTATACAGCTGAAGACATAGAGCTGTTAACGGTTCTTGCTGGACAAATTGCGATAGCTCTTGAAAATACGGCTATCTATGAAGAGGTTTTAAGTATTAAGAATTATATCCAGGATATATTAGATGCAATGACGTCGGGGGTTTTGACGGTAGATATTTTTGGCCGAATAATAACTTTTAACCCTATGGCAGAAAAAATTACAAAATTGTCTGCTGAGGAAATTATCGGTAGGAATTATAAAGAGGTATTTTCTTCAAAAAGCGCAATTTATCAGACAATAGAAGCTACGTTTCATAATAAATATTTTGTTGATTTTGAAACCAGTCTTGTTTCCAGCGAGAAAAACTTAATTCCTGTTTCTTTGAGCAATACCTTGCTTAGAGATTCTCAAGGCAAAAAAACAGGGGTTTTGCTTGTTATGGCCGATCTTATGGAACTTAAAGTTTTGAGGGATAAAGCTCGCCAGGCTGATAAAGTTACGGCGTTTGGCACTATGGCGGCTGGCATGGCTCATGAAATTAAAAATCCGCTTTCTTCCATGAAAGTTTTAGCTCAACTTTTGCCTACAAAATATGATGAAACAGAATTTAAGAATAAAATTATTGAGATAATGCCAAGAGAAATAAACAGAATTGACCGAATTGTTGAATCTCTTCTCGGTTTTGCGCGCGCGACTTCTCCTAAGTTTATAGCTATTAATTTAAATCAATTAATAGCTCAGAGTGTTGAACATTTTAACCATCAGGCTGAAAGCGCCAAGGTGAAAATTATACCTAATTATGGCCAAATCCCTCAAATAGAGGCTGATCCTGATCAGCTTATGCAGATTTTTGTGAATTTAATATTAAATGCTATTCAGTCAATGGCAAGTGGAGGAGAGCTGAAAATATCTACGAGTCAGGGGCGTAAGATTGAAAACATCCTTGAAAACGTTAAAGTTGAAATGGAGGATACGGGTCACGGAATTTCTGCTGATGGCTTAAATAAGCTGTTTGACCCATTTTTTACTACAAAATATGCGGGTACTGGCCTTGGTTTGACAATTGCTCATAGCATTGTAGATAGTCATGGTGGAACCATAGAGGTTCAGTCTGTTTTAGGAAAGGGATCGATTTTTACCATTTATTTACCGGTAAAGCAAGCTTTTAAACAATAAAGATGAGAGAACAGGGTCCTGTGAAAAAAATAATTTCAAGTAATCTGGCTCAGGTTGAAATCCAACGTCAAGGCGGTTGCGGAAAATGCAGCGCTTGTAAAATTTTAAATGACGGGACATTTGGACTTGAGACAGTAAATAACATTGGGGCAAAGGTTGGAGATATGGTTTTGCTTGAGATATCATCCAGCAATATTACCAAAGCTTCTGCTCTGGTTTATTTATTGCCGATAGCGTTGCTTTTGATTGGGTATTTTATGGGAGAAAGAACAGCAAAATATTTTGGTTTGGACAGTTTGTCCGAATTGTTGGGTGTTTTGGTGGCGATTATATTTTTGATGATGAGTTTTATTTTTGTTTATTTGTTTGATAAAAACATAAAAAAAGATATTATTCCAAAACCGGTGATATTAAGAGTTATTTCTTCATAGATAAAAAAATCAGGCAAGGATTTTTTTGCAATAAAAGAGCTACTTAAAAAGAGCAAGCCTGATTTGTACGCCCAAAAGAAGATATAGGCGTTTACGGCAGAGGGTCTAAAAATTTTGCTTGTTATGGATATTGAAACAAAGCATAAGACGGAACTTATAAACTTTATATCCGGGTTTTTGGATTAAAACCCAAAAGCGACGACTCGAATTGTCGCCTTTAAGAATATATTGTTAAACATCGTTTCCTTTTGCCGCTTTTTTTGTTAATCCAGAGTAAAAGGATCTCCGGTATCTGTTGTTACAAGGCCTATGTTTTCTCCTTCATGCCCTAATTGTTGAGAATCATTTCCTCCCCAAGAATAAAGATATGAGCCTGAACTTGCCAGACCCCAACTATCATAATTATAGCCGCAAATTTTGATGTGGTTGGGAAAGAAATCTTCTACTTCCGAAATTAACCAGCTTGCCTCCCCCCACACAACAATTTTATGGCTGGAAGTTAAAGCCGCTGTAGTGTCGGAGCTTGTTGACACTTCTATAAGAAACTCGTCTAAACGACCGGGCGTCATTCCGCAAGCTTGATCTGAACAGGAGGTTTCTGTCTGTATCCCTAACTGTCCATAATTATTTTTCCCCCATGCCCAGGGAATACCGTTGGAGTCCAAAACTATGGAATGGGATTTCCCTGACGCGGCATATAAAATGTGGCTACTGTAAAAATTGTATGGATAAAATATTTCTGAAGGCCGCGCCTGCTTCCTCCGCAATAAATTGGTTCCCAATTGTCCAAGATTATCCAAGCCGCATGAGAAAACAGTGCCGTCTGAAGAAATGACCAATGAAAAATAAAGCCCTCCTACCACCGCGACCGCCTTTATTTTTGGGGGTAAGACTATTCGAATTGGGGATGGTTCAGTGCCATCATTATCTGACGGTCGGCCTAATTCCCCATAAAGATTATGCCCCCAGACCCAAACATTTCCATTTTTGTCTACCGCAAGCGAATGAAGAGTGCCCGCGGCAATGGCAACCACAGGAAATGGTAAATTTACTTTTGTAGGGTTTGGATGTCTTCCCCCCACAGAACCCGTTCCCAGCTGGCCTGAATCATTGTTTCCCCATGCATAAACATTTCCGTCTTTTGTCAGAGCCAATATGTGTAAATCCCCGGCGGCTATGGCTGTAACAACCTCCGGGACTTCAACTTGTATTGCATAAGCAATCATTTCTTCTTCAGTGTGTTTCGGTCCCAATACTTGCTCTGTATTTGAACCCCAAACCCAAACTGTGCCATCTGTTTTTAGTGCAACTGAAAATCTACCACCACAGCCCAAAAAAGTTTGTCCTCTTGGTTCAACGGGTGAAGGAGTTATATCTTCCATGGGTTTTGGAGTAGGAAGATTTTCCAGCCATGGGCTTGGAGTTCTTTCAGCATTTTCAGTATTTGGTGTTTCTGTTGAGAAAGAGGGCTCTATCGTTGGAGTTAAATCAGGAATAGTCGTAGGAGTTTCTATTTTCTGAAAAGCATTGGAATAGTCATAACATCCATCGCATGCTTTTAAAAGCGGTGAGATTATAAATAACAAAAATATAAATTTTAACCCGGCAAATTTTGAAAAGATAAAAGAGTTAAGTGTTACTCTTCTTGCATATTGGCTTTTTTGAGGTAGAATTTTTGGTATTTCCATACTTTACCTAGTATCGTTAAATTTACTATGAATTTTCACTTTTTATTTAAAATGCACGAAAAAAGTAAGAGATTGGATGAAATTTATAGGTCTTTAGCCTGTTTTTTGCTATAATTATATTATAATGGAAAAAAATAAGATCAGCGATAAAGTTGTTTGGAAACCGGGAACAATGGTATACCCTGTTCCCGCGGTCATGGTTTCGTGCGGCGATAATACGGACAATTACAATATAATCACAATCGCGTGGACCGGAACTATTTGTTCTGAACCTCCGATGACATATGTTTCTATCCGACCGCACAGGCATTCTCACGGTCTTATAAAAAAGAGCGGAGAGTTTGTAATTAATTTGACGACTGCAAAACTCGCATATATTACCGATTTATGCGGGGTTAAATCGGGCAGAGATGTTAACAAATTTAAAGAATTTAAATTAACTCCTGTAAAAGGCGAGCATGTCAAAGCTCCTTTAATCAAGGAATGTCCGGTTAATATAGAGTGTAAAGTAACGGAAGTTAAAAAGCTTGGGACGCATGACATGTTTATGGCACGCGTCATGTGTATCCATGCTGACAAAAAATATATTAGAAAAGACGGCAAATTCGATCTGCGCAAAGCGGAACCCATTGCGTATTCACATGGGAATTATTACGCATTAGGCAAGTATTTAGGCTTCTATGGTTATTCGGTAGCCAAGAAGAGAAAGTAGAAAGTAGAGAATGGCAAGTGGTGCGGGTGGCTGTGTTATAAGTTATTAGTTATTAGTGATAAGTTATACGGGCGAGTGGCGGAACTGGCAGACGCACATGACTTAGGATCATGCGGGCTAATCCCCTTGGAGGTTCAAGTCCTCTCTCGCCCATAATAGCTTATAGCTTATAGCTTATAGTTTATGGCTTATGGGGAACATCTTATGGCTTGATTGTTTGTATGCTATAATATTTTTGAAAGCTATAGGCTATAAGCTATACATGCGGGAGTAGCTCAGTTGGTAGAGCGCAACCTTGCCAAGGTTGAGGTCGCGAGTTCGAGACTCGTCTCCCGCTTTTTTATCGCAGGCGCCCGTAGCTCAGCTGGATAGAGCGGCTGCCTTCGAAGCAGCGGGTCGCAGGTTCAACTCCTGTCGGGCGCTTGAATTCTACCTTTGAGCTATTTTTGCATATAACGGATTAATTTCGTTTTCATAACCGGCATCAAAATTAAGCAACTCATTTGTTAATTCTTTAACTGTATCTGTTTTTGACAGCAACTCTACCGCTTCGGCGCGGGTAAGCTTTTTATTCGGTTCAAAAGATTTGCCTCTTAGGTATTGAAGCATCCCTGCATCATAAGCACCGGCAATTATTTTTGCTGCCCAGTGGTTTGATGCAATGTCTTTAAATAATGTTTGAGAGTAGGTTTCCTGTTCAACCTTGCCAAACCTCGCGATCATTGTTAAGCCTTCCGCGCGGGTTATATTTTCTTTTGGCCTGAACGTCCTGTCAGGATAACCTTTTACAATGTTTGTTTTTACCGCTTTTTCAATAAAGCCCGCTGCCCAATGTTTTGCCGTAAAATCTTTAAATGATACGGAATTTGGCGTTGCTATCTCATTGCCGCTTTCTGTTCTTACAAGCAAGGTTGCCAATTCAGCCCTAGTAATATTCCCTTCAGGTTTGAAGGTTCCGTCTGGATATCCCTTGATTATGCCTAATGTTCCTATGTAACTTACAGGATCATAAACCCAATAGCTTGGCTTAACATCAGGAGAAGATATTAGCCGTAATGTCCTGAGCCTTTCTGTTTCTACAAGTTCGCCCTTTTTATTATAAGCTTGAACCCATAAAGTATTCTTTTTGAGGGAAAGAGGAACTTCTACGTCAAAAGATCTGTCTTGCCCGATGCTGATCCATGTGCCATTGATTTTTGCTGATCCGACATCAGGATGCATTTTACCTGTAACTGTTACTTTAAAATCATGAGTTATTGATGTTGGACTTGGACTTGTTATAATAATGTAATCTTTTACCTCTTTTGCCGGAGGAACAAGCCCATAATTTATTGAAAAGAAATGATTATCAACTCCGGGTGCGCCCGCAAACTGGTGATAAGCATAATCAAACCTGAAACCTTTAAAATCAACTCCAATTCCTGCCGTTAAATCATTGCTGATGTCACTTCCGACCATTGCCTGATCGATGCCGGCTCTTATTGAGAGTAAACTGATAGGGCTCCATTCAACTCCTAATTTATACAAAGCCGGTACACTTAGATTTGGCTGCATGTGTAAATCAAGAAGCGCTTTTAAACTTTGATTATTATATGAAGTTAATGCGTTTTCATCTCCAAGTATGTTTGAGCTTATCCCTACTTTTATAAGAGCAGGATAAGATTCTTCCCATCCGTTGGGGTACGTTAATTTTCCGCCAAGGGAAAAAGGAAGGGCGTTTTGAACAACTGCGCCGTAGGATAACCCTTTAATTGCTGTATTGCCTTTAAGCCCAAGATCGAGTTCTGTCCCGTTTCCTGCTGTATTGGAGAGGCCTCCTCCCGATAAACCAACACTGAATATTTTAAAATTAACTCCATAATCTATATCGTTCATCCAAGGGGTATTTATTACCAGACGTTTTAAAGGATAAAAAGAGAAAATTCCTTCCATTTTATTTGCATATGAAAGAATTAACGCGTTATTATAGTAGCCCATATTGCTTAATGCCGGATCTTGTATATAAATAGGATCTGACGGATCTGACAATTCTTCTACCTTTGTCGGCAGTGCTCCTCCCGTATTTGAACTTACAATACCAAGACCAAATTTCCCATATTGTGTCGGATAGATCCCGCTCAAACTGAAATAATTATATTCTTCAAGTAAGTTTCCAGACATACTGGCGATCTGCCAATATTTAATAGAAGCTAAACTTGCCGGATTGCTGTAAAGGCTGTTTGCATCTCCCTCCAATCCCATGCTGGCACTTCCCAAGCTTAAAACTCTCGCGCCGATGGCAATTCTTGTAGGGTCGGGAGCAACAGCCGCAAATACTGCGTAACTTAAAAAGAAAAGAACAAAAACGCTGGCCAGTAACCTCCTTATAGTTTTGTTTATTAATTTATTCATTTATTTTCCCCCTTAACATCCTTCTAAAAAGGACAGCACGCCCTGTTTTTAATTTGAGCGTGCTGCAAAAATTCATCTGATTTTTAAATGCCGGCAAAAACAGGAAAACGGCATTTTGCTCCATGCACTTGTACTATCGGGGGGAGGAGCTGAAAACTTGCATGGGGTTTATTGCCAGGGATTAGTTGATAGCTTATAATAGTAGGACTTTTGATGCGCTATTTAATAAAAGAAGTAAATTGCAATAAACGATTGGATGTTTTTGTCTCATCCTTGGGAATAGGCCTTTCGCGATCTTACGCCCATCATTTGATAAACGGCGGGAATATTTTAGCCAATAATAAAAAGGTAAAACCTTCATATAAAGTAAAACTTGGCGATGAGGTTGAAATCAACCTTCCTCCTTCCATTGAATTAAAAGCAATTCCTGAAAAAATCCCTTTAAAAGTTATTTATGAGGACAGCAATCTTATTGTCATAAACAAGCCGAGGGGGATGGTTGTTCATCCCGCGGCTGGAAATTATACAGGAACGCTTGTCAATGCCTTGTTGGCTCATTGTAAAGATTTGTCGGGAATTGGGGGTGTTTTACGTCCGGGGATTGTTCATCGACTGGATAAGGATACTTCAGGCCTTATAGTTGCGGCCAAAAATGACGAAGCTCATCAATCGTTGAGCAAGCAGTTTAAAGAGCATGCCGTCAAAAAGGTTTATGTCGCGCTGGCTTTTGGCTGGCCTAAAAAAGACAAGGAGACAATAGAAGAGCCAATTGGAAGGCATCCTGTGCATCGCAAAAAGATGGCAGTTGTAAAGAGTGAACAGTTTACAGTTAACAGTGTACAGGAAAAAAAAAGAAAGTTAAAAGCTAGAGAGGCGGTTACTCATTATAGTGTTATAGATAGATTTACTGATGAAGAAGGGAATAAGTATTCATTGCTTGAGCTTAATATTGAAACCGGCCGTACTCATCAGATCCGCGTCCATTTAAGTCATATAGGGCATTCGATCGTGGGAGATGCAGTTTATGGATTGGGGAAATGTCGAATGTCGAATGTCCAATGTCAAATTAAAGGTCAATTACTTCATGCGAAACTTTTGGGGTTTGTTCATCCGTCAACTGGTAAATATGTTGAATTTCGGGCAGAGATTCCTGATGACATGAAAAACGTTCTTGATCTACTCAAGCAAACAAAGAATATATAATTCGTTAAAATATTACAAATGACGAAAAAAATCCGAGCATGGAAGGAAAAAGAATTATCAACGATTCATCAATTCCTAAATTCAATCCGGAGAACTTGAAACTTGCATAGATTCCGGCGGCAATTAAAAGGCTGATCCCGCTTCCCTTGAGCAATCTTTTAATAAGGGACATAAAAATCATCTCCTATTTTATATCGTTTATATATTTTGGGAATTTCATTGAAAATGCTATACTTTTTAAAATGAACGATTTGCGGCATCCAATGTGCTTTCTACTGAAGAGAGAGGGACGGAGATGAAAAAAATACTGGTAATTGATATTGGGAACAGTTCAACAACTTTTGGTGTTTTTCATGGAAAGAAACTAAGAAGCCGATGGGTTGTTAAAACTTTGAAATTGGGGGAATATAATCTTAAAAGTTATGCTAATTATGATGTTATCGTTTCTTCTGTTGTTCCTTCAATTGATAAAGTTTTGAAAACAAAATTATCTCAAAGTGTTTTTGTAAAAGCCTCTGATTTTGATAAAAGCATGAGGATTAGGATTAGGAGAAAAGGAGAAGTCGGAGCCGATCGTGCTGTTAATGCTTATGCTGCAAGAGAAATATACGGGAAGCCCGCTATTGTTATAGATTTTGGCACGGCGACGACTTTTGATATTGTTTCGGGCAAAGGTGAATATCTTGGGGGTGCTATTGTTTCAGGGATTCAAATGACCTGCGATGCTTTGTCTGAAAAGACAGCAAAACTTCCTCACATTACAATCAAACCTCCAAAAAATTTAATAGGCGATTCAACTGTTGAGGCTATGAGATCTGGGATTTTGTACGGATATGTATCATTGGTTGAGGGCATGATTGCAAGATTCAAAAAGAAGATTGGTTCAAAAGCTATTGTTGTCGCAACAGGTGGTTATTCTAAACTAATAGCGAAATACGCGAAAGGGATAGATGTTGTGGATGTGGATTTGATCTTGAAGGGGTTGGTTGGTTTTTGGTTTTGGGAAGGCTTAAGATAAACCTATATGGCTTCATTGCCCAAATTTCCCCCGCATAATCAACTCCTATCCTTGGCAAACATTTGATTTTTGAACTTGAAATTTTAACTCCGCGATCTTCAAACCACAAACCTGTTTCAGGAGTTGCGTCTTTTCCATTGAATTGTTTATCAATCTTAAAATATTTAGTAAGCCTTGCCGGGCCGTTTACAGCCTCAACTCCTCTTAGTAATACAGCCGCAGGGTAATCTTTTTTATCCGTTACTATATTTACAAGCCAATGTATTCCATAAGTAAAATAAATATAAAAACATCCAGCCTCTCCAAACATGATCTGATTTCTATTGGTTTTTCCGCGATGCGCATGTGATGCTTTATCCAAAAATCCGTCATAAGCTTCAACTTCTGTAAGCATAGAGACGATCTCTTTACCTCTATAATGTCTTACAAGATATTTGCCCAATAACTCTTTTGCTACAATAAGCGTTTTGCGCGCAAAAAATGGTTTTGTTAAAATTTTTCTTTTCATATTACGGTAAAGTGAAATGTAGTATAATAGGAGGTATTTCAATAGAAACCTTTACTTTCAAAAAAGCACCGCTTGTGTAGGAGTTTTTCCTGCAAAAGTTTCATAAACATCTGGATCTTTTAAAACACAATGAAGACCGTGGTGTGTTTTAGCTTTAGCAATAATTTTACCTAAAATAGGTTCTTTGTATTTCCCTCTTTTTGTAACTTTAATACCCAGCCAAAAACCGCGAAATTTCTTTTTTAATTTTTTTATATTTTCTCCATCCATTAAATTCACCTCTTTATTTGAAATTTAAATATAATTTAAATTATATCATTAAAAAAGGGGTTTATCCTTTTTATCTCTTATCTTTGTATGAAGCAGCTCAAATTCTAAGAAGCATTCCAGCAATTAATAGCGCAGTTAATCTTGATACTGGTGGTGGAAATGTGGGAGGATATGCAGATGGAGAAAATTGGCAGTTTTTTTCGTCAGGACACACTGCTCGCTCTGTTTTTTATTACAAAAAGTTACCCTAGTTCTGTGACCGTGTAAAGAGTCCTCATTGCAATTCCAAAACTTTTTGCAGTAATTTTTTTATTAGATTTACCTGACCCTTAAACATTTTGATGCTTTCCCATTTTAAATCAAGATACCTATGCGCAAGACGGTTTCTTTGTACTGCAAGTTTTGAGAGTGATTCCTGTTCTTCTTTTGTAAAATTAAATAATTCCGCGGTTTTCATTAAAACTTCTTTATAGTTTTCAGTTGCAATGCCTTTTTCGGCTAATATTGTACCTCCAACTTCAAGTAAAGCTGTTAGAATGTTTTCTACGGTTTTTTCCATTAATTTTTGAATTTTAGAATCTTTATGATATTGTTCCCATGACTTGTTATTATATTCCACTTCAAACTCTTTAATTTCCTGCAAAATAAATTGTAATGAATCTGCAATCCTTCCTTTAGCGTAAGAAAATTCAACCATGAGAAACCTCCTTCAACACATTTCTGGCCGCTTGCAACTGAAATGATGTTCCAAAAAGTTCAAAATCATTCATTTGAAAAAGAGCTTCATTGAATAAGCTTATATATTGGTTTTTATCTTTTACGTACAAAGGGATACCTAAAATAATTGCGTTATAGTAAACCATAGGCTTTCTAAAATCATTATATATAGGCATAATATCGACTTCGGCATTAATATAAGAATTTATATCAACAGTGATTTGAGAGATAAAGTTTAAAATTTTTTCATCAGAATCAATATCTTTTGAAAAAACAATGGCAATGTCAACATCAGACTCTTCTTTTATAAACCCCGAGGCATATGAGCCAAAAAGAAAAGCCGCCTCTATACAATAACTTTCTGCGTTTTTTTTGAAATAATCTGTTAAAATTTCTATAAGTCTATCTTTTAGCATTAGATTTAAATTATACTCTTTTTGGCGGCTTTATTGCAATCCTTTCTATCTCTTATAGGGAATAGATAGAAGAAAGTGTAAAAGAAATTTATAAGTTGAAATCAGTTGCAAGTAGAGTAGCATTATAAAATGCTAATAAAATGCTAACAGAAGAATTGAAAGTTCGATAATTTAGCTATACAGCAATAAAAAGCCGTAGTTCAAAATAATAATTGACACGGCTTTTCTTTTT
>MEUB01000014.1 GCA_001771535.1 candidate division WOR-1 bacterium RIFOXYB2_FULL_37_13
GCACAAATGTCTACTCAAAAGAATTTATTACAAGAAATCAAATTGGAACTGCTTCTACTATTCAAAGGCTGATCACCTTGCTTTATAACAAACAAATAATCGAAAAAGAAGATGCCAGCATTATAATTGATGACATCTTTTTTGAACAATGGGTAAGAGAAAATATCTTAAAAAACTAAACGCCCGTCAAAGTCTGGCGGGCGCTATCTCAATATCACCCACACAACATAATAATACATAATCGGAGCTGTTAATATGAAGGAATCCATGCGATCTAGAACTCCGCCATGGCCTGGAACCATTTGGCTTGAATCTTTAACGTGTGCATCACGCTTTATAACAGACTCTACAAGATCAGATAATTGCGCAACTATCCCTATGATAACCCCAAGAATAAGCGCGTGCGTACCATTTATCATCGCAATTCCTGAGAAAATTTCTGCGGCAATAAGACAGGCAATAAAACCGGCAATCGCCCCTTCCCAACTTTTGTTGGGAGAAATATTAGGAACTATTTTATTAAAAATTCATGAAAGAATTTAGCCATAAAATTGAAAAAGACAAAAAAATAAAACCAGAAAAATCCTGCCAATCCCTCTCCTCGCGGGAGAGGGCGATTAATCATAAAGGAAATTTAATGATTACAGCTTGGGTGAGGGCTTTGCTGCCCCGCAATTTTTTATTTGGAAACACTGAATTGTTACGAGAGCCTTAATTGACGAGGGAGAAAAAGAAATGTATAATTAATGACTAATGAAATATCTTGCTATTTCGTTGTTATTTATTGTTTTGCTTTCCTTATCTTCTTCTGGCTTTGGAGGTTCTCCTCCTTCTATTGCCTCGAATGCTGTTTCCCGTTCTATTGAAAACTTTGAAAAGGCCGATTTTTTTAACAATCAAAACTGGTGGACGTTTGGGGCTGCAAAAATTGAGCTTGTTTCTAATGTCGCAAAGGAGCATTATGCTTTGTCAATAAAAGGGGAAGCTTCTAATTGGTTTGTTGGGGGGATTGGAGGATACATTGCTGATTTTGATAAAAAAAGCCAGGAAAGCTCTTCCCTGGAAATGGATATTTATAGCTACCAAAAGAAAAATGGCATGTTAAAAATAGAATTATATGATGATGATAACGGCAATTGGCAGATAGAACAAGATCCGCAAAATTATCTTCCTCTTTTTGACGATAAATTTGTTTATGAATTAAAAATCGACTGGGAAGGATGGAAACATATTTCCATTCCACTTTCATCTTTTATTGATGATAACCATGAAGTTGGGGACAATGTGTGGGATCCGAACTTTTTCTGTAATTCCGGCGGCTTGTTGCAGATGCAATTTATAGCTATAGCGCCTGGTAAAATCGGCTCTATTAATTTTGTAATGGATAATATTGGTTTTAATTGATAAAGGCAACTTGTATTCTTGCAGACAAAAGGGATGTGATGCTATGAAAAGAATTCTTATGTTTATTTTTTGCTTTATTGTTTTTTTTCAATTGCAAGCTAATGCTGAATTTTGGGCGGATACATGGATAAATGCCGGTTATTATGAAACAAATGCGGAGAACCCTAACTTCCGTTCTGTAATAGAACGTTCAGAGCTAAGGTTTGGATATCAGCCGGGAGAGGATTTTACCGCGACACCTTATATTGTCCTTTACAATGTTTACGGTCAGGACGCCAATTATTGGAACAATAATTTGGCTTATGGCGTAGGGCTTAGATTGAAGCCGTTTACCTCCTTTGATTCAAAGTATATATTTTTGGATTGGATAACGGGGGTAAAGCTATATAGTGAAATATTGGCTCTTGCGTTTTTGAAGGATCAGGAGACTGCGACTGCGAATAAAGTTAAAACCAATGATTTTAGAATAGGGTTGGATGTTTGGCATGAATGGAACCTGCAAAATGCCGATCCTGATCTTTTTTGGGCTGAAATGTGGTCTAATTTGAGTTATCGCAATACAAATTTTTATGACGAGATAAATTTTAATAAATTTCAAACATATGTGGGATATTTCCAATTAAAAGTAGGAAGGCATATTTTTAACGGGTTAAAACCCTATGCTGCCCTTTATGTAAACAAGTCCGGAGCGGATGCGGTTTGGCTTAATAATATCCTTTATGGAATCGGATTGAGAATAGAACCTTATACAGATAAAAAAGATTTTCCCCCGCTTCTCCAGAAATTTAAAATGTTTGTTGAGATTCTTAGCGTGTCATGGTTTGGCGAGACGGAACGGCCAAAATCGGACTTTCGTTTCGGCATAGAATTTACACAGGGACGCTGATGTTTTTAATCGTAGGGCTTGGAAACCCCGGCGTTGAATATGAAAATACCCGACATAATGCGGGCTTTATGGCAATTGAAGAGCTTGCTAGGAATCTTTCTGTTTCTGAACTAAAACAAAAGAAAAAATGCCACGCTTTGATTGCGGAAAATAAAATCGACGACCATAAAATTATTCTGGCGCAGCCTCAGACTTATATGAATCTTTCAGGACAGGCAGTTTCTTCTTTATTGCAATGGTATAAAATTTCCATTGAAAAACTGATTGTTGTTTATGATGATGTTGATCTGGAGCCGGGGCAATTGAGGGTTAAAAGAGGCGGAGGATCAGGAGGCCACCATGGAATTGAATCTGTTATAGGGCAGACAGAGGATTCTTCTTTTATCCGCGTGAGGATAGGGATAGGGAAAGGGCCAACGCCAGGGGATGTGACAAACTATGTTTTAGGAAAGATCCCTTCTGGCCAGAAAGAGATTTTAAATGAAACAATTTCTCGCGCTGCGGAGGCTGTCTCATTAATAATTTCCAAAGGATTGGATCTCGCGATGAATGAATTTAACAGGTAGGCAGTAAAAAATCGGCGCGCTATCAATTAGATCATTTGATACAATTAAAGTAAATGCCTCAAGAAATTTTTAAAAAAATAAAAACATCGGATATTTTTAAGAAAAATTTATCTAAAAAAGCTTTTTTGGGACTTATAGGATCATCAAAATCTTTTGTTGCCGCGGTACTTTCTTCTGAAGTTGAGAAAATAGTACTAATAACTACATCTTCTTCCGAAGCACAATGGATCCAAAATGAGGTTTCTGTTTTTTCCCCGGAATTACAAGCTTCTTTTTTGCCTACACCCGATGCCATTTTCCATGGAGAAAGAATTTCAGCCGAAATAGTTGGGAAAAGGCTCAAAGTTTTATCAGAATTTTTGAATCAGGATAGAGGGTTGCTTATTATTCCTATTCGATCTGCGATGTACAAGACGTCTGGCGAAGGGTTTCAAGGTTTCAAAATTTCAAGGGGGGGAGGGGAGCTGGGGTTGGATAAACTTGTCGATAAACTGGTTAAATATGGATATGAGCGGCTTTCTGTTGTGGGAGAGCATGGAGAGTTTTCGGTTAAGGGTGGAATTGTTGATGTTTTTCCTGCCAACTCTGATTATCCTGTCAGAGTTGAATTTTTTGGGGAAGAAATAGAATCTATCCGCCGGTTTGATCCGGGGACGCAAAGGTCAAAAGGACAAATTGATGAAATTAATATATTCAGCAATAGCGAGAAAAGAGAAAAATCTTTGGTTGAAATCTTGCCAAAAGGTACGGGTGTGATTTTTGACGAAAAAGATCTTTTGAAAGGATTATCTGATCAATTTTTAAAAGATGTAAGCCTGTTCCCTGAAGTTTTGAAAGATATTGTTTCATTTAATAAATTGGAAGAAGAAGCAAAAAAGTTCAACCCTTTTTATTTCTCGAGTTTTTTACAGGCAGGGGAAGAGGTTTTGTTTTCTGCGGCGGAGAATTATATTGGAAAGCATGAACAAATAAAGAAATCTTTACTGATAACAGAACATTCTTCCCGTTTTGTTTCTTCTTTGAATATTGTAAAAGGAAGATTGCGGTCAGGATTTAAATTTTGCGACATTGAGATTTTGTCCGACAAAGAGCTTTTTGGAATAAAAAGTACAATGACTAAAACCGGGGCAAAACTGGTTGAAGGGGTGGGAGAAGATATCCGTGCCGATTTTAATATTGGCGATTATGTTGTGCATGAAGATTATGGAATAGCCATTTACCGCGGACTTAAAAAAATTGAAGAGGGAGAATTTATTTTTCTTGAGTTTGGAGGAGGCGATAAACTGTTTGTTCCGCCTCACGCGATGGGAAGGGTTGAAAAATATTCTTCAGAAGAAGGATATAAACCTAAACTTTCGAAAATGGGAGGGGTTTCATGGAAAAACTTAAAATCAAAAATCAAAAAATCTGTCCAGGATATGACGAAAGAGCTTTTAACCCTTTACGCGCAGAGGAACATGGAGGAGAAAATCCCTTATTCTCAGGATGACGCATGGCAGAAGGAGCTTTCCGATTCTTTCCCCTACGAAGAGACGCAGGATCAATTAAAAGCGATTGAGGACGTGAAGCGTGATTTGGAATCAATAAAGCCGATGGAGAGGCTTTTGTGCGGAGATGTCGGGTATGGTAAAACGGAGGTAGCTCTTCGAGCCATTGTAAAGGTTGCTTCGGAAAACAAGCAGGTTGCGGTTCTTGTGCCTACAACCATTCTTGCTGACCAGCATTATCATTATTTCAAAGAAAGGCTGATGGCTTTTCCTTTGAAAGTAGAGATGTTGTCAAGGTTTAAAAGCAAAAGCGAACAGAAAAAAATTGTTGAACAACTAAAAACAGGAGAGGTAAACATTATTATAGGCACACACAGAATTTTGCAAAAAGATGTAGGATTTAAAGACCTTGGGCTGATTGTTATTGATGAGGAGCACAGATTTGGGGTAGTACATAAGGAAAAATTTAAAAAATTAAAGAGAAACATAGATCTCCTTTCAATGACTGCGACTCCAATTCCGCGGACACTTTATTTCTCGCTCGCGGGAACTCGAAATTTAACATTGATCCAAACTCCACCTGCTGACCGCTCTCCTGTAAGGACATATATAACCCCCTTTAACGAAATGATTATTAAAGAAGCGATTTTGCGTGAGGTTGACAGGGGTGGTCAGGTGTTTTTTGTGCACAACAAAATAGAAAGCATTCCTAGAATAGCTGCCGTATTAAAAAGATTACTCCCTGACCTTTCTGTTTCGATTGCGCATGGGAGGATGAGAGAGACAGAGCTTGAGAAAGTCATGGAAAAATTCTTGACGAGAAAGAGCGAAGTTCTTTTATGTACCTCGATAATTGAATCAGGGCTTGATATTTCAAATGCCAACACAATTTTAATTGACAATGCGGACAAGTTGGGGCTTGCTCAGCTTTATCAGTTAAGGGGAAGGGTTGGCCGATCTTCTGCTAGGGCTTATGCTTATCTTTTTTACGATCCGGAGAATTTAAGAACAGAAGAGGCAATGTCTCGTCTTAAAGCGATACAGGAATTCACCTCCCTTGGTTCCGGTTATAAGCTGGCATTGCGCGATCTTGAGATAAGGGGAGCGGGGAATCTTTTGGGTGCTCAGCAGCATGGCCATCTGCTTTCTGTGGGGTTTGATCTTTACTGTGAACTTTTAGACGAAGTAGTTAAAGAGGCAAAAGGGATAAAGGCGCCGACGGCAAGACAAGTAATTATAGATATTGGAAAAGAAGGGCTTATACCTGAGTCTTATATTCAAGATGAACAGCAAAGGATATCTATTTATCGAAGGCTAAATCTTTTATCAAGCCTGGAAGAATTAAAAGATTTTAAGGAAGAATTAAAAGATCGTTTTGGGGAAATTCCAAAAGAGATATTAAAGCTTTTTGATTTTGTCGAATTAAAAATAAAGGCTCAAAAAGCTGGAATTATTTCTATTTGCGGAGACAAAAAGCTTATAATTATTGAATTAGTTGACGGGCGACAGAAGCGGTTTATGGTAGAAGGGAAAGATCGATTAAGGGAAATTATTGTTAGATTGGGCAGTATATTTGTCAGCAAGAAATAAAAAAGGCTAAAGATGGGATAGTTAATTCAAGAAAACCCTGATTAGGAGATCGTTAGGATTTTTAGTGCTATGTACTACTACTTTGCCGGTGGTGCTTATTTCCACTTGAGAATAATTTTTGCTTTGTTTATAGTTGAAGGAATTGTTTTTTATGGTATTATATATTAAATGTCGCTAGATATTCCTATAAGTAAGCATGAAACATTTAATAACCATACAATAGATACTTGTATCTTGCGTTTAGACTTTTCAGATTTATTTGATATTTCTTCGTATGTAAAAAAATTAATTCCTCTTTTATCCAATAAATATCCAATTAGAAATAAGGAAGAAGAAATAAGTGTGTTTTTTTCTGATTTAATAAACAATAAAGAGTCAAAGCATTCTCCTGTGCCTGTTGATAATTATATTTTTGCAAATATTGATACAACAAACCAAATAAAAATAAATAGTAGATTTATATCTCTGATTTTTACTAAGTATAAAGATTTTGAGGATATGATAGCTGACTTTAATATGGTTTTTGACGAATTCACAAAAACCTACACTAATATTGCTTATACTAGGCTTGGATTAAGGAAAATAAATATTTTAGAGCTTGAAGAAAACAAAGGAGTGCTTCAGACATTTAAAGATTATTTTAATGATTATCTTGTCCATCATTTAGTTTCTGGGCCTTTTGATTCAACGCTTAGTACTGATCAACACACAATGATTTCCCAAGATTCAAATAACATGAATTTAATATTAAAGCATGCAACTCAGAATGGCGTCAGAAATGATAAAAGCTATAGAAGGTTTATTTTGGATATTGATTATTACATGAAAGAACTCACTAATAAATTTATTCCTGAACAATTATCAATATTAAATCAACGTATATTCGATGTGTTTTATTGGTCGATATCAGATAAATTGAAAGGAGATTTAAGAAAATGATTACTATTAATGAAAAAACAGGAACAATCTCTGTAACAAAAGACTCTTTAGGCTTTCAGTATTTACAAAATTATGAATTGAGAGGAGCAATACTGTCATATCTTTTTAGTAATATCGCAAGAACATCGTCTTTCTCGATTTATTCAGAAGCATCTTCCTCTATTATAAACGCCAACATAAATGAAGGCGAACCGCTTGAAGTTGTTTTCTAATGAACCTAATGAGCTTGTCGGGATTTGAAGAATGGCAAACTTACGATAAGAAATACTCTGATATGGAACTTTCTGCATTTTTCCCATCACAAGGCGACTTAGTACAAACAACAAGAAAATCAGGTAGTTGCTTTTTAATTTGCATAACAAATTGCTGTGATATTGATAACGAGAAATATGAAAGGTTGTCATTTATTGAGGCTGTCACAATCTATAGATTTCTTAGAGATAGGTATATTAAAGATAAAATCAAGGATAGTAATGCTAAAATCAAATCTGGCGAAAATTTTTCAACTGAAACAATAGAGCAGATAAAAAATAGCGCAAATAAGAAGGCTATTGACGAATATTATTCTGCAAACAACAAAAGGGCGGAGCTTAAATCAATATTTGAAAACCGGCCTGAGGAATTTCGATATATATTTATTCCACATTACAAAGAATATTTTAATAAGGATTTAATTGTTGATTTGCAAAGAATGACTTCGTTTGTTTTGATTAATAAAGACAATCCTGCTTCGATAAACGAACGAATTATTGAAAAGAAGGATAAAATAAAAGTTATTCATGCAAAATTAAATTATCTTTTTAGGGATTACATTTTGCAAAGATTGGGAGCTTATATTTCTAGAGTGTCTTTGCCAAGCTTTAAGAAACTGGACAAGAATTATGACCAAGGTTTTTGGTTCCAAGTATTTGATCGCGCAATAAATGATGTTGCATAGAGCTCTTTATTCCTTATTTTGCATGTAGCAGCGCGCATCTTATTGTTTATTCTCTAAGAGTGAATAAAATAATTACTCAAATTTTCTCTTTAATGCGCGAACGGCTCTTTGGTTTCTGATTATCGCGACCGGTTTTTTTGTTTCCTTATCTTTTAAAACAATGGCTTCTTCCATTATTTCAATATTTCCTTCCTCCACATCTTCAATGGTTGTCTTTGAAAGATAAACAGAGGCCAAAACTTCGGCAATCTGAGAGTTTAATTCATCTCCTATAAAAATCCGAGGCTCGATTTCTATTTCCGTATGTGCCCCCTTAATCGGCCCCTGCTTGTTGTAAGTTCTCCAGACTCTTTTTAATTCATCCTCTAATCTTTCCAATTGGCTTTTCATGCTAACCATCTCCTTTCAAAATTGATTTTTCGTGAAAAGCAGCAGAAACAAGCGTTGGGGCTATCCCGCATCGTTCTCCGCAAATTTCTATAAAACGTTTGGGATCAAATATTTTCAAAGAGGTTGGTATCCTTTTTACCTGTTCTGTCGGAATAATCCCAGGATTGTGCCTAAGTCCGGGGGCTTCCGGAGGTAAAGATTTTGATAAAGGTTCAGTCAGGCAAGCCCAACTTTTATTTTTGGCGACTTTATCGCAAAGGATTGCTATATCGGCTGTAAGTGTCGGATCTTTTGCCATTGACAAAAAAAGTTCTTTATCAACATGGATGGCATTGTCCTGCCCGGGGGTAAATTTGCCTGCTAAAGTTTTTCTAAGAAGGTTATATATTCCGCCCACTATTTCATGCGGGTTTAATCCAAAACTTGCCAGAAGCTGAGGAAGTTGCCCAGCTTTTACAGAGATCGATTTCCCATTTAATAATTCTACGGCTAAAACCATTTCTCCAAGCAGGGTCAAGCCTTGAGCACCAAGCCGCTGATAAAAAGAATCAGGCGCTTTTGGAACTAAACCTTTATCCGGAGAATTATCACGCAAAATGGCGACATCTCTGCTTATATCTCTTCTTATATCTCTTGGAGAAGTATGTTTAATTACAGAATTATCAATTGCCATGATTTTTTCCTTCTTACATGCATTATGTCGTATCATGAAGCAAAAAACTTGCATTCCTATGCGATTCTTGTGATTTGTTCAATCATATAAAGAGGGAGAGAGAGCAGTTTGTCATGAAATGAGGGCTTTTCTTGCGAAACTTTTATTCCAAATTTTGATTTTTTATTTTCCAGAAACATTTTGAGAGATTTAAGTCTCCCTCCTTTTGCAGATTTTACTTCGAGAGGGAAAATATCGCTTCCAATGTTTATAATAAAATCAATTTCTGCTGAACTTCCTCTTTCTTCTCTTGTCCAGAAAAAGAGATCTGAATTTTTGTTCGCAGGGGAATAAGCTTTTAATTCCTGACCTACAAATTGTTCGGCGACGGCGCCGGAGTTTATTTGTATAAAATCGTTTGTAGTGCCAAGCTCTGCTTGTAGTCCGCAAGCATTTTGCATAAGCCCTGTATCTAGAAAATTTAATTTAAATTTTCTTTCATTTATTGTTGCGGGAAGAGGAAGCCCTGAAGCACTTGACGCGTATATAGGCGTTATAACACCTGCCAATATTAAAAGCTCCAGAGCATTTTTCAAATCTCTTGACTTATCATTGGAATCTATATTCGAATATTTTATCCTTTGACCTATTAATCTTGGGGCGGAATCAAAAACTTTTTGGAGAAATTTATGTTGTGAAAGTTTGGCATATTTGCCAAAATCGCTTCTATAGGTTTGAAGGAGAGCTGTTTGTATGTTTTGGCAATTTAAAAGATTTTTTGATGAAAAATATTCTTTTAAAACAGCAGGCATTCCTCCCAACACAAGATATAATCTTAATAATTCTATTAGTTTATTGTGAATTGCATTGTCAAAAGATTCAAAAGGAGGTTTTATTTCGGAAAGAAAATCCCTTAAGTTTTGAGTGCCTGAAGCTGTTAAAAATTCTGAAAATGATAGAGGGTATAAGTAAAGAACTTGTACTCTTCCGACAGGCATTTTAAATGCAGTCTCTTGTAACGCAAATTCAAGCAGTGAACCTGCTCCAATTACAGGGATATGCGGCGCTTTCTCTTTAAAATATCGAAGTGAAGAAATAGCTTGAGGGCATTCCTGTATTTCATCCAAGAACAGAAGAGTGTTTTCGTCTACTTGTGCTCCAAGAATTAAATTGATTTTATTTATTATATCGGATGGTTCAAGAGAAGAAAAACATTCCTTTAAATTCGGTTGAAGCTCAAAATTTATGACAATTTTATTTTTGAAATTTTTCTCGGCAAAATTTTCTATAGAAAAACTCTTTCCAACTTGTCTTGCTCCCCTTATTAAAAGAGGATACCTGTTGTCAGATATTTTCCATTCTATAAGCTTTTTTTCTATATCTCTTTTTATGTTGTTTTCTCCAAAATTTGGCTATAATCATAGGTTATTATATACATATATTGGCTAAAAATCAATCATATTTTTCAATTTAATCGTATCATGAAGCAAAAAACTTGCATTGAAATATTTGTTTAGATAGTTCCAAAAAACTGGCACATAAAAGTAGCGTTAGCTTGAGAAGCTGATCAGCTTGAAAAACCTTTCTTTGTTTGTTTTTATAAGCAATTTCATGGAAAGCCTATTAAATGCTATAATATTAAAATAAATGAAAGAATTTGATGATTTAATAAAAGTGGTTGAAATTCTTCGCAAAAAGTGTCCCTGGGACAAGAAACAGACACACGAAACATTAAAGCCCTATATGCTTGAAGAAACAAATGAAGCAATTGAGGCAATAGATGGCGGTGATCCCAAAAAACTTTGCGAAGAATTAGGCGACCAGCTTTTGCATATTGTAATGCACGCGGAAATGGCAAGAGAAAAAGGAACCTTTGGCATAAAAGATGTTGTAGAAGTTATCCGCACAAAGATGATCCGCCGCCATCCGCATGTTTTTGGAAAACTTAAAACCAAAAAAATATTGGAGATATGGAAAAGATGGGATAAAATTAAAAAGATAGAAAGATACGCCAATAAAAAAGGGATACATTTGACTAAGTTGGATGATAAAAAAATGAAGGAACTTTCAAAGGAGATTAAAGAAAATGAAAGATCAAAAAAATAATTGGAACTGGTGGAACTTCTTGCTTTGGGTATTGATAGGCACTTTTATATTAATGGTTATCTCTCCTCTTTTGCCTTCTCCACAAAAAACAGAAGAAATTTCATTTTCTCAGTTTTTAAACAGCCTTGATAAAGGAGATATAAAATCCGTCAGAATCTCGGGTGAAGATATTTTCGGAAAACTCAGCAATAAGAAAGAATTTAAAACCCGAGCTATTAACTATCCTAATTTGGTAACTAATCTTAGGGAAAAAAATGTCGATATAAAAGTTGAGCCTCCGATGGAAAATAATTGGGTAGTCGGCTTATTTGCCCAGATTCTTCTTCCTCTTTTATTCTTTGCGTTTTTATGGTGGCTTCTTTTGCGGCAGGCTCAATCCGCAAACAATCAAGCCATGTCGTTTGGCAGATCCCCAGCGAGAGCGCTTGAAGGCAAGTCTAATGTGACTTTTGCGGATGTCGCCGGTGTTGATGAAGCAAAAGAAGAATTAAAAGAAATTGTCGATTTTCTTAAAAATCCCGATAAATATCAGAAGCTTGGAGCTAAGATGCCAAAAGGACTGTTGCTTGTTGGTGCTCCGGGAACAGGAAAAACCCTTCTGGCGCGTGCAATCGCAGGGGAAGCAGGTGTTCCCTTCCTTACCATTTCAGGATCCGATTTTGTTGAAATGTTTGTTGGTGTCGGAGCTTCCCGTGTTAGAGGAGTTTTTAAACAGGCAAAAAAACAAACCCCATCTATAATATTTATGGATGAAATTGATGCTGTCGGAAGGCATAGAGGCGCCGGGCTTGGCGGAGGACATGATGAAAGGGAGCAAACCTTAAACCAGCTTTTGGTTGAAATGGACGGGTTTGATCCGAAAACAAATATCATCATAATTGCAGCGACAAACCGTCCGGATATTTTAGACCCCGCGTTGTTGCGCCCGGGGCGTTTTGACCGCCAGGTTATGCTGGATAAACCGGATCTCAAAGGACGGGAAGCCATATTGATTATACATGCCAAAGGAAAGCCTTTTGCGAAAAATGTCGATTTGAATATTGTTGCGCGCAGGACTCCCGGATTTACGGGTGCGGATCTTGAAAATGTCTTAAATGAATCAGCTATTCTTGCGGCAAGATCAGGCAAAACAGAAATTACAATGACAGAAGTTGAAGAGGCTATCGATCGTGTCATGGCCGGACCGGAAAAAAAGAGCCGTGCGATTTCCGATAAGGAAAAAAATATAATAGCTTACCATGAAGTGGGGCATGCCATGTTGTCAAAAGTTTTGCCAAATGCCGATCCTGTCCATAAGATATCTATTTTACCAAGGGGAATGGCGCTTGGATATACTCTTGCACTTCCTTTGGAGGATAAATATTTAATTTCAAAAGATCAGGTGCTTGAGCAGATTATGGTTTTGTTGGGAGGTCGTGTTGCGGAAGAACTTGTGTTTAATATGGCAACCTCGGGAGCTCATAACGACTTAGAAAGAGCTACCGAGCTTACCAAGAAGATGATTTGTGAGTTTGGGATGAGCAAGTTAGGCCCCAGGACATTTGGAAGAAAGGATCGCCAAATATTTTTAGGGCGCGATATTGCAGAAATGAAGGATTACGGCGAAAAAACAGCGGATGAAATTGACCATGAAGTTGAATTTATAATAAACGATTGTTATGAAAAAGCGAAGGAAATTTTGTCTCATAATCGATCAAACATCGATATTATTGCCAAAGCATTAATAGAAAAAGAGACACTTGAAGGGATCGACTTGGAAAACGTCTTAAAAGCTGTTTCATTGCCGGAGAAATAAAATGCTGCTTGAATGTGTCCCAAATATTTCGGAAGGGCGGGATGATGAGCTTGTAAAGCAGATTATTTCTGTCATGAAAAATGTTGATATCAGAAACCTTCACATTGACCCAGACCACAATCGTTCTGTGATAACTTTTTTTGGTGAACCCCAAGCTGTTGAGCAGGCTGCATATGATATGACAGAACGAGCAATGCAACTTTTGGATATTCATGAACATGACGGAGTTCACCCTTACATAGGCGTTGTGGATGTTATCCCTTTTGTTCCTTATAAAGATACAACAATGGAGACAGCTGTTAAAGTTTCCCATTCTTTGGGAAAAAGATTGTGGAAAGGATTAAAACTACCCGTTTACTATTATGGGTTTGCGGCTAAACAAAAAGAGCGCCACGACCTCCCATATGTTAGAAAAGGGGGTTATGAGGTATTGAAAAGAGAGATTAGTCAAAAGGAACGGACTCCTGATGAGGGAATCGGTCTCCATATTGACGCGGGAGCCGTGGCTATAGGAGCACGTAATTTTTTGATTGCTTTTAATGTTAATTTAAATACGAAAGATTTGTCTATTGCGCAATCAATTGCGAAAAATATTAGGGAAAAACACGGAGGGCTTAAGGGGGTACGGGCTTTGGGTTTAGAACTTAAAAGCCAGGGCATTGTACAGGTGTCAATTAATTTGGTGGATCACGCAGAGACATCTTTAAAGAGAGTTTTTGAATGGGTTGAAAAATGGGCTTATGAGTATAATGTTGACATATTGGAATCGGAAATCGTCGGAATGATTCCAAAAGACGTATATTTTTTAAATATGGAGAAAAATTTAAGGATCAAAAATTTTTCTTCCGCCTTATTAATCTGATGCCAAAAAGGCACAAATGTTTATGCATTGTTTCTGTTGCTTGTTTCGCACAGATAGCTGTGCTAAAATAACCTCGCTTTATTAAATAAGCAGTTTTTCTATTGGCAGGAAAATTGCTATCATTATTAATGATAAGCCATTAAGCATATTATTTAAAGGATAATGGCTTAATTTTGAAAAATGGAGGTGGGTTACTATGGAAATGGATTTACAGGAGCATAGATGGAGTTCCAAGAGAGAGATTTTGCCGTTTTTGTCAAAAGAGAAAGAACTTGAAGAAAAAGAGATAAAAAAAATAGAGCTTTTTGAGGCCGGGCTCAAAAATGAGATTAAAAAAGCAGATACAGTTGATGACGCCGTTACAAAAATAGTGCGCATGGCTTTGGCTGCGGAATTTACACCTTCTTTTGTTAAAGCAAAAGGTGTTGATGCTATGATAAAAACTATTGTAAGCGGCATCATGTCTGATAATACTTTAAGAAAGCAGGCATTGCTTATTATTGATCGGTTCGCGAAATAACAAATGAATAACACTACCTCAACAGTTCTGGTTGTTGATGATGAGACTTCTATAAGAGAGTCCTTTAAGCTTATCTTTACGGGCAGATATAACCTTGTTCAGGCAGCTTCTGGAGAAGGAGCTGTAAAGCAGATAGTAGATCACTCAGTTGATGTTGCTTACCTTGATATCCGCATGCCGGGAATGGACGGCATAGAAACACTCAAACGTTTAAAAGAAATATCTCCGCAGACTCAAGTTGTTATGGTAACTGCTGTAAATGATGTTCAGCGGGCTTCTGAAGCCGTAAAGCTGGGCGCCTTCAATTATGTAGTTAAACCTTTTGATGTTAATTTTTTATTGGATTTGACTGAAAAACTTATTATTCGTAAAGGCATGTTGTCTGTTTTTGGCGGGATAAGAAGTGAGTGCCCTTCCCCCTTTATAAGAGGTATGGGTAAAGTAGAAAAAATCGCAGCTTCAAACGATTGGGTTTTGATAACTGGAGAACCTGGTGTTGAAAAAGAATGGCTGGCACGATTTATTCATCAGCAATCAAAAGAGGTAAAGCCTTTTATGGTTTTTAATGTCAACGGAAAATCTGCCGGTTTTATTGAAAGCAAATTGTTTGGCCAGGTTGGAGGAGAGACGGTAGCTGATATTAGAAGAGAGCCAGGGCTCGTAGAAGAGGCTGGGACAATATTTATTGATAATATCGACCTTTTGCCGAAAAGATTGCAGAATAAACTTGTTGAAGTTACTGCCAGACTGATAGGGGGTACTTCTGAAAAAGAGATTACCTTTGAAAATGGATTAAAAAGCAAACTATTGCAGATGATTAATATCCCTTCATTAAGGGAAAGAGCTGCCGGGATTTCGGAAATTATTGATTATTTTTTTAATAAATCCAAAGCTTTGCATGGAGGAATTGTTAAAGAGATATCAAAAGAGGCAAAAGATCTTTTTATGTCTTATTCTTGGCCCGGAAATGTGGAGGAATTAAGCGTTACTATCGACAAGCTTGTGCTTGTTGGAGAAAATCCCGTTATTAATATTGATGATCTTCCTCTTCACCTTTTGATTTCTTCTGCTGATGTAATTGCATTGCCCTTTGAAGAAGTTTTTACCGATTTTGAAAAAAGGTTTATAAAACAGCTAATAGAAAAAAATGATGGGGATCTATTAAAAACTGCGCAAATGCTTGGAATCCAGCCATATATATTGGAAACAAAGATTTAATTTTACGGGTTATCAAGTTTGCCGCGAGCCGGAATCGAACCGGCATGGCTCTATTCAAACCAAGGGATTTTAAGTCCCTCGTGTCTACCAATTCCACCATCGCGGCATAATGAAAGGCAAAAGCCTATCTGAATTTTTTTACAGTCCCTTGCTTATTTTCTATATTACGTTTTACATCTAAAAGGCGTTCTTCGCTATCTTTGAGGAATTTTGTTATTTTGTCTTCGAATGATCCTGGAGGAGGTTTTTCTTTCCTGTCTTTGTCACTTTTAAAATATTTTCTGGCATGAACCTCTTTTCCTACCATTTTTATGGAAAGGTCATATTTTCCTTCTTTAACAAGTCCCATTACCTTTACTTTTACAACATCTCCTATTTTGATGTGTTCATTTATATTGGAAACATAGGTGTCCGAAATTTGGCTTATATGTACCAACCCGACACACCCAGGCCCTAATTCAACAAACGCTCCATATTTTGTTATCCCTGTAACTTTTCCTTCAACTTCACTTCCTATTTCTATTGGCATATTTTAAAAGCAATCTCTCCTTTTTTTGTAAAATTTAATCTTTCCCTGGCCAGTTTTTCTATAGTTTTAGCTGTTTTAATTTTATTTAGGCTGTTATTCAGCTCTGTATTTTTCCATGATAAATTATCTATCTTGGATTCTGCCCACTGCTTATTATTTTTAAGCATTTTGTTTTGTATCAAATCTTCTCTCACAAGGAGAAGGAGATAGGACAAAAGTAAAACCAGCAACACTATCCATAAATTGACCTTCATTTTTTGCTACTACTTGATTTTATCAATTTCACAAAAAGTTAGCAACATAAAAATTGATTATATATGAACCGTAAAACAAAGTGATAAGCGTCCCCAGTGTTAAGGCAGGAGCAAAAGGAATATAATCTTTCAATTTTTTTGTTTTTGTTAGTATTAATATAATTGAAACTGCCCCTCCAATGATGTATCCAAGCATAAGCGCCGGAAGCAGCCCTTGCCAGCCTAGAAAGGAGCCAAAAGCAGCTGCCAGTTTTATATCTCCGTCTCCCAGGACATCTTTTTTGTAAAAGAATTTTCCTAAAAAGCTTATAGTATGTAGAAGGCAAAAACCCAAAATGGCGCCTATAAAAGAAGAGAACATATCTCCTTTTATAAAACCATAAAAAAGTCCGAGGAAAATAATTATGTACACCGGAGAATCAGGAATAAGTTCAGTTTCAATATCTGAAAAAAAATTGATTATCAAAAAAGAGATAAAAATCGCGGAAAAGTAAAACCTCAGATCCCAGAGCCAAAAGCCTGAAATAGCGGGAATCAAAACAAACAGTAATCCTGTCAGCAATTCTACCCCAGGATATCTGACGGAAATTTTTTCAGCGCAATTGCTACATTTTCCCTTGAGAAAAAAATAGCTGAAAACAGGAATATTTTCGTAAAGTTTTATTTTTATATCGCAGTTAGGGCAATGAGATGGCGGCCAAACAATGTTTTTCCCTCTTGGCAAGCGGTATATGCAAACATTTAAAAAACTGCCTACAATAAGTCCTGAAATAAAAATTATAATTATATTGACAAGCACTACTTGAAATTATATATTACCTGTATGGCAGAGTCAAACTTGGAAATTAAAGAACTATTGTGTTTGATGGCAAAAAAAGACTCTTCGGATCTTTTGTTAGCTGTTGATAGCCCTCCGATTTTGCGGGTTCATATGAGTTTAGTTCGTACTGACAAGCCTGTTTTAACTTTTCAAAGCATAAAGGATATAACATATCCCATGCTTAACAAAGAGCAGCAGGCTAGGTTTGAAGAAGATATGGAATTGGATTTTGCCTATCAAACAGGCGAGGCTCGTTTTCGTGTAAACATGCATTATGAGAGGGGAAACATAGCCTGTTCCGTACGTCGAATTTCCATGAAAATCCCTTCACTTTCCGAGCTGGGAGTTCCTGCGGCTGTTTCCGAATTTTGCAAATTTCCAAGAGGGTTGATACTAATTACCGGCCCTACCGGTTCGGGAAAAAGTACTACTCAGGCAAGTATGATAGATATAATCAACAATAATAGAGCTTGCCATATTATAACGGTTGAAGATCCGATAGAATATATTCACACAAACAAAAAAGCACTTATTGAACAGCGTGAAGTTGGAATAGATACAAAATCTTTTGCTAACGCATTACGGGTAGTTTTGCGACAGGATCCCGATGTAATATTGATTGGTGAAATGAGAGATTTGGAAACAATCCAGGCGGCGCTTACTGCTGCTGAAACAGGGCATTTGGTTATATCTACCTTGCATACTCCTGATGCAGCACAAACTATTGACCGAATCATAGATGTTTTTCCTCCTCATCAACAGTCTCAAGTCAGATTGCAGCTTTCTTTGGTTTTGCAGGGGGTTGTGGCTCAGCAGCTTTTGCCTAAAAAAGATAATTCGGGGGTTGTTCCTTCAATTGAAATATTGATCGCGACATCGGCAGTGAGAAACATTATAAGAAAAGCTACTACACAGGACATTTATTCTGTTATTGAAACGAGCGCAAAAACGGGAATGATTGGAATGGATACCGCATTAAAAAATCTTTATTCTTCTGGAGCTATAACTTTGGAAGAGGCAATGAATCATGCTCGCAATATTGAAGAACTCGAGAAAAGGATTAAGGCTGTATAATTATTTGTATTAAGCAGGTTATTTAAACTTGTCAAAACTTCCCTCTTTTTTAATTAAAAGGATTCCCAAGAGGATTAATCAGTCAAAAATAAGAGAGTGCTTATCTGACGGCTCAATCCATACTGTTTGTGAATCCGCTAAATGCCCAAACTTAGGCGAGTGTTTTTCGCGCAACACATTAACCTTTATGATACTGGGAGATGTTTGCACCAGAAATTGCGTTTTTTGCGGAGTTAAGAAAGGGGCTATTTTGTCTCCCGATCCTTTTGAACCTCAAAAAATAGTAGAGGCTGTGAAAAAATTAGGGCTAAAATATGTAGTTGTAACATCTGTAACTCGAGATGATCTAAGGGATTATGGGGCAGAACAATTTGCAAAAGTTATTGAAATTTTAAAGCCACTTCCTGTTGAAGTTTTGATTCCTGATTTATGCGGAAATTGGAATCAATTACAAAAAATTATAGATTCAAACCCTGTAGTTATTAATCACAATGTTGAAACGATTCAAAGACTATACAAAACAATCAGGCCTCAAGCTATTTATGAAAGATCGCTGGAGCTTTTAAAAACGGTAAAGAAGCTGAATTCTAAAATATATGCTAAGTCAGGATTTATGGTTGGGCTGGGGGAAAGCGATGAAGAAATTATTGAATTATTGAAAGATTTAAAGTCCGCTAATTGCGACATTATAACAATTGGTCAATATCTTGCACCATCAAAAAGACATCCACAACCTCACAGATATGTTGATCCTCTCGTTTTTGAGCAATATAAAATAGAAGGAGAAAAATTAGGGCTGAAAGTTTTTGCAGGCCCATTTGTTAGGAGTTCGTATAGGGCGGGGGAGATTCTTGACACAAAATAAAGCACATGATAATATGACCTATACAATATGACTATGAGTTGAGGTGCTAAAAATGTATATGAAAGCTTCTGATTTTAAGGCAAAATGTTTGGAATTGATGGATAAGGTTCATGATTATCATGAAGAGATAATAATTACAAAGCACGGTAAGCCAGTGGCTAGGTTGGTGTCGGCACAAGCTGAACCCAAAAAGTCTATTTTTGGATTTATGAAAGATTTGGCAAAAATAAAAGGGGATATAATAGCTCCAATAGACACAAAATGGGATGCTGAAAAAGATGAATGAAAATATTGTAGTATTAGATACTCATATATGGATTTGGCTCTTAATTGGCGATGAAAAGATAAAAGAGTGTGGGTTTTTGCCTTATATAAATAAAGCTGTAAAAGAATATAATGTAAAAATTCCGGCAATTTCTCTTTGGGAAGTTTCGATGCTTGTAGCAAAAAATCGTATAGTATTATCGAAAAACACTTTAGAGTGGCTTACTGATGCTGTTTCGGCTCCGGGTTTAACTGTTTATCCAATTACCCCTGAAGTTGCCTATGAAAGCGCTTGTCTGCCAGAAAATTTTCACGGAGATCCTGCCGATCGATTGATTGTCGCAACTGCAAGAGCATTAAATGGAACCTTATTGACTTTTGATAAAAAGATTTTGGAGTATGGCGCAAAAGGTCATATTAAGACAATTATACCAAGTTAATCATCTCGCCCTCCAATGGTATCCCTTTCGGTATTTATCTTTTCTTCTTTTTTTGAAATGTTATCACAGCCTGACTACCGCTTCCTATTGAACCTACACCTGATATTGACATAATTATTCCTCCTATTTTTTTTATTTCATCCCATTCCCAATTTGACATTGGAAATTAGACATTACTCTTAGTTATCGCCCCCCCCAAGAAAATTTCAGGTGATTTTGATTCTTGGCTAATTTGCAGTAGTACTATAAAATAGTCATATGTATAGAAGGCGTGTGGCAGAAGAGATTGTGTTAAAACTTTCAAAAAATTTTCCTATCATATTATTAACAGAACCAAGACAGGTCGGAAAAACTACTCTATTTGAACACCTTAGTGAAAAACAAAGCCATGCATATGTCTCTCTTGATGAATTCGAGTTTCGCTCTCTGGCCAAAAGCGATCCGTCTTTGTTTTTGGAAAAATACCCTCCACCTATTATCATTGATAAAATACAATATGCTCCGCAACTTTTGCCTTATATAAAAACATATATAGACAGAGATCCAAGAGATCTTGTTAGGGTTGGGTCTTTGTCAAGTTTTGAAAAATTCCTTATACTGTCGCAAGTCTGTTTTAATTATCTTGATATTTAGTCATCTATATTTCCAGTTAAGCTGACAGGAACCCCCTCCTTAGATTGTCCCTTTTGAATTGCCAAATGCCAACGAGGGGTAAGAACCGAGATACGATCAGCCTCATGCGGAGCCTCAATACTAAAGGTTAATGTATAATCTATTTTTTTTAAAAAAACCTCAAGCGTTAAGGTGGAAAGTCCCTCTTTATCAAAATTTTCAACAAAGCTTTTAGACAGTGCAAGAAATGAATTTATGTTATCCAAAAGCACTTCCCCATATTGCAACGAAATAGGCATTAAATTTATTATATTATCTCTAGCATTCCTTAATGCGTCTGATGATGGGTATGAGTCAATATCGTTCTGCTTATAAACTCCATTTTGCCTTGCAAACAAATGAAGAAGATGAGGATCGGTTTTTCTTACTCCATAAGGTGTTTCATATATTCTCTGTTCAACTCCAGCATAGTCTTCATCTTCACCTCTGCGTAAAGGTTCAAGTCCAATTTTCCCAAGATCCTGAACAACACTTGATGTCTTTGTCTTTCCATACCCCATCTCCGAATCAAAAGAATAACGGTCAGGATAAAAAACTCTGGAAATGAAAATCCTTTTGCCAGTCCCTTCAACAAACTTAAGCCCTAAAGCGTTAAGGGATAAATGACCCTTTTCTTGCCTACGAAAATCGTCTGCTAAAAAAGAGCTCCTTAATGTTTCAGCTGCGTAATAACCCGCGCATCCTTTAAACTTTAAAACTTTAACTTTTGAAAACTCCTTAACAATCTTTGTCCCTCCACCGATTCTATCAATAACCATATCAAACACCTCTTACTCTATTATCGCCCCCCCCCACGAAAATTTCAGGTGATTTTTGAAATTTTGTGCTTGACGAATATTTAACGACAATATACAATGGAAGTGTGAGAAAATAGAACTTCCATCAAACATTATGGATAATTTGATTGCTAAGTTATATCAAACTCAAAAGACAGTCTTAACAAGTAAGGATATTGCTTTAATTTGGGGAGAAATAAGCCAAACGAAACTTAAAGCCAAAATAGCTTATTATGTCAATCGAAAAGCTCTAATTCGTTTGACTCGAGGTGTTTTTGCTAAAGACAAAAACTATGCGCCAAGAGAATTGGCAACTAGCCTTTATCTGCCGTCTTATATCAGCTTTGAAACCGCCCTTCGAGATTCCGGCATTATTTTTCAGCATTATGATACTATTTTTGTTGCCGGTAAATGGCCAAAAACCATGAAAATAGATGGGCATATTATTACATTTAGAAGGCTAAAGGATGAACTTTTATTTAACCCCGTTGGCATAATATTTAAAGATAATTATAATATTGCTGGACTTGAACGCGCTTTTTTGGATATGATTTATTTGTTCCCAGAATATTATTTTGATAATCTTTCTTCTTTAAATTGGGAAAAATGTTTTGAGATGGTTCCAATGTATAAAAACAAACAAATGACGGAGCGATTGGTTAAATATCATAAAAATTATGTTAAATAGAGAAAAACATCAATTGATAATGGGTCAAATTCTTCGAGATATTTATACTGATACCACAATATCTCCGCTCTTAGGATTTAAAGGCGGAACCTGTGCCTATTTTTTTTATGATTTGCCAAGATTTTCGGTTGGTCTTGATTTCGACCTGCTTTCAAATCTTTCCGCAGATGAGCAGGAAGCTGTTCTTGAAAAAATAATTGCCATACTTCGCAAATATGGGGAAATTAAGGACAGTAAGGTGAAACGATTTACCATATTTATTTTGCTTTCATACGGCGACGAAGATCATAATATTAAAATAGAAATTTCTACGCGAACATTCATTTCAGATATTAAGAACTATTACGAATTAAAAAAATATCTTGGAATTCCAATGCTTGCAGGCAAAAAAGAGTATCTCTTTTCAGGGAAACTATCGGCTTTAGCGCTTCGAACGGAGACTGCCATGAGAGATGTTTATGATATTTACTATTTTGCCAAGAATAATTGGGATATCGATAGGGAACTTGTCGAGCTCATGGTAAAAAATAAATTTTCAAAGCATTTAACGGCTTGCATAAATTTAGTCGAATCTATTAAAGATAATAGGATACTTCATGGGCTTGGAGAGCTTATCAGTGAAAAAGAAAAAACTTGGATTAGACAACATTTAAGGAAAGAAGTCATTTTCTATTTAAAAAATTATCGTGCGATTGTAAAATAGCTTATTCCAACCAATAAGCCCGCCAGAATCTGACGGTCTTATTATTCTTTATCTTGCTCAGGGATCAGGGCTATGAGGCCTTCTGCAACAGCTCCCGACATGTGTCTCGAGAATCTCGAAAATGCCACGATTATGGCAACAGCTAACTCCTTGTTTGGGGGGACATTCTTGCCAAGGAACTCCACAGCTTCTGCGAGGATGTTATCGTCGACTAGTGCTTCTTCCACAATTCCTAAACATAGTTTTACGCCATCTGCTTTTTCCATGCCTTCCAAAAGGCGAGTCAACATCCAGGGATGAAGATTGCGGATTAGCCCAATAATAGCGGTTTTTATTGAAGAATCTGTTTTCAATATTTGAAAGAAGCCTTTATCATCCGATCTTAGCAATTGTGCAAGTACAGAGAGTTTGAAATCTTTGTCAGTATGAAGCCTAACCGTATTAAGAAGAACACTCAATTTCACAGCGGGGGTTAGATGGGCAAGATGATTCCCGTTAATAAATTCGTTATAACTCATCCTAAAAATTGATTGTCCTGCCCTTGCTGTTGCCGGTATTCTTTTCACACAAATCACTCTCCTTAGGTATATATCGCCCCCCCCCCCTGCAGAAATTTCAGATGATTTTCTCTTGACATGGTTTTTTGTATAGCGTACAATGCTATCAGTATTGATAGTTGTCAAAGTTGATAGCATGGGAGGAGAATTATGTTTTTTGAATCTTCAAAGCCTGTTACCGGGAAATATTTCTTTGACAGAGACAAAGAGCTTGAAGAACTTCTTTCCGCTATTCCAAGGATTGAAAAGGGAGCTACAACTTATATTGCCCTTTTAGGCCACAGGAAAGTCGGCAAAACAAGCCTTTTGCAAAAGTTCTTGGAAGAAGCCTCGGGCAGAGTCCTCACTGTTAAAATTGATTGCTGGGAAAAAGAAAATCTTTCATTGGAATTTTTTCAGTCTTATCTTGTCAAAGTAATTGATGCTGTTCTTATTAACCTAGAAATTCCGCTATCTATTGAAGCAGCTCTTTTAAACAAAGAAAAAACATTAAAAGCATTGGTTGATATAAAGAATTTAAAAATCAAAGCTTTGGAACCTGGGATTGATGCTCTGATAAGTATTTCTGAAGGGAGATATAATTCAAGCGTTATATCAAGCATAATAGACTTGCCCGAGAAGCTTGCCATTGAATTGAAAACTTATTTTTTTGTAGTAATCGATGAATTCCAGGAGATTGAAAACTTAAATAAGTTTAAAGATGTAAAAAATAATATTGGGAATATGTATTCTTTTTTGCGCACAAAATGGCAGGCGCACAAAAGAGTTAATTATTTTGTTGCAGGCTCTAAAATTACCTTAATGAAAACGATCTTAACTCGTAAAAACTCTCCATTTTTTCAGCACTTTAAGATTATTGAAATAAGATGTTTTCCTGAAAATGAAGCAAAAAAAATGCTCAAAATCGTTTCATCAAAAATAAAGAAAGAGATTCCTAGTGATTTAATTTTGAAGATTATAGATATATTCGGAACAAACCCATTTTATCTTCAGATAGTAGGAGAAGAGCTTTGCAGGAATGATCTTATCGATGAAGATGCTCTAAAAATTACTGTGCAGGAAATTCTTTTTAATAGGTCTGGAAGGCTTTATCTTTATTTTGAAGATATGCTTGGAAAATATATAGGAAATTCAGCTTCTTTAGAAAACAGCCTGATCGCTATTGCAAAACAAGAAGGAACATTGACTCAAAAAGCTAAAGAATTGGGAATAACAACAGGAGCTTTAAAAACATGGTTAAAGCGAGTTCCTGATCTAATAGAACAAACTTCTGATATTTATAAAATAAAAGATCAAGCGTTAGGTTTGTGGCTTAAAAACAGATCTGATTTAAGCCAAACAATTCCTACAACTGTATTGGGGAATGAAGCTGAAAAATTGGTTGCAAAAGTTCTTTCGGAAATAGGGTTTCAACTGATTTATCAGTCTCAAGCAAGTCGAGGAGCCTTTGATCTGCTTGGAATAATTACAACGCAAAAGATAGGGATTCAAGTTAAGAAAGGAAAATTTCCTTTTTATATTAAAGCAAAGGAAATAAATGAAATGAAATTCTGGGCAAAAGAGTTATCATGGAAGCCTGTGCTAGCTGTTGTTTTTTACGATAAATGCTTCTTTTATGATGCCGAGAAATTAAAGCAACATGGGGCGCATTTTAAAGTGGAAGAAAAAACGCCATACATAAAGAATATGCTGAAATTTGCGATTGATAGATGATTTATTTGTTCTAACCAAAAGTCAAAAAGCCCGCCAGAATCACAGCGGGCTTTTGTGAAAGAGCCATTTTTTTCTTACTAAGGAATCAGGGCTATGATGCTATTTGCCCAATCACGACAAAATACTCTGATTGCATCAATAGCTAACTCCCTGCTTGGTTTTGCCAAGGAACCCATCAGAAAGATTGAAATTTCTTTAAATTATTGTTGATACTAAAAAAACATTCCAGCAAGAAAGGGGAAAGTCATGACACAATTACTGGTACAAAGCCATATCCCTCCTTCGCCCGTTTTATCTAGTATAATTAGAATTGCCGAGGCTGTCAGTTATGGGAACAGAGTTAATCGCCTATCCGGAGGTTTACAAGGAGAAAAAGATATTGGAGTTTTTTGGGGAGCAGAAAAATTTACTTCCAAAACCGGAGAAGCAAAAACCCTTGAAATATATAACCTTATTAACCCCAGCAAAGAGATGGTCAAAAGATTAACCTCTCTTTGGAAATTGACATGGAAACTTGGAATCCCAGAAGAGGGAAAGGTTGATAGGCTTGTTATAGATCAATTAGAAAAAAGCCTTCTTGTTAACGATCAGCAGATGTCTTTGATGTTAAAAAACGCGAATGATACTATTTTAGTTGCTAGGGATTTGGAAACAGGAGAAATTGTTGCTGCCATTTGGGGAGTTCCTTATAATGTCGGAGAAAATGGCTTTATTCCCCATACTTATGACGCCATGACCAATCAAAAGACCTTTTGCTATTCTATGTTTGACGGCAATTTAAAATCGTGTATTTCTGTTGTCGTCCATCCCGATTACAATGGATTAAAAGATTCCGTTGAAAATAGTGTAGGAGAATGGGTTAGAAATCAAGCTGCCATTGCTACTTTACGACATCCCAGAGAATACAAGGTTATCGCGTATTCAAGGCCGAGCTCTTTAAAGTTTTTTACTGAGCTTGTTTTGTGGTTGAGGCAGGAACATGGCTATGTGGTTTGTTATAGTGAGGAAAAAGAAAAATGGGTTGCCAAAAAAGATGGAATAATGCATGAGATCAAGATAAGCCCAAAAGGGATAGAAATAGAAGGGCTGTTATATCGGCATAAGGATATTAACAGTTCAGTTGAAATTATCCCGACGTTAGATGGTTATACGGTTGGTCGAAATGGCAAACGAGTTATAACTGACTATATTGGCGTGCGTCTAGAGGGAGAAACGGACTATCTTGTGCCGATAAGGCCTTATTTAGAAAAGGCGAATTTTGACCAGATGATAAGGTTTCATGGTGGAGGGGAGCTTGGCGGGCGGGGAGGGGGTAAGCTTATAAATATTTTTTTAAACGGGAAAAGGGATCCAATCTCTTTGGATTACAACATTGTTTTTGAATTTCCTCTTTTGGAGTTAATGGATAAGAAGCTGTTTTCTGATGTTTATTTATTGTGTACGGAAGCACAACAAGATTTTTTAAGGAAAGCTGTGTTATATCCTGACAGCTTAAGACATGAATTAAGAAGAAAACCTCTTCATTCTAAAGTGTTATTGCATGGGGCTTTTAGCTTTGAAAAGATAAATATGTTCTGGCTCCCTTTTATAAGAAAGCATAGATCAATGTTGGATGATTTTTTTGGAGAAATATCAGTTTCAATAAAAACAGAGGCGCAGGCAACAGAGTTATATAAACAATTGATTGATTTGGCTGACATCAATCGAGAGTTGTAAATCTTTTCATTCGTATCTTAAGGCTTCTACAGGATTAAGATTTCCGGCTCTTATGGCGGGATAAACTCCCGAAAAAATGCCGATTATTACGGAGACTGTGCAAGCAAGAAATACCGACCAGACCGAAACGGTAAGAGGAAGATTTAAAAAATACATTATTGTAAGAGAGGCTATTATTCCAAGCACAATGCCTATTGTCCCGCCTATAAAACTTATAACCGTAGCTTCAACAACAAATTGCGTAAAAATATCATTCCTTTTTGCTCCTATTGCTTTCCTGATGCCTATTTCCCTTGTCCGTTCTGTTACAGACACAAGCATTATATTCATAATGCCGATACTTCCAACTAAAAGGGATATTGCCGCTATGCCTCCCACAACACCTGTTAAAATGCCAAGTATCCCATTTAAAAGGTCTAGCGATTCTTCCTGGGTGTCAACTCTAAAATCCTTTTTACCGTGCCTTATGAGAAGAATATTTTCAACTTCCGCCTTTAATTTTTCTATATCATCTTCTTTTATTGCGGACATTCCCATTTCTATAACGCTATCAGTATTGTAAAGCTCTTCCGCCGCTGTTATGGGAATTGCGACAATGTCATCATAATCAAATCCGACCATCGTCCCTTTTTTTGTAAAGACGCCGATTACGGTAAAAAAGTAACCCTTTAGCTTGATTCTTTCTCCAACGGGAGAAAGTCCCCCAAACAATTTTTGGGCAACGGTTGGACCTAAAACCATAACCTTTTTTTGTTCTGCTATATCGGCCTCGCTGAAAAATCTCCCATCTTTTACAGCATGGGTAAAAACGTAAACATAATCCGGTGAAACACCAAAAACAAAAGGAATTTTATGTGTTATCCTTCCATAACCTACTTCTCCTTTTCTTATGATACGGGGATCTATATATTTTAAATATTTGGATTTTTCTTTTATAGCTATAGCATCTTTATATGTGAGCTTTGAATCAAGCATGCTCAGTGTTCCAAAAGGGCCTTCCCCTTCCTGCCATGCTCTTACTTCCAGATAATTTGTTCCTTCCCCAAAGCTGGATATACTTGCGTGGATATAGGCTTTAGCCCCTTCTCCCATGCTGACAAGGACTATGACGGCAAAGACACCGATTATTACTCCAAGCATTGTAAGAAAAGTTCTCACTTTGTTTGATCCTAAAGCTTTTAGCGCCATTATTACGTTTTCTATTATTTTCATTGTATTTTTACCTGTTCAAGGGTTTGGTCTTCTACCAGATTCCCGTCTTTTAGGATGATTTTCCTTTTTGTGTAAGAAGCAATATCCGGTTCATGCGTGACAAGTATTATTGTCATTCCGTTATTATTTAAATTTTGTAAAATCTTTAGGATTTCGACGCTGCTTTTGCTGTCAAGATTTCCTGTCGGCTCATCGGCCAAAAGCAGGGCAGGGTGATTTATAAGCGCTCTTGCGATTGCGACCCTTTGCATTTGTCCTCCCGACATTTCTCTTGGATAATGGGTTGCCCTGTCCTTAAGATTGACAGCTTCCAGGATTTGACTGGAGGCTTTTTCTCTGTCGATTTTATTTTTACCGGCGTATATCATTGGAAGTTCAATATTTTCAAGAGCAGTAAGACGGGGCAAGAGATTGAACATTTGGAAAACAAACCCGATTTTCCGGTTCCTGACTATGGCAAGTTCATTATCATTTAAATTTTCCGTATCTATTTTGTCCAGGATGATTTTGCCGGAAGAAGGCTTGTCTAAACAGCCTATCATGTTCATTAGCGTGGATTTGCCGCAGCCTGAAGGACCCATAATGGAGACAAATTCACCCTTAAAAACTTCAAAAGAGATTTCTCTTAGGGCAGGGACATCAACAGCGCCAAGCTTATAAGTCTTCTTGAGGCTTTCTAATCTTATGGTTGAGTTCTCATTCATTATTATTGATATTATTTTGGATCTTTACTTTTACTCCATTTTCTAGCTCAAGGACATTTGATGCTGCCACTTCGTCTCCTTCGTTTAATCCTTTTAATATCTCAACGTTGGCTGGATCTTTCATTCCCACATCAATCAAAGCCTCAAATGCTTTATTGCCTTTTATCACATATGCGACTGTTTCTCTTCTTTTATTTTGGGCAATCGCGGAACGCGGAATTATTAAGGCATTTTCTTTTTCTTTGATTAGCATGTCTACGTTTACGGTCATTCCGGGTTTAAATTTATCCATAGCTTCTTTTGGCAGAGAAACCTTGGCTCTAAATATTTTATTTTCTTCATCAGGCTTTATTATTCCGCCGGTTTTTTTCAGCTCAGCTTTATAATTTATCCATGTTATTTTACCTACGAAAGTTTGGTTAAGATAAGCATCCGAATAAAGGTTTACATCTTGTCCGAGGTTTGCGCTTGCTATATCTGCTTCGTCAATTTGAATTTCCACCCACAATTCATCCATATTTATTACGGTTATAACAGGGATGCCCGGCGGGACAATTTCTCCTACATTTACTTTTACCTGGGTAATAACCCCGTCAATTGGAGCTACAATCCTTTTGTTTTCCATAATAGTTCGGGCGTTTTGAAGCTGTTGCTCAGAAGCAAACCCCTGTTCAAAAAGTTCCTGAGTGCTTTCATAGTCGAGCTTGGCTTGCTCATAGGAATCTAATGTTGCCAGAATTTTTCCTGATGCAACTTTGTCTCCTTCTTTAACGTTTAATTTTATAACCCTTCCTCCAATGCTTGAACCTAGCTCTGCCATTTTGGCAGTCAATGTTCCGGGAGTTGAAATGTAAGAAGCTATTTTGCCTACGCGGGCAAAATCTGTTGCAACAGAAACTGTTTTACCGCGCGAAACAAAAAACAAATAGGCAATGCACAGCAAAACTAAAATACCCACTAGAATAAACAGCTTTTTTCCTTTAAACATATTTTTTCCTCCTTAGATAATTTCTTTGCCGACTAATTTATTTAATTTTGCCTTGGCGATTTTCAAACTAAATTGGGTGTTTAAATCATCTAATCTGGCCTGTGTTAAGGCGACTTCTGCGTCAATTACCTCAAGGTTCATTCCAACCCCCGCAGAATATCGTATGCTTGCCACTTTATAATTTTCTTCTGCCAGGCTAAGGGCTTTTGTCGCGCTTGCGATTGTTTCCTGCGCGGATTTTAAGTCTGAATAGGCATTTCTTATTTCAAGCGCGATATTGTTTTTTATAGCTGTTTCGTTTGCCTCTTGTACCGATAAATTTGCTGATGCTTCATTTATTTTGCCGTAGAGCTTAACATCTAAAATATTCCATGATGCGGTTGCAAGCGCGGACCATGAATTTATGTCTGTCGCGTATGTGGGATATTGCGTATAGGCGGTATTGTATGTTCCAACAAGCATTACGGATGGAAATAAATCTGATTTTTTGACTTTCAGGTTTTCTTCCGCTGATTCTTTTGTCAGTTTGAATTTTTTCCAGTCCGAACGGTTTTCGTAAGCTGTTTTTAGTATGCCTTCATAAGGGGGAAGCAATTCTACAGTACAGGAAAAATCTGAATATTCAACTTTCAGCTTGTCGTCGAAAGAATATCCCAACGCGTTGTTTAGGGTATTGCGGGCAATTATCAGGTCGTTCTTGGATTTTGTAATATTTATTTCTGCGTTTATTAATTGGACTTCCGCGCGCAATACATCTGCCTTGGTTGATGTCCCTGATGAAAACATGGTATTTGTTTTTTCTAAAAGATTTTGGGCTCTTGCGTAGGATTGGCTGGATAGTTCGACAAGTTTTTCGGCTTTTATCACGGCATAATATGCTTTTGTAGTATCAAATTTTACGGACAATATTGTCTCTTTTAAAGTTTCAAGAGCCATGTCGTAATTTTTCTTTGCAATACTCAAGCTGGAGGATAGTTTGCCCCCTGTAAATACCGGCTGAACCAGTTTAAAGTCCAGATTTCTAGTTGGCAGATTGGGGTCGACTCCGGTAGTAAACCTCTGTGTTGACGAAACCGTGCCAACTGTGGTTGTAAATTCTACCTGGTAAGGTTTTGAATAAATAGTTCCGGCTGAAGCGTCGATTTGCACAGTAGGGAAATAGGCGCCTGTGGCTTGGAATACTTGAGAGTTAGCTCCGTCAAGGCTTTTTTTTGCCGCAATTACAGAAGGATTGTTTTCTGTCGCGACTTTAATGCTTTCGTTCAGATTAAGAGCTATTGTGGAGATTGGTAGCGATAAGACAAAAATCAGGACAAGGATTTTTTTCATTCTTGTTCCTCCCGGAAATTTAATACGGGTTATTATAGCATTCGAACCCGGAAATTTCGAGTCCAAAATCTCCGCTTGATTTTTTATCCTTATATGGTATAAATAACCTTTGTTGTTTAAAAGATATTAAAAAGCCCGCAGAGGCCTGAGAATGTTTTTTTGCTTTTGCGGGTTTTTTGTTTGCAATTTTTATTTTGTTTTTTCGATATATTATATGAGAAAGGCGGAAATAAACATGGGAGTATCGTCAATATCGGCAGATAGATTCGGCTCCCAGCCATCAATGGCAAAAACTTTTGGGAAAACAACTAGGTCGCAAGGGAGAGTTTTTCTCATGGAAAGCCATAAAAAAACAGTTCCTTCTCCAAAGGTTTTGACAATTAATCTGTCGTTGTTTTTCACTTCTTGCATATCTTTATTTGATAAAGCCATAGATTTTATTATTTTGATCGCAAGAACCCGCATAATTTTCGGAGAAACGGCGCAAACAAAAGAGCCTCTTGACATGATTAATGATTCTGTTATTACTAAGATTGCGGCTGTAATGGGACAAACTGTAGCACCAGACAGGAGTTTCTCACCTCTTTCTTTGGTTGAAATTAAGTCTGGAAGCCGTGGGAAAATTGCAAAGAAGAGCGCGACGGTTTCTGCTTTTGACAGTTGGAAGAATTTTGTCGATTTTTTTCAAGATAAACATGACATGAGTTATCAAGCTGCTAAAGAAAATATAAAATCGATTGTGACGCGAGCTGTTTCTTCTAATCAGGCGGAAAGCAAGATCTTGTGGAAGTTGAAAGGCTGCAAGGGGGTTGTTCAGATAAAATCAGCAACGGGCAATTGTTTTGTAGAAGAATATGAAGAAGGAGTCACTCTTGAGAGTTTGATTGCGAAAGGGAATTTAACTGTGGTGGAAGCGGTTTCTCTTTTTAACAAGGTGTTGGAGGCTGTATCCGCGATCCATGCCAGAAATATTGTTCATGGAGATTTAAAGCCGGCGAATATAATTGTCGGGAAAAAAGGAGAGGTGACAATTATAGATTTTGGAAGCGCAAAAAAAGAAAAAGAACCCTATCAAGATATAAGAGAGACAACAACCCTCAAATACGTAGCCCCTGAAATTTTAAATGATAAAATTAAAGTTGCCGAGAAAGCAGTAGATGTTTATTCTTTAGGGCGAATACTTCTTGATATGCTAAAAGGTGAAAACTATGGCATTGAAGAAGATCTGGTAGATACGAAGGTCTATGCAATAAAGAGGGCATTGGGGAAGGTTGATTTGCCAAAGGAAGATTTTGAAAATGTGCCGGTGACAGTTTATTTATATTTAAAAAACATGTTAGGAAAAGATTATACAAAAAGAGCCAGTGCTGATAGCTTATTTAACGCAATGAATGCTTTCTATTACAGGCATTCTTGGGATCAACAGCAGGCAGATCCAACAAGACAGAGAGCCGCTGCTTAATCTTTTTTTGCCTTCTTGATAATTTCTTTTGCGAGCCTTACAGCCTGTGCGGCGTCTGAGCCGTATGATGCGTTTATCCTTTCCGCGTAATCGTCTGTCACAACTGCTCCGCCTATGATGACGCCGGCGTTTAATCCTTCTGTTTTAAGCGTTTCTGTTACCTGCCTCATTTCAAGCATTGTTGTTGTAAGGAGGGCTGAGAGAGCTATTGCGTTTGGTTTTTCTTTTCTTACCGCTTCAATTATTTTAGCTGTCGGAACATCTTTGCCTAAATCTATAACCTCAAACCCATGGTTTTCCAGCATCATCTTGACTATATTTTTGCCTATATCGTGAATGTCTCCATGCACGGTCGCGATTAAAATTTTACCGGCGGATTTTTTGTCTTTTGCAGGTATTTTTTCTTTGCAGAGGTTAAAACCTATCGTCATTGCCTCGGCGGAAGAAAGGACTTGCGGCAAAAAATATATCTTTCGGCTAAAACGATCACCGACCTCTTCCATTCCTTTTGTTAAAGCTTTGTCTATTATTGCCTGCGGATTTATATTCTTTTCAAGTGCTAGTCCTACAAGTATTTTTACAAGGTTGGCATCACCGTCGATAACGGCGTTTTCAATATCGCTTAGCTTATTGAATTTTATTGTTTTTTCTTTTTTTGATATCTTTTCCGGTTTCCCCGATTTTTTTGAGTTTTCAATCTCTTTTTGTATCAGTTTGATCAAGCTTGCTTTTTTCTTTTCTTTATTTCCTATAAATCTTGTTCCCCATTTTAGCGCTTTTGCAATTTCTGGGTCTGTAATATCAATAATTGCCGCGTCCAAGCCGTAAAGCATGGCAAGCTGAAGAAACAGGGCGTTTATCTTGTTTCTATTTGGCAGTCCATGGGATATATTGCTGATCCCCAACGAAGTTTTAACTCCATATTTTTTTTTAACCATTGGGATCGCTTTCAACGCTTCAAGGGATTTTTCCATGCCGATAGCCGCTGTCATAACCAGGTTGTCAATAAAAATTTCCTCTTTCTTTAAGCCAAGCTTTAATGCTTCCCGTACAATTTGTCCTGCAATTTCAACCCTTTCTTCCGCGGTAGAAGGGATTCCAGTGTCGTTCAATGTTAAGCCTATTAAGGCCGAACCGTATTTTTTTGCAAGAGGAAGAACCTCCTCAAGGCTTGTTTTTTTTGCGTTGACAGAGTTTAAAAGGGCTTTGCCGCAAAATTCTTTTAAGCCTGTTTCTATCGCTCTTAGATTGGCAGAATCAATTGACAGGGGAATATCTACCGCTTTCTGGACTATATCAACTGCCCGTTTCATGTTTTCTGTATCATTGCCTTCAGGGACACTGATGTTTACATCCAAAATATGAGCCTCTCCTTTTGCCTGTTTCACTGCTTCTTCCCTTATTAAGTTAAAATTTCCTGACTTAATCTCTTCTCTTAAAATCTTTCTGCCTGTAGGATTTATTCTTTCCCCGATTGTTAAAAGTTTTTTTCCGTTAAATTCGAGTACTTTTCCTCTGCTTGAAAAGCTTACTTTTCCTGCTTTCCCTAGTTTATATTGAGCGGCCTGTTTTCTAACGGGAGTAGCGCGCGGAATTATTTTCCTAACTGCTGCTATATGAGCCGGAGTTGTTCCACAGCAGCCGCCGATAACAGCTACTCCTATTTTGGCAAAATTTTGAGCAAAAGAGGCAAACTCGCGAGGGGTCATTTTGTACACAGCTTTATCATTTTCAATTATTGGCATGCCGGCATTTGGCATAACCATAACAGGTTTTTGGCTGCAGCCTAATAGTTTTTTCGCTACTTTCAAGATGCCTTCCGGCCCTGTTGAGCAATTTGCAGAGATAATATCAACGCCCAGAGATTCAAGAACAACTACAGCTGATTCGGGAGGGGTTCCAAATATTGTAATGCCGTTTTCATCGTAGGTTAGGCTTGAAATTATTGGAAGGGTTGTCGCGGCTTTAACTCCTATAACAGCGGCTCTCATTTCCTGGAGATCAGAAATTGTTTCGATGCTTACGCAGTCGGCGCCGGATTCTTCCATAGCTTTTGCCTGTTCGCCAAAAACTTCTGCCGCGAGATCAAAAGAAACATCTCCAAGAGGGCTCAACAACCTTCCTAAAGGGCCGATTGACCCGCATACAAAAGCTTCATTTCCGCAAGCTTTTTTTGCCAAAGATACTCCGGCTTTGTTTATTTCCGCAACTTTATTTGCCAACCCATAATCTTCCAGTTTTAACCTGTTGGCTCCAAATGTATTTGTTTCAATTATGTCCGCGCCCGCGGCAATATATTTTTGATGGATTGATTTGACAAGTTCGGGGTTTTTTATGTTTTGGAAATCAAACCCGTCTTCAGGCTTAACTCCCCCTTCCATAAGCAGGGTTCCCATTGCTCCGTCAATTATCAGTATATATTTGCCGATTACTTCCGTAAAACTGCTCATTTTTCCAGTCCCATTACCAAAGCGTCTTCATTATTATCTTTATAGTAGTTTTTTCGCCTTGAGATGACCTTAAAACCAAAACCTTTGTAAAGTTTTTGGGCGGGAAAATTGCTTTCTCTTACTTCTAGGAAAAACTTTTTACCGGAAAATTCGAATGCTTTTTCCATTAATTTTTTACCGATCCCTTTTCTTTGAAATTTTGGATCAACGGCCATATGCAACACATGAACTTCATCTAATATTGTTTCTATAATTATGAATCCTTTTATTACATTGGCTTCTTTTGCCGCATAAGCGTTGTCAATAGAAGCAGTTATCTGAACTTCTGTCCAAGGGGAAAAGAAGGCTCTGTTTTCTATGTTTATAATGAAAGGGATGTCTTCTTTTATCGCTTTTTGTATCGTTATCACAATACAAATATTATAACATTAATTTATTAAATATTTTTCTTAACCCATGCCTCTAGTGTAGCCTGAGGCGCAAACCCAACCATGTCGGATACTTGCTTGCCGCCTTTAAATAAAAATAAGGCTGGAATTCCGCTGACTCCCAATTGGGATGCCATTGTCTGGTTTTCATCCGTATTTATTTTTACGACTTTAATTTTATCTTTAAGGGTGTCGGCTACTTTTTCAAGGACAGGCCCCAACATTTGACATGGACCGCACCATGGCGCCCAAAAATCTACAACGACTGGAAGCTCTGATTCAGTTACCTCTTTTTTAAATTCGTTATCAGTTATATGTTTTACGTTGTCGCTCATCAAAGTTTTCTCCTTTTCTGTTTTTTATCGCAAACTCTTTTATATTTTATCATGTGATTGATTTTATTGGAATGTCAAAAGTTCGGAATATGTTATCGCGTCAAGCACTTTCCATTTATTTGTAATTGAATTGTAATAATCAATTGATATAAATCCGCTGCCAATATTTTTTAAAGCAATAAATTGTTCATTGCCAAGCGCGTATACGGCAAAATAGCCGGGTAATTTTATTTTTGCCTCCCTCTTTACGGTTATTCCCGTTTTTTGTTTTATTATCTGTTTTATTTTGATAAAGCTTAGTTTAATTGGCCTTCTTTTTATTGTTACTCTCTTGATTGGCTCTTTTTTGGGCTTTATCTTTGGCTTTATCTTCGGCTTTTCTTTGGTTTTAGGTTTTACCTCCGGTTTTTTTATAACAGGCGCTTTAACAACTATCGGCTTTGGAGGTGCGATTTTTATTGTCGGTTTTGGTTGTCCTTCACGGTAAATGGTAAAGCTGGTTTGTACCGGTTGATCTTCAAAATAGACTGTAGTATCTATAGGATTTTTTCCGGTGGTTATGCTTATAGTGGCATCAAAATTAAGACCTGACAACGTTACGGGAATCCCGTTAATAGTCATGGCAGTAGCTCCGGGTTTTAATTTCCCGATTATCGGGGCTTCTGTTTGTCCGTATTCAAAAGTCGGATTGTCGTATATGTTTATGTTTTCAAACGGATTGTCCGGCGGTGTTGTTAAGTTGATGCTTATTATTTTTGTAATATCATTTCCTTTGTACGAACTTTCCACGACGACTATGTTATCCGCTGGCGCAAGGCTTATTTCATGTTCAAAAACATTGTCTTCATCTATTTCAACGGGTGCTCCGTTTATTGTCAATGTTGCGTCGGGCTTGACTTCGCCGGATATTATTTGCGCGATTTTATACGTTGATGTGCCGTCGTTGGGGTATAATCTTACTATTGGGTCAGAAATAAAGCCCCACTCTTTGGGATAATATAACAGGTTTAAAAACAGCATTCCTGATTTTTTTATGGGATCTTTACTATACGAAACATTTCCTCCCCATCCTTCAAACTTTGCGCCTCCTCCCAAACTCAGATTCATTTCCCCGTTATTTAAGGTGGATATGCCGGCTCTAGCAAAAAGATTATTGTTAAATGTAAATTCTCCGCCAAAATGATAAAGCAGATTGCCGGTTGATATTTTTTCAAGGTCAAATGCCAGTATTAATTCTTTATCTTCCATATATATTGGAGATCTTAAATCTCCGATTATTTTGGCGGATGTTCCTGCTTTAAATATGGCAGGAATTGATTCTTCTCCTTCGACCCCTTGCCATTTTATAACTCCGCCTCCAAGGGTTTTATAAGGAAGTAAATTGTGCCCTGATACTCCAAAAGAGAGCCAGGGCAAATGCCTGTAGTAGATTCCCGCATCCAAATCATAGCCTGACCCCATTTGGTCGGTTAAGCCAGTTTGCGAGATGCTTCCGTTTAAAAGCATTTTAAACGATATTCCCGCGTCAACGGACTTGGCAATAGGATAGCTTGAAATGATAGGGACATTTTTTAAATTGCTCGCGAAACTTACTGTTATTATGTTTCTTGTTATATCGGCGGATCCTCCGCTTGCAATTGGGATGTTGGTTGTTTTTAAGGTAGAAAAAGCCAGTCCTAGATTCGTATCATCTCCTATTGAGAAAGATTGGGCGGCTGATATATTTCCAAAATCTCTTAAATTTAAAGATATTCCATTCGACCATGCTAGGCAGCCGGGGTTGTAATACGCGGAATCTACGTCTGGAATGGCGGAAACCGCTTCTCCCATGCCTAACGGCCTTGCGGCGGCAAGGTATTGAAAAGGGATTATTCCTAAATCCGTAAAAAAAGCCATTGATGGCGAAACTGTCAATCCCATCATTATTAGCGAGATTAGAAGAATTTTTATCATTGATACTAGAATAAAGTATAGATAATTATTTATAAAAGTAAAGGAGATTTTGCGCAAATTACAGATATTGCCTTATTAGCCTTGACCTGTTTCTCAAGATGCACAAGTTTTTGACCTCTCATTCCGATTAACTCGATGTGGACGAGGTAGTAGAAACTGCCCGGGAAGGGAGAGGTTTATATGCTTGATAAACTTGGAAGTTTATTTTCTTCGAAAATAGATTCCGCACCCGCTTCAAAATCTGTTTCAACTGAGGAACAAGGACAATTTTCTTTTTTGAAGGCTTTTGGAAATGTTGCCAAAGCAAAATTAAGTTCCACGCTAACTTCCGTACAAGCTGTTTCTTCAGAAAAATACTCTCCTTATAGCGCTGATTTAAATGAGCTTCAACTTGATGTCCCTAATTTAATTCAGGGAAAAAATGAGTGCGGGCCTACCTCTCTTGCCATGGTTCTGGGCTATTATGGCAAAAACGTTTCAAAGTACCACGATATGTTTATTTCAGATACAGTAGGCCATGGTCCGATAGCCTTAAGAAACAGGGCATTGGAACGCGGAATGGTTGTAAAGGAGCAAAACAACGGAAGTATTTCCGATCTTGTTGCCATGGTTGACAAAGGGATTCCTCCGATGGTTTTGGGGCTTTACGGCGGAAAACAGGGGGATGGCCCTTCTCTTGAAAATTATATTGAAAATACAAAACATGCCCATTGGATGGTAGTTACAGGCTACAAAAAAGATGAAAACGGGAATGTAACAGATATCTGTTTTAATAATCCCAACAAGGCCGATCCGCAATGCTGGGATGTCAACAAATTTAAAGAAGAATTCTGGAATGACACAATTATTCCTGGATGCCACCGGTATTATATGGCAATGGCGCCGAAAGACAGCTTTCAGGCCAAGACTCTTCATGCCGCTTTTCCTACCGGCAACAAATATTCGGAAGCATTTGAGCGTCTTTTGAATGCGGTAAATAAACTCGAAAAAACTTTTTATACAGTAGAAGCGGGCTATAATAAGCTTGATGAGGATAAGAAGGAAAAGATAAAAGAGACGGCCCAAAAAGTTGCCGATAAAGCAAAAGAGGTCAAAGCAAAAGCTCAGGAAAAGGTTGCAAGTACAAAAAGCAAAATAAAAAGCTTGTTTTCCTGATCTCTCACAAAGAAATAGTTGCTTCAATGCCGATCAGATCTGAAAAAATTGGAACCGAAATGGCAATATTGGCATCCGGACTGCTTAATCCTGAAGGGGCAGAATATATCCTGTAAAAACTTCTCAAAGCAAGGATATTAGATGAAAAATATTTCAACCCTAATTCAGATGTCCACGTTGTCCCCGCATAATTAACTCCATATTGGAAATTGTCCGTCATTACCATGTCGGTCTTAAAATCCAATGAAGTATTATTGTTTAACATCTTAAATAATTCCAACGCAATATCGCAAGTCCCATCGACAATTAATTTATTAAAACTGTTTAATCCTACAAATTCGTATTGATCCATAGCCTGGCGGTAATCCTCTCCGACTTTGTTGGCCGTAAATTTTATTTTAGTTCTGTCCGTTTTGTATTCTCCGTCAACTTTAATATATATTTTTGAAGGATCATTTTCTTTTGCGCCAAACAAAAACTGGCACGAACCGTTGGTAGTAGGGGCGCAAGATAAGACAAATTCGGTTAAAGCGCTTTTTGTCGAATTGTTATACAAGTATCTTGGTTGTACAGAAATTGTTGTTTTTCCAAGTAGAGGGAGTTTTTTGTAAGTATAGACAATTTGCCCGTTTATTTCAGATGGAGCTCCTTCTCCCGTTAATGATGTCTGATGGCTGATATATTCTAAAGAGAGGCCAAGGTTTTGGATGAATGTGCTGGAGCTAAAAGAGGTCCTAGGGCGTTGAAAAATTTTATAGTCATCGGATGGATTTATTCCGCTTGTGTCCCTGTAAATTATTTTGTCGGGGCCGGTTGTCGCCTTATAATTTATTTTACCAAGCAACAAATTTGTTTCTATGTCAAAAAGATTGGTGGCTATATTGCGGGTTGTTCCTCCGTATCCCGCATCTGTTGTATCAGCGTTTATTGTGAAATTGCCGCTTTGCCCTATGGTTTTATGCAAAGAACCTTTAAACCTGTAACCAACTGTCGGGCCTTTATTTATTATCTGTTGGGAATAGCTGCCTGAAAAAATAAGGTTGTCGGGATTTTCAATTTGATATTTTTTTGCGTAAAATTCGGTTTTCAGCTCCGCAAGGAGCCTTTCTATTTTTTTTGTCTCTTTTCCTTTTTCAGCCAGTTTCGCAAAAAACACTGCCGCTTCGTATCGGCTTATGCTCTTTTCTCCACGAAAAGTCCCGTCAGGATATCCAGATGTTATCCCTTTTTTTATTAAGTCATATACGGCGGAATTTGCCCAGTGATCTTTTGCGAGGTCATTAAAGTACGATGGAGTTGCGAATGAAAAGTTATAAGTAGCCAATAATATTAGAAGCAATATCAAATACCGCATTTGGTTTTTTGTTCCTCCTGATGTTAAGCTGTATTTTCTTATAAATTTTGGGATCCTGCAACTCTTTTATCTGGTGGACAACTTTTTGCGGTTCCTTTGTTATATAACCAAGTTTGTTTTTCTGTACAAATTCTACATTTCCTTCTTCCTGCCCCGGCAGCCATGAGGTGATAATCATAGGCAAATTCATGGCAAGTGATTCTGCGACTGCTCCGGGACCTCCTTTTGTTATAATCAAATCAGATTCAGCCATAATTCTTGGAACTTCGTTTGTAAAACCGTATATTTTAACCGGCATTCGAAAAGCCACTTTTTCAAGCTTGCTTTTGAGTTTTTTGTTCCTTCCCGTTATTACTATAAGTTGGAGGTTTAACGCGGATCGATTAATTGCGTCTATAATTGTGTCAATACCTCCCGCTCCTTCTCCTCCACCCATTAAAAGAATTGTAAACAATTTTAAATCCAGCCCGTCCTGTTTTCTCAAAATTGTTTTTCCAGGTTGTTTTTTTGAAAACTTGGGGTTGATCGGAAGGCCTATGACTTTGGCTTTTTTAGGAGGAAGCCCGTATTCTATTGCCAATCGTTTTGCTTCCTCGGTTGCAAGTATAAACATATCAGGGTCGGGCGTTATCCATGCCCTGTGGAAAGTTACAGGATCCATTACAACCACGATAAAAGGAATTTTTTTCCCTGTTTCTTTTATTGCTTGAGCCGTTATCTGATTGATGAGGGGATGTACGGATACAATTATATCGGGATTTTTATTTTTTATAAGTTTTATAAGTTCTTTTTGTATAAAAGGTTTTGATATTTTTTCTAAAGTTTTGAGCCTGCTCGGATTGTCCAGGAGCCGATAAAGAGTTCCCCAGAATTTAGGGATGTTGTTTATAAGCGGAGCATAAAGTTTGGCAAAAACATTTAAAAAACCGCTGCATTTTGCAAATACATCAATCATTTCTTGATTGTATTTTTGGGGTTTTAACTCTTCAACGGCTTCCATCAAGGATTTTGCCCCTGCTCTATGGCCTCCGCCCGTATCGGAGAAAAGATATAGGATATTCTTCTTTTTTATTTTTTTCATTGTTATTGTGCCGTAAAAAATGCCCGATGATTTTAAGTTATTACTTATACCATTTTCGAGTTAATTTGAGCCCTTGCCTAATATCTATCTTTGCTTCCCAGTTGAGCTCTCTTTTGATTTTTTGGCAATTCAAAATGCTTCTTAGCAGTTCCCCTTTTCTTGCGGGAGCATATCTTGCCTTCCTGTCAATTTCGAACAGAGCCTTTAAATGTTCAAATAATTCATTAACAGAAACACCCACCCCTGTTCCTATATTATATACTTTGTTTTTTCCTTGAGTTAAGGCGATAAGATTGGCTCTTGCAACATCTCCCACATAAATATAGTCTCTCAGCTGATTCCCGTCACCATAAATGGTCGGTATTTCGTTTTTTAATATTTTCCCGAAAAATATGGCAATAACACCTGCTTCACCCAGTGGATCCTGCCTTGGGCCGTAGACATTGCCGTATCTTAACACGGTATAATTTAATTCGAAATTTGCATGATATGAGTGAAGATACATTTCTGCCGACCTTTTTGTAATCGCGTAGGGAGAAATAGGTTCCTGAGGGTGGTTTTCGTCTGCCCCTTCTTTCTCTTTTACCTCTCCGTAGATGGCTCCTCCGGTAGATGAAAATATGATTTTTTTGGTTTTATTCTTTACAGCGGCCTCTAAAATATTTAAAGTTCCAAGTTCATTGACTTCGGCGTTATAAACCGGTTCAGCGACAGATTTTCTTACATCTATTTGCGCCGCAATATGGTTAATTGCATCAGGGTTGAAGTTAGCGATAATATCAAAAAGTTTTTTATCCCTTATATCGGCTTTTATAAATTTTGCGGAAGGGTTTATATTCTCTTTTTTGCCGGTTGAGAGGTTGTCTACAATTACAACTTCATGACCGAATTCTATATAAGTATCGACAACATTTGACCCGATAAATCCGGCGCCCCCTGTAACGAGAATTTTCATTATAAAAGATATTCTAGCATATTATATTCTGCTTATATAGAAAATTTCATACCATCATTTGCGGCAATAACTTTGATTTTAAGCTTTTTAGTCATCTCTTTTGCGATTTTTTGAGGATTAGCGGTAAGCATTGTTTTTCCAAAATGGGTTAATATAGCTGTTTTGGGTTTTATCTTTGCTATTATTTCAGAGGCTCCATCAATATTTAAGTGATCTATGTTTGGCCTTGGGGTTGAAAACATAACATTTAAAATCAGAATGTCAGAATTTTGGTATGCGCCTATAATTTTCGGAAAAAATTTTGTGTCTGAAATGTAGCCTATTGAGTTCTTTTTCCCTTTTATTATAAAACCGTATGTTTCCATCCCGTGATGCTTGTGCGGGACAGGGGATGAAATCAAAAGATTTTTTATTTTATATTTTTTTTTGGGTTTTATATTTTCGATCTTTTCAGGAAAACTTCTTATATATTTTAATATGACAGGATCATAATCGAGCGCTTCTGTTGGAGCGATGACAATTCCTTTTTTATGGTAAGTAGCGTTTGTCATGGCTTCTATCATTATATTGATATCTCCGGAATGGTCCAAATGTTTATGTGAGAGGAGTATTCCGTCCAAGATTACAGGATCAAGAGGTGGGGTGCTTTTGAAACAATTGACAAGGGCGCCGGGGCCGGGATCCAGGTAGATATTTGTATCGTCCAAAGATATCCATATCCCGCCCGATGCGCGCAGCTGCTTTGCTGTCGCGACACGGGCTCCCGCGGTTCCTAGGAATTTTATGAAGTTAGGCATTGAACCTGTACTTTAGCAGCTCAGGGTTCTTTTCATCAACAAAAATAGATTGATATGGGAAAAAAATATTTGTATCTGAATCCCTGATTGTCATATCCTGTAATTTTACCTCTAAATTGATGTCGGCCGGAATTACCTTGAAATAGTTGTTTGATTCTTTTGATGCCATGGGATGAGCCCACTTTTCGATAATATGGCTTATAACTTCTCGTTTTCCCGAAAACTCTTCTCCGAATTCTGTCAAAATTGCCAGAAGAGGCCTTCCCAGCCTTGCTTCTTTTAGGAAATTTATGCTTCCTAACAGCCCTAAATGCTGGGAAAGAAACTTCCCCTCTTCTTTTTCAATAGAGCCAATATTTAAAAGAATAACTTGGCAATCTTTATAATTAAGACCCAGCCCTTCTTCATATCTTGTATCTCCGGTAATCCCTATGTTTAACAGTTCCCCATCCTTTGTTTTTAATGATGTATGGAGCACAAGCCCGACGGAAGATTCCTGGTTGGTCCAAAGTTCGGTATGATATGCAGGCTTTGTGCTTATTGTAAATCCATATTTTTCAATCAAAGAGATCCCGTTTATTTCTGTTATCCGGCTGCCGGGGACAAGCAGTTTAAAGTTGATTTCCTTATTTCCAAAAAGGTCTGTCGCGGAAAGAAGCCCGTGAAATTTCAAAAGAACGCCAGCAGAACCAAAAACGTCGAGTACTTTTGATTTTTTCTCGTGGTTGTGGTCGTTGTATTTTGCAAGAAGTGACAAGATTGCTTCAACGCTTTCTGTATGGTCATCATGGTCATGGGTAATAATTATTGTATCTATATCAACAATTGAAAGCCCGATGCTCCGGAAAATATCAAAAAAATCATATCCAGGGTCTATGGCAATTCCTTTGATCTCACCGTTTTTATTTCTTAAAGATAAAAAATATCCTCCGCCTTGAGATATCCCCCTTGAGAATAGAGGCGAAGATGAATTCCACTTGTGTATCGTCCTTAATGCGTTCGCGCCAAGCTTATATTCTATTTGCCTGTGAATATTCAAGTCTTTGACCAGTTTTTCCTGATTTTGACGGATTATTTCACGGGTTGGAAAGATTGTTTTTTCCATATAGTATAAAGCCTTTAGCGCCGGAGAATCTTGGGTTTTTATTCGTAGGTCGAATTGATGCGAAACTTTAAAATCGTCATAGGCCTCTTTAAATCTTCCCTGCAAAAACCGGCTGATCCCTCTATAATATGCCGCTATGCCGTAATTGCTGCTATGGGAAGATTTTTTCAGCAGCAGGCTGTAAATTGCTTCAGCTTCGCAATATAAGTTTTCATTTATACAGGTATGGCCGATTAAATTCCATGGAGCAAAAGAGAGCTCTTTATCTGTATTTATTTTGTCAAGAGTTTTTAAGATTTCACTTAAATGTTTTTGTATCCATTCTTTGCGCGTATGGGAAGGGAGCTTATTTAAATTCCCCCAGCTTTCCCAGTTTTCTTCATCTAAGTGAATTTTTAGCAATTGAAACATTTGCTTCTAATTATAGCAATTATACCAAAAAAATGTAGGTCAAAATCATAGTACGAGGCCAGTTTTGGCAAACGTTTAAAACTTTTATTTCGAAAAACTGACAAGTTACAAATCATACATTTTAACTTATAATATAAAATATGGCGGAAAACGACTTAAAAGGCTTGAACCTTTACGAGCTTGAGGATTGTTTGAAATTGCCCAAATTCAGGGCAAAACAAATTTATCACTGGATCCACCAAAAACATGTTGTCTCTTTTGATGAAATGGCAAATCTTCCTCTTGATGTCCGCAAAGAGCTAAAAGAGAATTTCTATATTTCCAGCCCGAAAGTATTAAAGAAGCAAAGATCAAAAGACGGTACGATTAAATATCTATTGGAACTTGAAGATGGCGAATTAATCGAATCTGTTTATCTAAAAGGGGGAGAAGACCGTTTTACAGTTTGTGTTTCAAGCCAGTCCGGCTGCAGCCTGGGATGTAAGTTTTGCGCGACTTCAAAAATGGGATTTAAGCGCAATCTTTTGCCGGGAGAAATCCTTTCTCAGGTTTATATGATGCCGAAAGTTAACAATGTTGTTTTTATGGGGATGGGGGAGCCTTTTTTGAACTATGAAAATGTTTTAAAAGCCGTTTACATCTTAAATTCAAAAGAAGGAATAAACCTTGGGGCAAGAAAAATTACAATATCCACCTCCGGAATTGTTGAAGGAATAAAAAAGTTGGCGGACGAAAAAATACAAGTCAGGCTGGCTGTTTCTTTGAATTCTGCTGTAGAAGAACTAAGATCAACCCTTATGCCTGTAAATCAAAAATATCCGTTAAGTGAGTTATGGGAAGCAATCCTCAGTTATCAGCGAAAGACTAATCGTCGTATTACCCTAGAATATATTTTATTGGGAGGAATAAACGATTCAGATAAAGACTTGTCGGCATTGGTGATGTTTTGTAAGGGTTTGGATGTTAACATAAATCTTATCCCATATAATTTTTATGGCGGTGAATTTAAAGTTTCATCAAAAGAAAAAAGCAGCCACTTCATTGAAAAATTAAAATCAAAAGGAATTGAATCTGTTTTGCGTGTAAGCCGTGGAAATGATATTGCCGCGGCATGCGGACAATTGGTGGCATTTAACCCCCGTGGATGATAAAATTGTTTAAAATATGAAAATTGCTATTGCCCAGATTAACTCTACAGTCGGAGATTTGGATAAAAATACCGAAAAAATCATATTGTTTATCGCGAATGCTAAAAAAGCGGGCGCTGATATTGTGGTTTTTCCCGAACTTGCGATAACAGGGTATCCTCCCGAAGATTTGGTTCTGAAAACCCAATTTGTTACAGATAATCTTTCTTGTTTGGAAAAGATTGTAAAAAAATCTTGCGATATTGCCGTTTATATAGGATTTGTTGATCGGGTTAAGGATGATCTTTTCAATGCTGCCGCTTTTATTGTCGAAAAGAAGATAAAAAAAATATATCATAAAATAAATCTTCCGAATTACAGTGTTTTTGATGAAAAAAGATATTTTAAAGAGGGGGAAACGCCTTCTCTCGTAACTTATAAAGGGGTAAAAATCGGTTTAGGCATTTGCGAAGATGTTTGGGTAAATAAAAGTCCTTATTTAAAAGCAAGCAAGTCTGGAGCTAAGCTCATGCTTAATATTAATGCTTCTCCTTATCATATTGGGAAGATAAAAGAGCGGGGAAAGATATTAAGTGCTTTAGCCAGAAAGACAAAATCATATATTGTCTATGTAAACATGATAGGAGGTCAGGATGAATTGGTTTTTGACGGCGGGAGTATGGTTTTTGGCCCAAAAGGAAATCTTTTTGCTTCTGCCTCTCAATATAAAGAAGAAATGGTTGTAATTGACCTTGAGAAAAAAGAAAAAATCAATCCATGGCTTGATCACCCCTCAGAAATTTACGGAGCTTTGGTTCTTGGAACAAAAGATTATGTTGAAAAAAACGGATTTTCAGATATCTTAATAGGATTGTCCGGAGGAATTGATTCCGCGTTAACACTTGTGATTGCTGTTGATGCTTTAGGCAAAGAGCATGTACATCCTGTCTTTATGCCGTCGCAATATACTACAGATCAGAGTTATACGGATTCAAAAATTCTTTGTGAAAACCTGGAAGTTGAGATGCTGGAAATCTCCATAAAGGATGTTTTTGATTCTTACTTAAAGAAATTAAATCCTCAATTCAAAGGCAAACCTCAAAATATTGCTGAAGAAAATCTTCAAGCCCGAATCAGAGGTAATTATTTAATGGCTTTGTCGAATAAATTTGGCTGGCTGGTTTTAACAACAGGCAATAAATCGGAGATGTCTACCGGTTATTGCACTCTTTACGGCGATATGTCAGGAGGTTTTGCAGTTATTAAAGATGTGCCAAAAACGATGGTTTACGAGTTAGCGCGATGGATAAATAGTGTACAGTTTGCAGTGTACAGTTTACAGAAAAGAAAGAGGGTAATCCCACAGTCGATAATTAAGCGGGCTCCGACTGCGGAGCTTGCGCCCAATCAAAAAGATCAGGATACCCTTCCGCCTTATGATGTTTTGGATAAAATCATGAAAGCTTATGTTGAAGAGAATAAATGTAGAGGAGAGGTTTGCGACCTTTCTGGTATAGATGAGAAAACTGTAAAGCATGTTATTGGCATGATAGATTATTCTGAATATAAACGTCGGCAATCCCCTCCCGGGCCTCGTATTACCCCGCGAGCATTCGGCAAAGATTGGCGGCTGCCAATTACAAACGGGTATCGTCAAAGGTAAGTTTCTTTTATCGGGGTGATAGGATTCGAACCTACGACCTCCTGGTCCCAAACCAGGCGCTCTACCAAGCTAAGCTACACCCCGATCGCGATGAAAACAATGTGGCAATCTCATTATATCTTAGTTTGTTGAAATTAGGAAGATCGAGACATTCCAGCTTAAAATTTTTAGTGCTATAATGTTTTTAGTATGCCACAAAAATTTTATATCACGACCCCTTTATATTATGTTAACGATGTTCCTCATATCGGGCATGCTTATACCACAATCGGAGCCGATGTTTTTGCCCGCTACAAAAGATCAAAAGGATTTGATGTCTTCTTCTTGACCGGAACCGATGAGCATGGCCAAAAGGTTGCCCAGTCCGCCGAAAAAGAAGGGAAAGAACCAAAAGATTTTGTGGATTTTATCGTTGGCAGATATAAAGAAGCTTGGAAAACACTTCAAATAACAAATGACGATTTTCTCCGCACAACGGATGAACGGCATATAAAAACCGTTCAAAACATATTTGAAACACTTTTAAAAAAAGGTCTTATATATAAAGGAGACTATGAAGGATGGTATTGCGTAACCTGCGAAACCTTTTGGGCGGAGTCTCAATTGGAAAAAAATCAAAAAGATGAAAAGATCTGCCCAGATTGCGGTAAAGTCGTAAATAAATTAAAAGAAGAGACCTATTTCTTTAAACTCTCCGCCTTTGAAAACAAACTCCTGCAACTTTATAAAGATAAACCTGATTTTGTTAAACCAAAATCCCTCCTAAATGAAGTTGTCAATTTTGTAAAACAAGGACTAAAAGACCTCTCTATCACAAGAACGACTTTTAAATGGGGCGTCCCTGTTCCTTCTGAACCACAGCATGTCGTTTATGTATGGTTTGATGCTTTGATCAATTATATTTCTGCAATGGGTTATCCAGATGACGAAAGGTTTAAAAAGTTTTGGCCTGCAGATGTCCAGCTAATGGGAAAAGAGATTGTCCGTTTCCATGCGGTAATTTGGACTGCAATGCTTATGGCGCTTGATATTCCCACCCCTCAAAAAGTTTTTGGCCATGGCTGGTGGACTGTTGAAGGGAAAAAGATGAGTAAAAGCTTTGGCAATGTCGTCGATCCGATTGAAATGTCGGAAAAATTTGGAGTTGACGCATTCCGTTACTTTATTCTGCGCGAGGTTGCTTTTGGTAATGACGGTGATTTTTCAATGCAGTTATTTATCAACAGATATAATGCTGACCTGGCTAATGATTTGGGGAATTTGCTTTCAAGGACATTGACGATGATAGATAAGTATTTTGAAGGGAATATTCCTGATGTGAGAGATCACGGGATTGATGATTTATCCAAAGACATTGTGAATTTACTTAATCAAACTCCTGTTGAATTCGATCGCTGTGTTGATAAGATGGCATTTTCTGAAGCATTGGAAAATGTCTGGAAACTTATCAGCTTTGCAAATGCTTATATTGAACAAGAAGCTCCTTGGGTGCTTGCAAAAAAAGGTGAAACTGAAAAATTATCCTGCGTGTTGTTTAATTTATACGAAACATTACGAATTGTCGCAATTTTCGTCAGCCCATTTATGCCAAATTCGTCGCTTAAGATTTGGCAACAACTAAACTTATCTCAGGAACCGGAAAAGTTTGCTCCTGTTCCTTTTGGCATGAAAATTGCTGGTATCAAAGTTAAGAAAGGCGAACCGCTCTTTCCCAGGAGATAAAAATGTTTATTGACACTCATGCTCACCTGACAAACGATGAATATCCTGATTTGCAAAATGTTTTGGATCGTGCTAAAAAAGCTCAAGTTTCCGCGATAATAAATCCTTCTTTTGATTACGAATCATCGCTTTCTGCTTCTTGTTTATCGGAAGATGTTGACTTTGTGTATGGGGCACTTGGGATTCATCCTCATGATGCCGATAAGTTAACCGATGAGATTATTGCAAAATTTAAAAAAATAGCAATCGAAAATAAAAAGATAGTAGCAATAGGTGAAACAGGGCTTGATTACTTTAAGTGTAAAACCTTGCCCGATATCCAGCAAAAATCCTTTCAAAAACACATGGAGCTGGCCTTGGAGCTTGATCTTCCTGTTATAGTGCATTGCCGCGAGGCTCATCAGGATGTCATAAACATTATGAGTGATAAAAAATATGAGGGAATAAGATGTGTTTTTCATTGTTTTGCGGGTGCGGAGGCTCTTTTAACTTTTGCGATTGAAATGGGATTTTATATTTCATATACGGGAAATATTACATTTAAAAAAGCAGAGCTTTTAAGAGAAAGCGTAAAAAAAACACCGCTTGATAAACTGATGATTGAAACAGATTGCCCGTACCTTGCGCCTGTTCCTTTTCGTGGTGAAAGAAATGAGCCCGCGTTTGTGCATTATGTTGCAAAGGCAGTCTCGGAGTTAAAAGGCCTTTCCGTTGAAGAGACAGCAAAAATCACAACCCAAAACGCGGAAAACTTCTTTCGTATAAATATATGAAGATGAGAAGATCGTTATCTTTATTAGAGTCTGTTTTATTCTGTAAACAATTAGCTTCACTTTTAAAAGCCGGCATTCAATTAAATTCCGCTTTAAAATTTTTGTCGTCCCAGAGTAAAGGAAGACTTAAAGAAGACTTGAAAGTTGTTTCTTCGCAACTTGAGCAGGGGATCTCTTTTGCCGATGCAATATACAGCAGAGGATTATTTTCCAAAGAGATTGTAAATATGTTTAAAATTGCCGAAAAGAACGCTTTTTTGGATGAAACGCTTATTAGAATTTCCGACCTTTTTGAAAGAAAATATAAACTTTATCAAACATTAAAAAAATCATTAGTTTACCCGTGCGTGGTTCTGATAGCCAGCCTTTTTAGTTTTTTTGGGATGATTTTCTTTGTATTGCCTACGTACTCTGATTTATTTTCGGATTTTAATTTTCATCTGCCGATAATTACACGCTTTGCGATGCTTATCCCTTCATACAGCTGGCTGTTTTTATGTTTATTGTTTACTCTTTTTCTTGTTGCGTATAAATCATTTCGCAATGCGGATTTTTGCATGAAAATTCCTATAATTGGAAAGATAAAGGCCAATTCTTTGATGAGCGATTTTTGCTATACTTTGAGTTATCAATTAAAAAACGGAGTTTCTTTTGTTATTGCGGTTAATAGTTTAATTGACGGCTTAGATAGCGGCCAGTTTAAGATGAGATTGGTTGTAATTATTGAAAAAATAAAGAAAGGGAGCTCTTTATCCTCCGCTTTTTCTTCAGACAAGTTGTTTGACGGCCTTTTTACTCAGCTTGTTGCGGTTGGTGAAGAGAGCGGCAAGTTGGGAGAAATGTTGTGGGAGGCAGGGGAAAGCTTCGCGCAGGAGGCGGAATACGGCTTGAAAAATTTTACTTCTTATATAGAGCCTGTGGCGACGCTTTTTGTCGGAGGGATGGTTGCTTTTGTTGCTTTGTCCATGATTTTGCCATTGTTTTCTATGGTTAATTCGCTGTTGTAGAGGAGATAATTGATAAAAGGAGGAATTTGTATGAACAATAAAGGGTTTACATTGCTTGAAATTTTGGTGGTTATAGGAATAATTGGTCTTCTTGCCATGTTTTTAGTGCCAAATCTTATGGGTTCGCAGGATCGGGCAAAGGAAGTTTCTGTAAAATCTATAATGCATTCGATCCAATTGGCAGTTGAGTCGTATAACATGGAAAATATGGTTTATCCCGTGGCAAAAAATATACCGGTTAAAAGCCTGTGTGAGAATTATCTTATAGGTGGCGGATATATCGGTTCAGTACCAAAAAATCCGTTTACAGGGAAAGAATATCAGGATTCTGATTCGGCAGGGAAAATAATATATGATTACAGTGAAGTTGATGACACATATGTGTTGACAGGATATAAAAGAAATGGAACTACAAAAATTCTTGAGCTTTCTAATATGTGAAGAAAAAGTCCAATTTCCAATGTCCAATGACAAATGAAGGTGCTATTATATTTATAAACAGATTTATCTTGGTTTTGATGGCTTTGGTTGTTTTTTCAAGCATAGGCTTTGCTGATTATGATCCTAACGGAAAATTGGTATTTTCTCTTGGTGGAGAAGTTTCTGTCCTCAACCCGATTCTTTCAACAGATTCTTCCTCTTCTGCAGTTGAAGGGGTTATCTTCTCCGGCCTCACTAAAATAAACGAAAGCCTAGAAGTTGTTCCAGATATGGCAAAGTCGTGGACAGTTTCTTCTGACGGGAAAATCTGGACTTTTTATCTTAGAAGAGATATCAAATGGCATGATGGTGTCCATTTTACCGCAGAAGATGTCAAATTCACATTTGATTCGATACTCAACCCTAAGGTTAATTCTATTAGAAGATCAAGTTATATTATTGACGGCAAGCCGATCAAGTTTAATGTTATTAATAAATATACGATACAGGCAATTTTACCAAAACCTTTTGCTCCATTTCTTGTAAGCACGGGTATTGGGATTATTCCAAAGCACCTTTATGAAAAAGGGGATATCAACACATCTTCTTATAATAGAAAGCCAATAGGGACGGGACCTTTTAGGTTTTCTAAGTGGAAAACAGGCGATTATATAGAGGTTGTAAGAAATAAAGATTATTATGGAGGAAGCCCTCTTCTTTCCTCTATAATTTACAGGATTATCCCTGATGAAAACGCGACCCTTATTGCTTTGGAATCGGGACAAATTGATACAGCAGGCATTCCTCCAAAAGATTTTGCCAGGATGAAAAAGGTCAAAGGGATAAATCTCTTTGAATATGACACTCTTCTGTACACATATCTTGGGCTAAACAATGACAATCCTCTTTTTTCTGACAAAAGGGTTAGGCAGGCGCTTGCTTATGCCGTTGACAAAGATCAGATTATTTCACTGGTGTTAAAAAAGTTGGGGTCAAAGGCTTATTCTCCATCGCATCCTGTTTCATGGGCATATTCTGATGATGTTTCAAAGTTTAGTTATGATACAAAAAAGGCTAATGATATTTTAAAGAAAGCGGGCTGGTATTTTTCAAAGGATGGCTTGCGATATAAAGATAGAAAAAGATTTGAATTTACATGTTTAGTTAACCAAGGCAATAAGGAAAGAGAAAAAGCGGCTATAATTCTGCAACAGCAATTTAAGAAAGTCGGCGTCAAAATGAATATTCGTGTCATGGAGTGGGCGGCCTTGCTTAAAATCTTAAACAGTCCGACAGCCCCTAAAAAGTTTGATGCAATAATTATGGGATGGTCGCTGGGGCTTGACCCTGACGGATATTCGATCTGGCATTCAAGTATGTATCCACAAGGGTTTAATTTTATAAAATATAATAATCCTGAAGTTGATAGGTTACTTGAGCAGGGAAGAACTACTATTGATAAAACATCTCGCAAGAAAATTTATGCAAAATTATATAAAATCATATCAGCCGATCAGCCTTATATTTTCCTATGGTATCCTCATTCGATAATTGGGGTAAGTGACAGGGTGGGAGGGTTATCAAAACCCGGGCCTGCGGGATTGTTTTTGAATATTGAGAAGGTTTTTATGAGGGACAATAAATAAAAAAACACCCCTTTGTTTAATATGCAAAAGGGTGTTTAAAAAAAGTTTTTTATTTATTGGTTAAAACTTTTTATTAACTTTTCAG
>MEUB01000015.1 GCA_001771535.1 candidate division WOR-1 bacterium RIFOXYB2_FULL_37_13
TTCATTTCTCTCTACCCCTTAATTGTCAAGCTTTATCGAGTTTTTACCCTTTCAACGTTGGGACACTAGTGATATCATTTATATATTGAAGCAACAGGTGGCTGTATAGAAGGAACCATTCGTCGTCAACCGGGAACCACTCTTCAAACAGAAATTGCTTTTAATCGAGGGATTAAGCTTATTACTAAAGATGAGAAAGAAAAAGATAAAGATAAACGAGTTTACTTTGCACTGGATCCATATACGAGAGATGAAAAGTTCCTGTCATTTTTGAGAGGGATATTTTTTAATGGTTTGACAGGCAAATTGGGTTATTTTAAATATAGAGAAAAGGATCGGAAGTATGGAGCAAGCTGCGGTTCAGGCAAACCGAATTTTGATGAGATATTACTATTAGAAAATATTTTTAATGGAAAGGTTCCTCTTCTTGATGGAGAAAAAAACCCGTTTAAAATGATAGCAAATGAGGCAGATGCTTGTGTGGGAGGGGAAAAAACAGAAAGCAACCCTTATTCAGAAATAGTAATAGAGATGAGCAAAAGATTTCCTTTTTTTGGAATATATCTTACCATAGATGATGCAAGTTGGTGTAAAGAGGTTCTTTCGGGAAAAGTTGTTTTATCCCTTAGAAACAGGCCTGCTGTTGAGAGAGTATTAAGAAGAGCTATTTTAAGAGAGATTGGCGTATTGCAATATAAGGCAAGAGAGATAAAGTGGATAATAAATTATGTGTTATGCCATATTCTGCTCAATTCATCAGAGCCTGTGTTTTATATGGCAAAAGAGAGGCGTAGCCTTACTTTTAATGGAAAAGAGATACAACTTGCAATAGCACAGAAACTTAGAGAAAAAAATCAAAACGGGAAACTTTTCCCCACAGAAACTTTTGCCATACATCATGATGATAAGCTTGTGGTTTTGCCTAATCATGGTCAAACCCTTGACGAGGTGGCTTTACAAATAATTATAGATTATATGCAGACAAATGTTTTGCCTGCGGAAGAAATTATTTTGGGATATGAACAAGCGCATGAATTAGCACATAGGGGGAAAACAGATTATCTGAAATTGCTTAGAGCGCAAGACGGAAAGCCGGCCGTATGGACAGAATTTTTAGATATACTTGAGCTTTTTAAAAAAGGGCAATACCCACCTGTTTTAGAGGATGACCCTCTCTGGAATAAATTTCATAAGACATGATAGCTTAATTTTTGCCTCTGGTGTAAAATATTTACAATGCAGGAAATTTTGATAATTGACGATGAAAAAGATATTGTTTCCGCTATAGAATATAACCTTATTAAAGAAGGGTTTAAAGTTTCAAAAGCTTTTGACGGCCATCACGGGTTAAAGCTTGCAAAAGATAAAATTCCACAGTTAATTCTTCTTGATCTTATGCTTCCGGGAATCCCGGGTCTTGAAATTTGTAAAATATTAAAAAGCGAAACTAAAACAAAAAACATACCAATTATAATGCTTACCGCAAAAGGGACAGAAACAGATAAAGTTGTAGGCCTTGAGCTTGGCGCGGATGACTACATTACAAAACCTTTCAGTTTAAGAGAGCTTTTGGCTCGGATAAAAGCAATTCTCAAAAGATATGGGAATGAAAAGCCTTTTGCTGTTTCTCCTGTTATCAGGTTCTCCAATCTTGAAATAGATTCAGATACGCACATAGTCAAAGCTTTTAACAAAGAAGTTGAATTAACGGCAAAAGAGTTTGATCTTTTAAAGTATTTTGCTGAAAACGAAAAAAGAGTTTTTAGTCGTGAAAAATTGCTTGATAGGGTGTGGGGGATAGATGTTGCGATTGAAACTCGAACTGTAGATGTACATATCAGGCGTTTAAGGGAGAAGCTTGGAAAGGTTGGAAGCTATATTCATACTTTGCGGGGAGTAGGCTATAAGTTTGAGGTAAAAAAATGAGAATTTTCAAAAAGGTCAAATATGCTCTGTTCTTTGCGTTTTTTGGCATAGCTGTTTTGGCTCTTTTTTTGTTTGTGTTTTTCTTTTTTTCTCCTTTTTACTCGATCCCTGTTCGTCATGCCGCGGTTATTGCTTTGTTTGCGTCATTGTTTGTGGCAATCGCGGTAAGTGCTTTTTTTTCAAAATTATTTTCAGAACCAATTATGAGATTATCAGAAATTGCAAAGATGATTGCAAAAGGAAAATTTCCTCAGACAATAATCCATAAATCAAAATTTGAGATAGGCGAGCTTGAAAAAGCCATGGAGCTAATGAGCGAGGGGCTTCAGACTACAATCCAAAAATTATCTTCAAAAAACAGCCAGATTTCGGCTGTTTTATCGAGTATGAATGACGGGGTTTTGGCTGTTGATAAAACAGGCAGGGTTATACTCGCGAACCCTGTGATTGAAACAATCATTGGTGTTACAGAGCCTGAAATTGCAGGTAAAACCGTAAGAGAGGTTGTTCGTAACAATGAGATAACCGATATTGTTGAAAGGGCATTAAAGACAGGGGGTCGTATAAAAGAAGAGGTTAATGTTTTTCTTCCGTTTGAAGGGATTTTTGACGCAAATGCCAATCCGGTTCTTGATGAGGAGAAAAATATTTTGGGCGTAGTCTGTGTTTTGCACGATATTACGGAAATAAGAAGGCTGGAAAAGCACAGGTCAGAATTTGTGGCCAATGTTTCACACGAATTAAAAACTCCTCTTACAGCTATTCGTGGTTATGTTGAAACTCTTCTTTTGGGAGCGATTGGCGATAAAGATAACAATATGAAATTTTTAGGGAAAATAGATAAGCACGCGAAAAATCTTTCGGCATTGATTGATGATATTCTTGAAATATCAAAACTGGAATCCAAAAAAGAGCTTGGCCCTTTTGTGAAAATTGATATTACCAGGATAATGGCGCATGCTGTTGACGCTGTTTTAGAAAAGGCGCAGAAAAAAGGGATAACTTTTGAAAAGAAATGTTCGGGAAGAGAGGTATTTGTTGTCGGGATAGAAGATCATATTTATAGAGCTATTTTGAATATTTTGGATAACGCTGTTAATTATACTGGCAGCGGGGGAGTTGTAAAAATTTCGTGCATGCAAGAGGATGGAAAGGTTGTAATCTCTATTTCAGATACGGGGATAGGGATTTCAAAAGAACATATTCCCCGCCTGTTTGAGAGGTTTTACAGAGTTGATAATGCCCGCTCACGTGATCTTGGCGGGACAGGGCTTGGACTTGCGATTGTTAAACATGTTATGAATGTGCATAATGGGGAGGTGCGAGTTGAGAGTGAAGAGGGGAGGGGGAGCACATTTACTTTAACATTTTTATCTATTTCCATTTAATTTCTAGAGCATAATTTCTGCTATTTGCTTTTCTCATGTATAAAGATTAGGATTGCATTAGCATGTCAAAAGAGCAAAAAGCTGATTTAAATAAAAAATCTTCTATTTTTACAGATTCGGAAATTTTGATTGCCAATAAGCAGTTGGGAAAACCTGCGTTTAACGATCCGGTTATCATTTCGCGTTTATTTAAACGTATTACCAATAAAACGTTGAAAAATATTTGCCCTGACAAGAGAAGGGTCATTACGCGGTCTTTCCGTCCATCAAGAGATACCCACGTTATAAATATTATAAATCGACTTCTGGCGTTGGATGAGATAATCGTTAAGGGGAGACTCAAACAAACACTCAAAGATTTTGCGCATCGCCACAAAGACATTCAAACTGTTCTGATGAATAATTATCATAGAATTTCCAAATATATAAAGGAGCAAGAGGGTTTATCGGAAGAAAGAAAGCTTTTAATTGGAGCCTGTTTCACGATGGAATACTCTATCGAATCGGCCGCTCTTTTTAATCCTTCAATTGTTGTTTATCCTAAGCAGAACAATTTAAAGAAGGGGCAGACCCGCGTTATTTTTAGCTTTCGCGCGACTGGCGAAGGGCATATTTCTTCTATAGTTTTTCGCAGCGCAATTATTGATAAAGATAACTCGATTTTTTTGGAACCTGTAAGTCCATTCCTTGGAACGCCAGAGGTGGTTTTAAATGCAACTTATGACAGGGAGCTATTTAAAGCGAAACTAGAAGAGATGGGGCAATTTAGCGAGGCGGCCAACGCAATTTTTCAGCATTTGCAGGCCAAGTTTACGTTGGAGGAAATAGGGGCTGCTATAGAAACTACTCGCAATAGTAATGTTTTTACTCCAGCCGATCTGGAGGGTACCATTGTTCATATAAAATGGCTGGCGGAATCTAATTACGAAATATTTTTTCCACATGGGCAACTAATCTCTGAGCGAGTAATTTTCCCTCTTTCACAAAACGAAAGCAACGGAGTTGAAGATGCCCGGTTTGTTCGTTTTATGAATGAAGACGGACTGATCACCTATTACGCAACATATACAGCCTATAACGGCAGGGAAATATTGCCACAATTAATTGAAACAGAAGATTTTCACCGTTTTAAGATTTCTACACTAAACGGTCCTATGGCACAAAATAAAGGCATGGCTCTTTTCCCGCGTAAAATAAATGGACAATATGCCATGATTACGAGGATCGATGGCGAAAATCTTTATTTAAGTTATTCTAATAATATCCATTTCTGGTTTGAAGGGGTAAAGATAGAAACGCCGGAGAAATCTTGGGAGATGGTTCAGATTGGCAATTGCGGTTCACCTATTGAAACCAAAAAAGGGTGGATACTTATTACTCATGGGGTAGGACCGATGCGTAAATACTGCATTGGCGTTGTGCTTTTAGATCTAAAAGATCCATCAAAGATTATTGGGAGACTTGAAGAGCCTTTGCTTATGCCAAAGGAAGGGGAACGCGAAGGATATGTTCCAAATGTGGTTTACAGCTGTGGTTCTATCATACTTAACGGCGAATTGATAATCCCCTACGCTATCTCCGATTCCGAATCGCATATCGCAAGTATTCCTCTCGATGAACTGCTTGAGAAGCTGTTGAAATAAAAAAAATAATTGACAAGCTTTTTTATGTAGTATACAATCGTATACATGAAAAACAATAAAAATTCGTTGGCAATTTTCGAGGGTCAAAAAGTTCGTAGGCTTTGGGATGAAAAAGAAGAAAAGTGGTATTTTTCTGTGGTAGATGTTGTGCAAGTTTTAACAGGTCAAGACAATTATCAAACTGCCAGAAAATATTGGAATAAACTCAAAGAAAGATTAAATAAAGAAGGAAATGAGTCGGTGACAAATTGTCACCGACTGAAATTTATGGCTAATGACGGCAAATATTACGAGACAGATGCAACCGATGTTGAAACACTATTACGATTAATCCAATCAGTTCCAAGCCCTAAGGCTGAACCTATTAAATTATGGCTTGCTAAAGTTGGTTACGAGAGAATGCAGGAGATAGCTGATCCAGAAAAAGCTTTGAACAGGTCAAGAGAATACTGGCAAAAGCATGGTAGAAGCGAAAAATGGATTCAGCAGAGGATGATGGGACAGGAAATCAGAAATAAGTTGACTGACTATTGGAAAAACAATGAGGTTAAAGAACAAGATGAATTTGCGATTTTGACAAATATTATCCACGAAGAATGGAGCGACCTATCCATTAAAGACCACAAAAACTTAAAAGGCCTAAAAACACAAAACTTACGAGATCACATGTCCGACGCAGAACTAGTTTTCACAGCCCTAGCGGAACTTTCCACCCGCCAAATCGCCGAAACAATGCAAACCAAAGTGGCATAAAAATTAATCTGCTTGATTCACCATCAACCGTTATCTTCGTTTGATGGTTTTTTAGCCCTTGCGCTTTCTTCGCTTGTAACAGCATCAACACAAACCCCAAATTTAATTCTGCTTACAGTTGAATTTTTGTTTTCAATACTCATATCTCCACCAATTTGAGCAAACGACACCACTTTTACTCCAGCATTGCCAGACTTGGTTGAAGATTCTTCAACGGACACTGCAATATCAAATTCTATCTGACGAATGTTTGTCGCACCATATATTCGAATCTTACGCTTGGCTTCATTACTAGCCTCGTTAACCGCTCCATTTATATCTAATAACACTTTTTTAATAAATTCTTTAAGTTCCACGATTATCCTCCCTTTGTTTGTATACGAAACAATGAATTATACCATGATTTGTATTTCTTTATAGAAAATCGCGAAGCGATACCATCATTGGACATTCGACATTGGAAATTGGACATTTTTTTATTCCACACTAGCAATCTCATACTCCTCAATCATCGCCAAAAGCGCCATCAAAAATGAAACCGTACTTTCTCCCCCCTGATTTAAGCTCACTCCCTCCGGCAATAAACCATCAGCGCATCCTTTTGTTTCATGATCGTAAAGTGACATTCCCATATCGTTCTCACCAAGAAACCAGCCAAAAGCCTGCTTCATTTTCTTTAAATATTCTTTATCCTCTGTAACTCTGTAAGCCGACTGATATGCCAAAACCATGGCAGTTGCATCTATTGGTTGCTGGTCGTATTTTGCTTTTACTCCGCCCCTTTTATACCATCCGCTTGAGCCTACTATTGAAAGATGATCATTGTGGGTTATGTTTTTTTCTAAAAACTCCAAAGTCTTCTTTGCTACTGTCAGATATTTTTCTTCGCGTAAAATTGAGTAGGTCTGAAATAAAGCCATCGGCATTATTCCGTTATCGTAACAAATAATATCCTCAAACCATTGCCAGTTATCATCGGAAACTTTCTCATATAAAGAAACTAAATAGTCGGCACATTCACGAAGCTTTGCCGTAACACTTTCATCACCCTGATAGCAACGCAAATAGGAAACCAAACCAAGCATTGCCAAAGCCTTTCCACGAAGATTAAGCTTTGGCACATGCGGTAGCGCCTTTTGGAAACATTCATAAGCCATAGAACGATAAGCATTTCGCGGAGGCCTCCAGATTATATATCCAAGCGCCCAGAAAGCCCTGCCAAAAGCATCATCAGAACCTGTTTCATCAAGAAAATGTCGCTGGTAATCGAGAAAATTTCGGAAGTGTCCGTCAGGATTTTGCATAAAATGTGTAAAGCTAAAATAAGTGGAGACCAACTCTTTTGCCTCTTCATCACGCAAAAGAAAAAATGCCCACGCACAAAGCATAAGAGCTCTGGAATTATCATCAAGACAATATCCTGTATGACGATCAGGCACAATATATTTTGCATGTTGGATAAGCCCTGTATCATCTGTCAGGCGTTTTAAGTGTCCAAGCTCAAATGGAGGAACACGAAAAAGCAAAGCTGGTGTTTTTAGCGATAAAGATTTTTTCGTTGCTGTTGAAACTGTTTGCTTGAATATCTCTAAATATTTTTCAGAAATCTTTTCCCATCGCATTTGCCGACCAAATTTATAGGTTTTCTCGCGAAGTAATTTTAATTTTTTCTTGTCAGATAAAAGTTCTCGCAAAGAAGAGGCCAAAGCTTCAGAATCTCCAAAATCTATAAGGCGTCCCCTTCCATCCGCAAGTATCTCCTTTGCATACCAGTAAGGAGTTGAGATTATCGCGTTTCCTGCTCCAATTGCATAAGATAAAGTTCCGCTTACAATTTGCGCTTCGTTTAAATACGGAGTTATGTAAATATCTGCTGCCATAAGCCATGCATAAAGTTCTTCAAGACTTACAAATCTATTATTAAATATTACATGGTCTTGTAGTCCAAGGTCATCGACAAGTGCCACTAAACTTGTCCTATATTTTTCGCCGTATTCTTTAACAACATTTGGGTGCGTTTTCCCTAGCACAACATAAATTAACTGAGGAAATTCCTTAACTATTTTTGGAAGAGCCTTGAGAACAGTCTCTATCCCTTTATTAGGACTTAGCAAACCAAAGGTAAGAAGTGTTTGTTTCCCTTCAACCTGAAAGCGTTTTTTATAGTGATTGTTATCGAGCGATGTAAAATCTGGGGTTCCATGATAGAGCGTTTTTATCTTCTCAGCTGGGACAGAGTAAACTTCCTGCAACAGCGTAACCGCAAGGTTGCTCATTACAATAAGATAGCTTGCCCGTTGAGCCATTTCACTTATAATTTTTTTCTGATTAGGTGTTGGATTTTTAAGAACTGTGTGAAGAATCACCACAACAGGAACACTAAGGCTTGAAATAAGAGACAATATGTAAATACCATCCCAACCGCCATAAATACCATATTCATGCTGAATACAAACAACATCCGCGTTGCTTGCATTGATAAAGTTTGCCGCTTCAAAATAATCTTTCTGCTGTGTTTGTTGAAGTGTAAATTCAACTCTGTGCGGGTAATGATATTCTTTGTCCTTATCATTTACAGCAACAGCAAAAACATTAGAGCGTGGAGAAAGCAGTTTAGTAATAGCTTCACAAAGGTCTGTGTTAAAAGTTGCGATACCGCAAATGCGTGGAGAATAATTACCAACAAAAGCAATATTAATCGCAGGCTTTGACATATCCCCTTACTTTACTTGATATAAAGAAGAGATGCAACCTTGACTGCTCTTTTCCTCTTCAAAATTTTTATCAATAATTTGATTTGTTACCTTCCTGTAACATTGGCTTCATATTCTCTTAATCATCTTATTAGATAATACAAATGTAAGTTTGATTTATTATTTAGGAGGTGAACCAAATTAGAAAGCGGAAAGAGGATAACGACAAAAGAGTAAGAGGAGGCATATTATGAAAAGAGTTTCTTTATTAATTTTTAGTTTAATCATTTTATTAGGATTTACATCGGCTTCTATTGCGGCAACTGTTGATGAAATAAAAGTTTATTTGGAACAGCTCAACCAGAAGTTTATGCAGGCAAAGGCTGACAAGGATTTTGACAGGATAAAAAAAGTGCAAACTTTGATTTCTAAAACCAGCAAAGAATTAGAAGAAGCTAAAATGGAGGATGATTTTGCAAGCGTTGATGAAAGCGTTCAAGATGTAAAAGAAGAGATGAACCTTGCCATTACCCATTTAAAGAGCCAGATTGACAGTGTTAAAAAAGATAACAATGACGCCAAATTAAGCTCTGAAATACATTTTAATTGGGTAAACACCGGAGCCGGCGCTACCGGATTTGATGTTACACGAGCATACATAAATATCAAAAAGAAACTTGATTGGAATGCTTCTGCTCGTATAACACTTGATGTTGCAAGATTAAGTACAAGCGTCGATACTCAAAACCGAAATCAGCAGCTTTCTGACTATCTAAAATATGCGTATGTCGAAATACCACTTGGAATTTCTTCCTCGATTTTTCCCAACTTAACAGGAAAAGTTGGCCTTCAGCATACTGTGTGGATTGATTGGGCGGACAAAATGTTTGGAATGCGTTTTATAGCAAAGAGCCTTGTTGATAATGAGGGGATCATGTCTTCTGCTGATTTTGGGTTAGGCGCGTTGGGTAAAATATCAGTTTCAGGACTACCAGAAATTGAGTATCATACGACACTTATTAACGGTTCGGGCTATAAATCTGCCGAAGTAAATACAAGCAAAGACTTTGGAGTTAGGCTTAATTCAACTGTTTATGAAAACGAAAAAACAGGAAATATTATTATTGGGCTATTTGGCAATATAAGAGGGATCGATACTAATGATACAGATGGAACAAGCAGGCAGGTTGGGTCAATGGTTGGATTAAAAAATAATATGGGAACTATTTATGGTGAATATGTTTATGGAACCGGAATTTCAGGCTATAGCATTGGCTACAGGTATGCGTTTTATCCAAGATATACCTTGTTTGCCCGTTTGGACAATTATGATCCCAACAGGAGTGTTTCTAATGATCAAACAGACCGTGTTTTTTACGGCATAGCGTATAAAGCAGGGGATAATATTGATTTTGCCATAGATGCGCAGAGCCAGACAAGAGCTAACGCAACAACAACTGCTCTGTATTTTCATACAAAAGTCGAAATGTAATAAAGGAGAGAAAAATGTTTAAAAAAATATTATTAGTTTTGCTTTCAATTTTCTGTGTTTCAAGTGCGGCCTCGGCTGTTGATTTAAATGGCGCCGGAGCCACTTTCCCTTATCCTATATATTCAAAATGGATTTTTGATTATTCAAAAGCGACTGGAAGTAAAATAAACTACCAGCCGATAGGTTCGGGTGGTGGTATCCGACAGTTTACATCGGGGATTGTAGATTTTGGCGGATCCGATGCTCCAATGACAAACGATGAAATTTCAAAAGCGGGAGGAGATATTCTTCATATCCCGACTGTAATGGGTGCAGTATCAGTTGTTTACAATCTTCCGAGAATAAAAGGTTTAAAACTTGATGCTAATTCCTTGGCCGGTATTTTCCTTGGGAATATTAAAATGTGGAATGATGATGCAATTGCAAAATTAAATACTTCCGTAAATCTTCCCAATAAAGCAATTACTGTTGCTCATAGGAGTGACGGGAGCGGAACAACAGATATATTTACAAATTATTTAGCCAAAGTAAGCAC
>MEUB01000016.1 GCA_001771535.1 candidate division WOR-1 bacterium RIFOXYB2_FULL_37_13
TGTCAATTATTATTTTGAACTACGGCTTTTTATTGCTGTATAGCTAAATTATCGAACTTTCAATTCTTCTGTCTATCCAAGAAGGCATGCAAGGCGCGAAAGAAAAGCTTCTTGAGAATTTTGATGCTGATGTGCATGAAAAATTGAAAATTAACTTGCGTGAGAGCAAGTCATATCTCGAAACATATGAAAAATGGCTCTGGGATATCTCTAAGTACTTCTTGGGGGACAATGCGGTCTATGCAGATGATGAATACTCCTTTACGCTTAAGCTTAATCCATTTCCTGGAGTAGACATTGAGAAAGGGCCATATAAAATCGGAAAAAATATTGATGATGCTCATATTTACCGACCCGGTCATCCTCTTGCTGAACGTATTTTAAAGAAAGTAAAATCTATTGAGTTGCCTAGTGTCGAACTTATTTTTGATTATTCTAATCACGGACAAATTATTTCACCTATCAAAGATTTGGTTGGGACTTCTGGTCTTTTGCAGGTATCAGAGCTTACTATTGATTCTTTTGAAACTGAAGACGCAATTTTATTGACAGCCATAACTGATGATGGGTCGCTCTTAGAAGAAGATGTTGCGAGGAGATTGTTTTCGCTCAGTGCAAAGATTAGTCAAAATAAAGTAGAAATAAGCAACAAAGAGTTGCAGGTGAAAGAAAAGGAAAAAGTACAGATTCTTACCATGAATATCACTGAGCGAAACCGTGAATTCTTTGATGATGAGATTGATAAGCTTGAAAAATGGGCTGAGGATGTTAAAAAAAGCTTAGAAATCGAGCTCAAGCGCTTGGATATTGATATTAAAACAATGAAGACGAATGCAAAAAAAGTGCTTAATCTTCAAGAAAAAGTTCAACTACAGCGAGAAATAAAGGATTCAGAAAAGAAGAGAAACGACATGCGCCAAAAACTTTATCAAGCGCAGGATGATGTGGATGTAAAGAAAGAGGACTTATTAAAAAGAGTCGAAGCACAACTCAAACAAAAAACTACCATTACACCATTATTTACTATACAATTTAAGGTAATATAATTAAGGAGGAAAAGTGAACAAGACTTCTGAAATAGAATTTCAATCTTGGCTAAAAAATTCTGAAGGACTTAATCTTGAATTTAAGAAGGCTGAAAATAGCTTTAATGAATCTAAAGATCTTCCTGATTATTGTTCTGCAATTGCCAATGAGGGGGGAGGCAAGTTAATATTAGGCGTATCCGACAACAAGACTATTACAGGCTCTAAGGCATTCAAAAACACTTACCATACTGTGCCAAATAAGATTCTTCAGTCGATTGGCATAAGAGTTGACATTGAAGAATGTTATTTTTCAAACAAAAGAGTTCTAATTTTTCATATACCAAGCAGACCTTCTGGAATAATCATTGCCTCAACAGGAAATTATAAATATCCTATGAGGGTAGGCAGCTCCCTTATGGAGATGAATTCTGAAAAAATTAAGGAAATCGTAACCGAAACAATTCCTGACTTTTCCTCAACCATAGTCGAAGGTTTTAATATATCAGATGTTGATATTGAGGCGATAAGTATTTTTAGTGCCTTGTGGGCTCAAAAACAAAACAAACCCGAATACAAAAATTATCCTATCGATAAAACGCTAAAAGCCATTGGAGCAATGACAGACAAAGGTCTAAATTATGCCTGTCTTATATTATTTGGTAAAAAAGAAAGAATAGATGAACTTTTGCCTGGCGCGGAAATAATCTTTGAATGGAGACAGGAAAAGAAGATAAGATATGATTCCCGAATTAATTGGCGCGAACCATTTTTTAAAATATTTGATAATATCTGGGGCGCAATTAATGCCAGAAATATCAGAATCCCGTTTCATGAGGGGTTTATCCAGCGGGAAATCTTTTCATTTACGGAAGAACCAGTCAGAGAAGCTGTTCTCAATGCTGTTACGCATAGAGATTATCGCATTAATTCCGCATCAATTTTTATAAAAGCATCGCCAGAGGAAATTGTTATTAATAGTCCCGGCGGGTTTCTTCCTGGGATAACTCAAAGCAATATATTAGAAAAGTCTGAGTGGAGAAATCGCCGTATAGCTGAAATATTTGAAAAAGCTGGTCTTGTTGAAAGATCAGGGCAAGGAATGGAGATTATTTTTGGTTCAACTATAAAAGAGGGCAAAGGGTTGCCTGGTTTTTCGGGTAGCGACCAATACGCGGTACAATTAACCATTCCTGCTGTGATTAAAGATGAGAACTTCATTCTATATATTGAAAAAATTGGAAATGAGAAACAAATATCCTTATCTTTTGAAGAAATCTTGGAGCTGGAGAATATCAGGGAAAAGCGAAAACTCCACAATCCGATATTTAAAAACAAATTTCTTGATTTGGGTATAATTGAAAGAATAGGGAATACAAGCGGCTCAAAATATGTACTAAGCCATAAATATTACGCATTTAAGGGGAAGCCGGGTTTATATACCAGAATTGTTGGAATATCTAGAGATGAAAAGAAGCATCTAATTGTAAAGCATATTCAAAAAAATAAAAAAGGCTTTGCGAGGGATTTTGTAGACATTTTTCCCGATTTGACGCAAAAAGATATTTCAAACCTACTGCAAGAGCTTAAGAAAGAGGGCAAGATCTCTCATGAAGGGACGGATAAAAGTGGATGTTGGGTTCTTTTGAATTAGTTCGAATTAGTCAAAAACAGTCATAATTTAGTCGTTTTTAATCAAAAATAAGAATAAATAATGAATTTGAATTAGATGAAAATAGGAGATATATGGCTAGCAATAACAAACAAAAACTCGAACTAACTTGGGTAGGCAAAAACAATCCCGAGTACGATATTGCCAATATTGAACCGCGAATATTGGAAGAAAACCCCGAGCTTTCCAACTGCGCCAATGACCCGAATACCGAGAATATGATCATTCATGGGGACAATCTTCTCGCACTTAAGGCTCTTCTGCCTGAATATGAAGGGAAAATAAAGTGCATTTATATCGATCCACCTTACAACACCGGCAATGCATTTGATCATTATGACGATAGCGTCGAACATAGCACTTGGTTATCTTTGATGAAGCCAAGATTGGAGCTTTTAAGAATACTTTTGAGGGAAGACGGAAGCATCTGGATATCAATCGATGAGAAAGAAGGGCATTATTTAAAGATTCTCTGTGATGAAATATTTAATAGAGAAAACTTTATTATCCAAACTACAATTCAAAGAGGTTCGGCTACAGGGCACAAGGCAATCAATCCAACCCCAGTTCAAGTATGCGACTTAATGCTATGTTATGCAAAAAGAAAGACAGAATGGATTTATAAACCGGTTTATCGGGAGCGAGGTTACGATAAAGCCTATTCTCAATATATTAATAACTTTGAAGCTGGATATGAGAAATGGAAGTTTGTTCCTCTTAAAGAAATCCTCAAAGAAGGCAATCTAACGATCGAAAGCGCTTTAAAAAAATTCCCTGAACGGATAATTAGATTCGCTCAGCCAGATTATAACGCAGTTGGAAAAGAAACAAGAGAGTACATCGAACTCTCAAAATTAAATCCCTCTAAGCTATATAAACAACTTAGAACGGGATATCCAGATATTTATCTGTTTAATGGGAATAGAATCTTGTTTTATAAAGACAAAATGAGGGAAATAAATGGCGTTCTTGTAACTGCGGAACTTGTAACAAATATATGGACAGATATGAACTACCAGGGTATCGCGAGTGAAGGTGGGGTTGTATTTCAAAGAAGTAAAAAACCAGAACTGCAGATAAAGCGCGTCATTGAAATGTCTACCAATCCAAGCGACCTCATTCTCGATTCTTTCCTTGGTTCCGGCACAACCTCTGCCGTTGCTCACAAAATGGGCAGAAAATATATCGGTATCGAAATGGGGAATCACGCTTATACTCATTGCAAAGCTCGCTTGGATAAAGTTATTGATGGTTCAGATCAAGGTGGCATCAGTAAATCCGTGGACTGGAAGGGTGGCGGAGCTTATAAGTTTTATGAATTGGCTCCGAGCTTTATTGTGAAAGATGAATTTGGCAATCCGGTAATTGATAGCTTTTATAACGATACCAAGCTTATCAAAGCTATGTGTAAATTGATGAATTTCACTTATCAGCCAAGTCAAACCGAATATTGGAAACATGGCGTTGGGCAAGGCAAAAACTATCTGTATGTTACGACCCAGCTTCTCACAACTGCAATGATTCAGCAGATCGCGGGGCATCTTACAGAAGGCGAAACGCTGATTATTTGTCCAAAGAAGTTTGAGCCAGGTGCAGAAAAAATTGACAGTCGCATTACTATTAAGAAAATCCCGCACTCAGTTCTGAAAGCATGCTATTTTGGCAAAAAAGAATACCTGCTTCCAATTAAAGAATCTGCCACGGAAGAGGTGGAAATTGAATCAGAGGCAGAGGATAACGAATAAATTATATGAAACCCGAAGAAGCACTCAAATATCTAAATGTTGTGATGAGTTTACGCTCTCCACAGACTAAAAGCTTAGAGTTGTTTGCCAATTATCTGCAGTCACCAGCTGGGCAAAAACTGCTGGCACGCATGGGGAAAAAGGCCCGAGGGAATACAGCTGAGATACTCTCTGAAGGTAAAAATTATTTTAGTGCAATTCCAGAAGCGCATGAGTTTGAGGAATTTGAAAGAGCTTTTCCTGCTTACACTTTTGCATTGGCTACCGGCGTAGGCAAGACTAGGCTAATGGGCTCCTTCGTGGCTTATTTGTATTTGGTTTATAATATCCAGCATTTTTTGATAGTTGCGCCAAATTTGACCATCTATCGTAAGCTTTATGATGATTTTAGTAAAGCAAATAATCCTAAGTATGTTTTTAAAGGGATCCAGGAAGTAAATACAAATACCGTAAAAGTTATCACTACCAACAATTACGCTCAGCAACGAAATGCATCACTCTTTAGCAATCAGATAGAGATAAATATTTTTAATGTTCAGCAATTTGCCCAGAAAGATATGACGAGTGAGCGTGGTATCACTAAGGCGTGGGAAACCGCTGGCGAGTCGTATTTTGATTATCTTAAATCACATGATGATTTAGTTGTGATGCTTGATGAGGCACATCATTATCATGCTGACGCGGCGCTTGGTGCTTTAGATATCCTTGATCCTCTTTTCGGCTTGGAGATGACAGCTACGCCATATCTTGGGACTCAAGGTTCAGGCAGAAACACTCGTCAAATCAGAATGAAGAATGTTTTGTATTCATACAACCTTGGCGATGCTATCCGAGGAAAACTTGTTAAAGATCCGTGGATAGGAACAGAAGCCGATGTGGATTTTAGCCAATTTGATCCTGATTCTATAGAGACAGATGCGCGCAAATTGCAACTTGCGGCCTTTTTCCATGAGCGTGCTAAAAATGCGCTTAAAGAGTATGCATTGGAAAATAATAAGCCGATAGTAAAACCTGTTATGTTGGTGGTAGCAAAAGATACAAAACATGCGGGAGAGTTGCGCGCCTTAATTAATAGTGATGATTTTCGTGGTGGTGAATTCAAGGGCAAAGTTATTGAGATCCATACTAAACTTCGCGGTGATGAGGCTGATGAAAATATTGAAAAACTAGTATCGTTGGAACATCCTGATAATCTCGTAGAGATTGTTATTCACGTTAATATGCTCAAAGAAGGTTGGGATGTGACCAATGTTTATACAATTGCACCGTTGCGTGAGGCAGCTGCAGCGATTTTAACCGAGCAAACAATTGGCCGTGGTTTGCGATTGCCTTATGGGGAAAGAACAGGAGTGCCTTTGGTAGATAGATTGGTTCTTGTCGCCCACGAACAGTTTGCAAGAGTTGTTGCACTCGCTAAAGATTCACCGCTTATTCAGGGACAAGTAGAGCAAATCTCAGAACGTGAAGCCAAAGAGATAAAGGTACTGACCGAAGTCCGGCCTGTTATTTTAGATGCAGTCGAAAAGGAAATAACGCAAAATAAAGTGGTTATGCAGGAGGTTCAGAAGAAAGCGGAAGAATTAGTGTTAAAACTGCCACAAGTAGAGACCATGGAAACTGGTGTGCGCGAAAAACATGTTGAAGCTAAAAAAACTGAAATAGTTGGCGGCTTAACCAAAGAGACAATCAAGAATCTTACATTTTCTGGCTATCACGGGCAACAGCCGAATATCCCGACAGAATTATCTTTTGGCCCAGATACTTTGTTTAGTTTTTTTAGCGTCGAAGCAAAAGATGAACTTTCTAATATTGCACAAAAATCCGGAGAGACGATGGAAAAAAGAAATATTCCAATTCCACGGCTGATGCTCATTCCTAATTTTGGTGCGCTGTTTATTGAACAATTCGACCTAGATACAAGTATTGGCGTATTACGCTCATATACCAACGAGCGGGCTATTCTTGAAGAACAGTTACAAAATGATCGCGAAAAAAATCTATTTGGAGAAGAAGTCCCTGGACGAAAAATGTCACAGCTAACGAGGGTGACCAGTTTTGGCGGACACACAAGGCAAACTCCACAGAGTACAATTATTGCTGCACTTTTGGATTTTCCTTTGGTTGAATATGATGATCCAGCGCAAAAACCATTGCTTTTGAAATTGGCCGAGCAAGCTGTTACGCATTATCGCAAAAAAGCGATTGATGATGACAATTTAGCATTGATTATTGAAAGTAACGCTCGATCTATAGCAGAAGATATTTACAAACAAATATTGACTCATACGGAACTGCGGTCCGAAGGGTATCTTGAGCCCAATATTCGGGAGCCTAAGCCATATTTGGAAAATTATAATATTTCTTTATCATCTTGGGAAAAACCTTTTTCGCTTGAGTCGCAAATAGATACATTTAGTGCAAAAATAGTTTTTGGATACTTTAAAAAAGCTTGCCATTCTATGTATCGCTTTGATTCATCTGATGAGGCAAGGCTGGCTTATTTATTGGATAAGGATGATGCAGTTGAAGATTGGCTTCGCCCAGCACCTAATCAGTTTGAAGGGCTGTACTGGCGTGATGCGGAAGGCGAGGCTCATCATAAATATGAGCCGGATTTTATTGTTGAATTGAAGGATAAGATTGTTATGGTTGAGGTTAAGCCAGGAAGTGAGATTGATATCGCGAGTGTCCAGGCAAAGAAAACAACAGCAGAAAAATATTGCGAAGTGGTCAATAAAAACATTGGCAAATATGGCATCGTGAAACCATGGTTGTATGCGATAGTTCCAACTGAGAGAATAACAATTCAATCGACGGTTGACGCGTTATTAAGAATGAATTAATTCTAGGAAAATAAGATATATCTAGAGGAGGACAAACTAAACATACAAGTCGCTCCCCACACGGGGGCGTGGATTGAAACAAAATGAAAGTGTGGATTATGTTATAATTCTCAAGAAATGTTTTAAGGAGAACGGTTTGTGTACAAAATTTTAAAAACGCAATGGAAAGCTCTGCCGGTTTTTATTCTATTATTTGTTTGTATTGTTGGGTTTCTTTATTATAATTCTAACAACCAAAGCCATAAAACAGGTTTGATGTTGTCTGTTTATTTTCCTGAGCTTGATGAATTTTCAACTTCAAAACGCGATTTGCTTGTGCGCTATCTTGCCAGCAGTCCGCAATGGCTTCTTACAAAAGAGAGAAATGAACTTTATGCTTATAGGAGATTTGTTATAAATAAAGATTGGCAGAGCAATCTTAACGGGTTTTACTCTAGTTATGATTTCAATTTGTGGGATCAACAGCAGCGTTTTCAATTCCGCGTTATTCTTCGAATAGATGGAACAAAATATCCATTTCCATTCCAAGATATAGGCACTTTTGCGAAAGCGGATGACAAAGAAGCTACTTTAAAAATGAAAGAGGACGGAGACGAGGTTTCTTTTCAAGGGATAAATTCCTGCTTGATATTGAAATCAAAAAAAGTTGTATTGGAAATTTTTGAACAATCGCTTAATTATGAAAGACCTTTCACAGAACTTGCTTTGCGGGAAATAAAACAGGAATTTAAAAATCTGCTTAAAGCCGGCAAAGTTGATGCCTCTATCCTGCCAAAAGGGGCAATTAAAAAAGGGAAGCCTGATATATCTATTACAGATGGTGATCAGGGCGGCATTTACATGATAAAAGCTCATCTTAATCCCAATGAACTTGGTTATGTTTATGCAAAAGTTTTTGAATCTAAATCGGGAAGGGTTCTTTCCGCTTCAACAATAACAAATGAATCTCTTGAATATATTGGATGGTCCAAAAATAAACAGGAGCAATTTTTTTACAATACTGAAATTACTATTTATGAAGGGGATTGGGGCGATTATCGTTCTGCCCGTTTTGAATTGTGGTTTGTACCTGATTCTGGCACCCCTGAACGAAAATTGGTCGAAAAAAACTTTAAAATAGAAGGCTGGCAACAGTAGTTTCTGACTCTTTTAACAAAAACACCTGTTGAACGAATGATTGGATTTTGCCTCAAAATATCTATGTATTATTTGAGTAAATAATTTTTTAAATAGGGCTTATGGGGTTGCGGGTGCCTGCGAGATGAGGCTGAAATATCAACCAAATTTTAACGAAAATAGAGTATGGCAGTATCTTTAGTATCAAGACCAAGAGATTTGCAATTAAATGATCTTAGAACCCGTAATCCAATTAGGACGGCAAATGCTCTATTAAATTCATTATTGAAAGTCGGCATTATTTCAACAGGCGTAAGAAGATTGCTTCTTCAAAATGCAGAATTGATAGGTAAAATAGAAACTGCTTTTTTAATTGATTTGCACTCCGGAACCCAAAGATATCGTGCAATTACTATTCAAGAAGAGCCTCTCTATGAACTAACAAGAGAGTTTAACTTGATGTTTCTACATCCTTCAGGAGCAAGAAAAGGCCTATTGATGACCCAAGAAGAATTTGCAATTATACCAGGAGCTCTTGTTCTCACACCGGCAGTTGCTGATTTGCCGATAGCAGTAACTCCTATCCCAGAAAGGCAATCTCCTCATTCTCCAACAAATACAGGCGGATATATCAAAGAAGGGACTATAACTAAAAGAGCCACTCACCATGGATGGGTGAGACTGTGGGAGAAAGCAGGCAGAATAGAAAAATTTCACAACTCAAGAATTCGCGAAAAAGATATATTGACATTAAAAGTTTTATCAGGAGTAGTTGAAATATATAGAGAAGGGGAAAGACTCGGAGAAGTTGCTGTTAAAGAAGGATTTCCAATAAGGCGAATCACCTCATTATTGGGATTTTTAAGTCAAGTAAAGGGATTTTTTGCAAAGGAAATTCCCGCTAGTGGACAAATACTTCCCCTCAAAGTGTGTTCCTTATTTCCTCAATATCAAAAAAGAACGGTTACTATAGAAATAGATTATGGGAATGTAACTCTTAAAATATATCAAAATGGAACACCTATAACAATAGCAAGCTTTTTGGTTTCTGATGAAGAATTAGAAGCTCCAAAATCTTCAGACAAAACTGTTGTATGGAAAAGGGTAGGACTAGGAGGTCGCGTAAATATTGAAGGCTTATTTATTCCTTTTGATAAATCTCTGATTGGACAATGGATTGGGATTAAATTTGATGAAGGAAGAATAAAAGCTATGTTGGATAAAGATGGAGATCCCCTTAGGGAAAGCGATATAAAAGGAACATTCATAAAAGATAACGAAGGACATATTATAAAATTATTAACTCAAGGCAGAATTATTCCTTTAAAGGCAATAGGCTGTACAACCGGTTTTTTAGAAATTAACCGGCCAACAGGCCGCACAATTAAGCCGCAAGGAAGAACTATCAGCTTAACCCGTCAAGCGGCAAAAATATTTCTTGTCATGGAAAAAGGGGTTATTGTAGGGATAAAATATTGTGATAGAGCCGATAATGCGCC
>MEUB01000017.1 GCA_001771535.1 candidate division WOR-1 bacterium RIFOXYB2_FULL_37_13
TGTCATAGTAATTGCCAAAAACGCCTACTTTTTCAAAATATTTTGAAACATTTTTATTGTAATAATTTTCAAAGCTGAATAAATTAAAAGTGTTGAGCCCCATATCTGCGAGAAGAGCTTTTGTAGCAAGCCTTGATGTCCTGCCATTTCCATCTATAAACGGATGAATTATTACAAATTGCTTGTGAAATATGCCGGCAAGGATTAAGGGATCAACGAATCCCCTGTTCTTTGATACAAATAAAATTAAATCATTTATAAGCTTCCTTCCGTCTTGATGATCTGGTGGGAGATATATCGGCCGCTTAAGCCTTGGATCATTTACAAAAACAGGCTCAACCCTTAGCTTTCCGCATCTGTGCTTTTCAATTAAGCCGGTAGTTATTTCTTTTTGAATGCTAAGTACGAGCTCTAAATTAAAAACTGTGTCTTTTATTATGAGTTCCTCATTTAGCTTTTCAAGGGCATTATTATAATTTAAAACTTCTTTTTCACTGTCTCTTATGTTTTTGGGGGCAGATTTTAATATTTTTTTAACTTCTGTCAGCGGGAGTGGATTTCCCTCGATACTGGTTGAAGAATAAGAAGATATTGCCCGTGCGCTTCTTTCCATTTGAACCAAAACCAATTTTGAAGGCTTTTTAAGATTTGCAGTTGCCGTAAGCTCTGCAATCCTTTTTATATTGGCCAGCAACTTTTGCGTAATCCTATATTTAGGCTTAAACATTAGACGAATATTAGACGAATATTAGGCGAATGTCAAGGCTCCCGTGGGCGTTGAGGTTGCTTGTAAAGCGATTTTTGCTATGTTAAAATCTTAAAATGCTTTTCCGCGTGATTTTATCTCTATTTTTAATCTTTTTTTTTATAGGAACCCCCTTGATTGCAGATCCCGCAACTACAGGTGAAGCGGTCAAAAAAACAGCGGAACAGCAAAAACTTGAAAAAATCAATAAAGAGCTTCAAGAAAAACAAAAAAAACTTACCGAAACTAGAGCCAAGGAAAGAGCCGCGCTTTCAAAGTTTGTAGTTACAAAAAAACAATTAGCAAAAACCAGAGAAAACCTTAATCTTGCCAACAATAAAATCGTAAAAAACCAGAAAAAACTAAATAAGCTTGCCTCAGATATAGAGGCAACTCGAGATACAATTGACATAAAATCAAAAAAGTTGAAAAAAAGAATTGTTGAAGTATATAAAAGCAGCTCTGTTAATTATTTAGAAATGCTTTTTTCCGCGACCAGCATGGCTGACTTTATAAACAGGTCATACTTTTTTTCCAAAGTAATAGGGCTTGATGCTTCGCTGGTTCAAAGCATTTCACAGACTTATCATAAAATTAAAGGAGAAAAAGAAGAGTTGTCTGATACTACAACCCAGATAAGGCAATTGGCAGCCGACATATCTGATAAAAAGAAAAAAATAGCAGCTCAAGCCGAAGAGATAAAAGACCTCTATGATGATTTAAAAGACAGGCGACAACGATATGAAAAACAAGTCGCGGAACTTGAAGCCAGTTCTGCGAAATTGGAAAAAGAAATTCTTGCCAAGACTTCCGGCAAATATGGTCAAATGCCCGATACCAGAGGAAGCACGGGGTCGCTGGATTGGCCGTTACGTGGTAGAATTACATCGACCTTTGGTTATCGCCGCAATCCTTTTGGCCGAGGCAGAAACTTTCATACAGGCCTTGATGTCGCAGCGCCGTATGGAGAAGTTATTCGCGCGGCTGACGGGGGCGAGGTTATTTTGGCGGGATGGTGGAACGGCTACGGGAAAGCAATAGTAATAGATCATGGAAAAGGACGAACAACTGTCTATGGGCATATGTCTAGGCTTTATATGCAAGCGGGGAACCAAGTGAAAAAAGGACAAATAATAGGCCTTGTTGGAAGCACGGGGTATTCAACCGGCCCGCATTTGCATTTTGAAGTGAGGATAAAAGGGAAACCTACTAACCCTAAACAGTTTTTGCCTTAAACAAAATAGAAATAGAAAAGGAGCATAAATAATTATGCACAGATTTAAAAAGTTTTTTGCAGGGTGTTTGCTGGCAACATTTGTTTTTTCAGCTGGATTTTTTTATGGCAAAAGCCGCGCGACAGAAGATTTGGAAGCACGACTGGAAGTTTTTTTGGAAGTACTCAGTTTGGTAAAAAATCAATATGTTGAAAAAAAATTGGACAATTCCAAACTTGTATATGGAGCTATACGCGGAATGCTTGGAGGATTAGATGATCCTTATTCAAGGTTTTTGGAGCCAAAGGCGTATTCTGAAATGCAAATCAGAATGCAGGGAAGCTACAGCGGAATAGGTATTTACATAGGGATGAAAGATAACCAGCTGATTGTTATTTCTCCTATTATAGGAACCCCTGCATATAAAGAAGGAATAAAGTCAAAAGACTTAATTATGAAAATTGATGATAAACCTACCAAAGATATGGCGCTTGAGGAAGCTGTTTCTCATATAAGAGGAAGACAGGGAACCAAAGTCAAGCTTGCCATAATGAGAAGCACGTTTAAAGAGCTAAAAGATTTTATAATTACCAGAGATAAAATAGTCATAAAAAGCACCGAATATAAAATGCTTCCTGATAGTATTGCTTATATAAAATTTAATACCTTTGAAAAGCAAGGAGCCCCCGCGGAATTTAAAAAAGCAATTTTAAAAGCGGAAAAAGAAAAAGCGGCAGGATTGATTTTGGATCTCCGCGGAAACGGCGGAGGGCTTTTAAGCAACGCCATTGAAATAGGGAGCATGTTTATCCGTTCCGGAGCTATTGTCCAGACGGTTGATAGAGAAGGAATGCGAGAGGTCCAATATTCAACGGGAGATATAACTTGGCAGGGGCCTCTGGTTGTATTAATTGACGAATCTTCCGCTTCGGCATCAGAAATTTTGGCAGGAGCCCTTCAGGATAATAAAATTGCAAAAATTGTGGGGACAAGGTCATTTGGCAAAGCATCAGTCCAATGCGTAAAAGTTTTGCAGGATAATTCAGCCGTACTTCTTACTATTGCAAAATACTTAACCCCGAGCGGTAAAGATATATCAAAAAAAGGCATTATTCCTGATGTAGAAATAAAATTGCCGACTGAAGAAGCAGCAGTTAAAAATATTGAAGACTCCGGAATTGATATTCAACTTAATAAAGCTGTAGAGGTTTTAAAGAGCTTACTTTAATGTCATATCTTGATAATCTTGAATATATAAAAGAGATAGATAAAGCAGGGATGCTTTCTTGCGTGGAAAAGGCGCCGGAGCACATTCTCAATGCTTTATGCTTTGATGTTTCTCTTGAAATAAAAGACGAATATGACGGCATTGTTATTTCTGGGATGGGTGGATCTGCGATTGCGGGAGATATGCTGATAGACCTTTTTTGTGACTCTTTAGAAAAAAGAATTTATGTTAACCGCGGTTATAGGCTGCCCTCTTTTATCGGCAAAAAAATGCTTTTTCTTGCCATTAGTTATTCAGGAAATACTGAAGAAACTCTAGCTGCCCTGGGAGAAGCAGAAAAGCGTGGGATGCCGATTATCTGCTTGAGCAGCGGCGGAAAATTAAAAGAAATTGCAGAGAAAAAGAAATATCCGTTTGTTTCGCTCCCTCTTGGATTTGAACCGAGAGCTGCTTTTTATTCTATTTTTACTTTATTAATACGAACTCTCGAGGAGATCAGTTTTATTCCCTCCCTTTCCGCGCAATTTAGGGAAGCGGCAGAAGAATTGAAGAAGTTGAAAAATGATTTAGGATCACAAAAACCGGAAAAAGAGAACGAATTAAAAAAGATTGCTCAACAGATCAAAGGAAAAATTCCTGTAATTTTTTCAAGTAATTTATTAACCGGCGCCTGCGGATTGAGGCTAAAGAACCAGCTTAATGAAAACAGCAAACTTGTTGCGCTTCTTTCTCTCTTTCCTGAAATTGATCATAATGAAATTGTTGGCTTTGCTGGGTTAGAAAAAAACGGGAACCCTTTTTCGGTAATAATTTTGAGAGATCCCGAGGAAAGCGGACGTCTTAAGAAACGGATTGAAATTACAAAAAAAGCGCTTAAACCGGCGTTTGAAGATATAATAGAGCTTTTCCCAAAAGGGAATACAAAGTTATCAAGATTTTTTTCATTTGTTTTTATGGCCGATTTGTTGAGCGTTTATGTTGCAATTCTTAATGGAGTCAACCCATCTCCGGTTGATGCTATTTCCCGTTTAAAAATGGAGTTAAAAGATTAATGCGCAAAAAAGCGGTTATTATCGCGGGTGGGTTGGGGACAAGGCTTAGGCCTTTGACTTATGACACTCCCAAGCCGATTGTCCCTATTGTTAACCAGCCTCTTATTGTCCATCAAATTGAACTTTTAAAAAGACATGGAATTGTTGATATTATTTTGAATTTGCATTACCTGCCCAACGCCATAAAAAAAATCTTGGGGAATGGAAGCGCTCTTGGAGTTAAGCTGTATTATTCCATTGAAAAAGAACCTCTTGGGACTGCGGGCGCAGTAAAAAACGCCGAAGAATTTTTTGGAGACTGCGAAGTTTTAGTCGTTTTTAACGGTGATATTTTATACGACATAAATATTTCCAAGATAATAGATTTTCATACAGCAAAACAATCTCAAGTTACGTTGGCCTTGACTTCCGTGGAAGATCCAACTCCTTATGGACTTGTTTTGACTGACGAGAACGGAAAGATTAAGGATTTTCTGGAAAAACCGAGTTGGAACATGCTTGAGGGGATTGATTGCAGAGAAATTAATGCGGGAGTTTATGTTTTGGATCCAAAGGTGTTTAGCGATATTCCCAAGGAAACCCATTACATGTTTGAGCATCATCTTTTTCCTAAGATGTTGAGTGAAAGAGCTCCTATGTATGCTTATAAATCTGACAGTTACTGGATAGATGTCGGGAATGCCGTTAAATATTATCTTGCGCACGAGGCTATATTGAGGGGAGAGATGCCTGTTAGGATCTTTGGCGATAGAAATAATATGGGATGTTGGGTTGGGAAAAAAACTGAAATTGATAAAACATCAAAAGTTTTTTGTCCGGTCGTAATAGGAGAAGGCGTAAAATTAGGCAAAGAAGTAATTCTTAAGGATTATACAGTTGTTGGTGATAATGTTGAAATAGGGGAAGGGGCAACTCTAGAGCGTTGCATAATTTGGCGAGGAGTTAAAATAGGAAAGCATGTTAAACTTTCAAATTGCATAATAGGATTTGATTGTAAAATTGAAGATTGCTGTGTTATAAGCGGAGCAGTGCTCGCGAATAAGACCCATCTTACAAAAGGATCAAAAATAAATGTTTAATGTTTTTAAGGGCAAAAAAATAAAAGAAGAGATTGATAGGATCAAAAAAGAAGAAATATTTGATGAAAAGCTTGAATCAAAAGTACGCAAAATCTTAAATAATGTAAAAAAATCAGGCAATTCCGCTCTTGTCTTATATGCTCAAAAATTTGACAATATAAAAATCAGCAAAGCGAAAATAAAAGTTTCCCAGAAAGAAATTTATTCTGCTTGTAGAAAAACAGGCAAAGAGTTTTTAAAAACCTTTGAAAAACTTGCCGAGAATGTCAGAGCCTTCCATAAAAAACAGAGAGAAGAAGAATGGTTTGAGCCTTTGGCTGACGGGGCGCTTTATGGGATGCGCAACATGCCAATTGATAGTGTTGGCGTATATGTCCCGGGTGGGAGGGCTTCCTATCCTTCTTCTGTAATGATGAATATTATTCCCGCGCAACTTGCCGGAGTAAGGAGAATTGCATTAGCTTCCCCTCCTCCAATCAATTCCTATGTTTTAGCTGCCGCAGACTCTCTTGGTATTAGTGAAATATACAAAGTCGGCGGGGCGCAGGCAATAGGGGCTCTTGCCTATGGAACTGAGACTATTGCTCCCGTTGATAAAATTGTAGGACCCGGAAATGTTTATGTTGCCCTTGCAAAAAAGATGGTGGCAGATAAAGTCGGGATAGATTCTTTAGCGGGGCCTTCTGACATTTTGATAATTGCGGACAGAGAGGCTGACCCAAAATTTGTTGCTGCCGACATGCTTTCGCAATGCGAGCATGACCCTTTTGCTAGGGCTATTCTTATTACGACATCGGAGGATTTGGCAGTCGATGTTTTGTGCGAGAGCAGGAGACAGTTTAAAAACTTAAAGCGCAAAAAGATTATTGCCCAAGCGGCGGCACGCGGGAGGATTTTTATTGTTGAAAATCTTTCTTCCGCGGCTTGGCTTTCGAACATTATAGCGCCAGAGCATTTGGAAATTATAACTTCATCGCCTCAAAAGCTTTTAGGTGAAATTAAAAACGCGGGAGCGGTATTTTTGGGCGGCTATTCTCCAGTGGCATTGGGAGATTACGGCGCAGGCCCTAATCACGTGCTTCCAACTTACGGAACGGCAAGATTTGCTTCTCCTCTTGGGGTATATGATTTCATAAAGAGGCAAAGCTTTTTGGCATATACCAAAGGATCGCTTGCGAAAATTAAAAAAGAAATTACCATGATGGCGGACATTGAGGGTCTTGACGCCCACGCTGCGGCAGTTAATGCGAGGTATTGTTAGCCTCTATCCACAGAACCCCCTCAAAACGCCTGAACCATGTCATCTGACGCCGCGCGAAGTTGCGAGTCCGCTTTTTAAGCTCTTCAATCATCTTTTCTTTTGTCCACGTTCCTTTTAAATATGTAATGACCTCTTTGTAGCCCAAGGCTTGAAAAGACCTTAAGTTTTTTGAGTAACCTTTTTCCAAAAGCCCTTTAACCTCATCAACAAGCCCTTTTTCAATCATATTATCAACGCGAAGATTTATTTTTTCGTAAAGAATTTCGCGCGGAAGATTAAGCCCAATCAAAATTTGACTTTCTGTTCTCTTCTTTCTGCTTTCTCTTTTTTGTATCTGTGAAATCGGATTTCCGGTCAATTCATAAACCTCAAGCGCACGGATAATCCTTTTGCGGTCATTTTGATGGATTTTTTCACAGCTTTTTGAATCGATTTCCTTTAATTTTTGATAAAGCTGAGGAGTGGTAAATTTTTCTAATTCAGCACGAACTTTTTCATCTGCCGAAACAAGAGGGAAAGAAAATCCGTTAACAAGCGACCAAAGATAAAGCCCTGTCCCTCCTACAATTATTGGCGTTTTATTGCGAGCCATAATTTCCGGCTCAAGTCTGTTTGCATCTTCTACAAAATCGGAGACTGTCCATTCTTCGTCAGGATTTTTAATGTCTATTAGGTGGTGGGGGACACCCTCACGATCTTTGATTGTTGGTTTTGCTGTTCCGATGTCCATTCCGCGATATACTTGCATAGAATCGGCTGAAATTATCTCCCCATCTAATTTTTTTGCAAGGTCAATTGCGTATTTTGTTTTTCCTGCGGCGGTGGGGCCTAAGATTATTATATTTTTTTCTTTAAGAGATTTTAAATCCACCGTGTTTTTTAAAGTGCTCAATTAGGCCTCCATCCGAAAGGAGTATTTGCATTGTTTTTGGAAGCGGAGCGATTTTTATCCCGACATTTTTTGTTTTGTTTTTTATGATTCCTTGATCTATGTCTATTCCCAGCTCATCTTCTTCTTCGATTTTATCCGTATCGCATTCTATCGCGAGAATCCCCAGATTGAAGCAATTCCTGTAAAAAATTCTTGCAAAAGATTTTGCCAGAACCGCTTGCAATCCCGCATATTTTATAGCTTGAGGAGCCTGTTCGCGCGAAGATCCGCAGCCGAAGTTTCTTCCCGCCACCAAAAAATCTCCTTTTTGCACGCGGCTGTAAAATTGGGGATCCAAATCTTCCATGACATGTTTTGCAAGTTCGTTGGGATCCTGGATTTTAAACTTATAACGCCCCGAGATTATATAATCGGTATTTATGTCATCCCTTGTTTTTGGAACTCTTGCCTTTCCTGTAAGATTCATTATTTTTACCTTCTAATTTATAAAATTTCTTGGATCGGAAATTTTGCCTTTGAGCATGGAAGCTGCGACTGTCGCGGGAGATCCCAGATAAATAAATGAATTTACATTCCCCATGCGCCCTTTGAAATTCCTGTTTGCTGTGGAAATTACGTTTTCTCCGTCTGACGGAACTCCGTTATGGGTTCCAACGCATGGCCCGCAGCCTGGCGTTACCGCGATTGCCCCTGAATCAAGAAGTGTTTGGTATGTCCCATCTTTTATCATATCAAGCAAAATATCTTTTGAGGCAGGCGCAATAATTAATCGGCAGTTTGAATTAATCTTTTTTCCTTTAAGTATTTTTGCGGCAATTTGAAAATCTTCCAGTCTCCCGTTTGTGCAGGTTCCAATATATCCTTGGGCGACTGTGGTTTCTTCCAGTTTTGAAATTGGAACCACATTGTCGACTGTATGTGGTTTTGCGATTTGCGGTTCGAGTTGTGCAATGTTTATTTCTATCGTTTTTGCATATTTGGCCTCTTTATCTGCAAATACAGGGCTAGGTATTTTTTTAGAATGTCTGTTAACCCAATCCAGAACTTTTTGATCAGTTTCCATGAGCCCCGCTTTTGCCCCACATTCTATGGCCATATTTGAAATAGTAAATCTCGCATCGACTGATAATGAGGAAATGGCTTCTCCCCCAATTTCAAGAGCCATGTATGTTGCTCCATCGGCGGTAATATCTCCGATCAGTTTTAAAATCAAATCTTTTGAAAATACCCCTTTTGGCAGTTTACCTCTATACACTACTTTTAAAGTTTCAGGAACTTTAAACCAGAGTTTTCCTGAAATCATTCCTGCCGCAAAGTCCGTTGATCCGATCCCTGTAGAAAAAACATTTATTGCCCCATAAGTACAAGTGTGAGAATCGGCTCCAATTACAAGATCCCCAGGAACGACATGCCCCTGTTCCGGAGTAATTTGATGGCAAACGCCGCAGCCAATATCGTAAAGCTTTATTCCGTAAGTTTTTGAAAAATCTCTTATTTTTTTATGAATTGCAGAAACTCCGGAATTTGGAGAAGGAGAACTATGGTCGACTATTATTGCGATTTTTGAAGGATCAGAAATTTTTTCTGCCCCCATCTTATTAAAAGAATCGATCGCAACTCCTGACGTGCCATCCTGTCCTATCATGAAATCAAGATCGGCAATTACAATGTCTCCGGCGTATGAATCGGTGTTTGAATGAGAGGATAAGATTTTTTCTGCTATTGTTTTTCCTGCCATAATAAGTTAATTATACCATCAATTGGGATTATTTTTTTGACTTCAACTCTTCTTCCAATATTTTTATCTTTTGTTCCGTGTATGCGTCTAACCCTTTCATATCTTTTAACTGATGCAAAAACCTGATGGCCTTTTCCCCTTTCAGCATTTCTGCAAGAGAAAGGGCTGCCCTTGAATAAAGATCCTGATAGGGAGGACAATCCTTGACAATCGCATGCAGCAAATGTTGGGCCTTGTTTAAGTCTTGCCCTCTTCCTCTGCGCCTGATTAATAATGCTTTTATAAGCATTGCTTTTGTAGTGAAATAATCATCAGGCCTAGTTTTTAATGTCCGTTCCGCTTTTTCGCAAAGGATTACGGCTTCTGCGATTCTCTTTGGAAAGTGATATAAAATCAATTCTGCTTTTCCAATATGAGCCCTTGCTCTAAAATACCAGTTTGCATTCCGTTCTTTTATAAGTTTTTCATGAAGAGCCATGGCCTTTGCGTGATCTTTCTCTTTTTTATTGTCACGAACCAGCCGTAAGTCGGCTTCAATTATATAAGTTTTGGCCATAAAAAAATCAGAAAGATCAGCCTGTAAGTTTTTTCTTGAAACTCTACATAATTCCAACGCAATCGGGATCTCTTCAGGCCTGATTCCAGGGGTCATAAGTTCTGCTTTGCCGACTTGAACGCGCGCCCTAAGATATGGAGATCCGTATGTTTTTAATATTTCATCATAAATTATTCCGGCTCGCTCATAATCTCCGGGGCAGCCTCTGCCGACAAACGAATCTGCCAGGCGAAATTTTATCTCACCGATATCAGCTCTGGCAGGATATTGCTTTATTAGTTTTGTATCGCTTTCTATAAGCTTGTTTAATTGGGATCTTTGCGATGGAGCGGGAAAATCATCTTCCATTTTTAGTGAAAAAGCGGTAATTGGGGATATTATATTCATTTTTGCTCCTTGGTGCCTTTCTCTTGATTTTTCGATAAAGTTAACGTATAATAACATATTAATGCAGCGCGATAAAGAGCTATCTGACCTTGAAAGAAAACTTCGGATCTTTTTTCTTAATAAACAACTGTTAAACCAATCACTGACACATTCTTCTTATGCCAACGAATCTGAGGTTCCAGACAATGAGCGTTTGGAGTTTTTAGGCGATGCCGTTATTAAGCTGGCAGTGTCTGAATATATTTATAATCGTTTTCCTGCCAGACCGGAAGGTGATTTAACTAAAATCAGAGCTGATGTCATTTCCGATGAGACTTTGGCCCGAGTTGCGACGCGAGTTAGGCTTGGCGAATATCTTCTTCTTTCTGAAAACGAGAAAAAAACAGGCGGAGATAAAAGAAGATCAAATGTCGCAAACGCTTTTGAATCTTTAGTCGGGGCTATTTATCTTGACGCGGGGTTGGGAAAAGTACGCGATTTCCTTATCGATTTCTTGAGAGGCGAAATAGAAAAAGTCAGCAGGGAAGGATATATAAAAGATTACAAATCAGCCTTGCAGGAATTTGTCCAAAAAAAGAAATGGCCTTTACCTCAATATAAAGTTTTAAACGAAACCGGGCCTAAACATGAAAAACAATTTGTTATAGGTGTTAGGATTAAAGGGAGTATCATGGGGCAGGGGGAAGGGATGAACAAAAAAGACGCAGAACAAAAAGCGGCTGAAAAAGCGTTAAACCAGTTAAATTCGATGGAAAAGAAAAAGGTCAGCCCTATTAAAGGAATTTTCCATAAGGTTAAAAAATCTATATGGGTATAGTGATTCGCGGCGGAAAAATTTTAGAGGGGTCTTCTCAAAAAGAAATAAAAAAAGATATTTTCATTCAAGAAGGCATAATAAAATCCATCGCTGAAAATATAGCTCTACCTAAAAATGTCCAAGTAATAGAAGCAGAAAATTTAATCGTTATTCCTGGGCTTGTTGATATGCATTGTCATTTGCGTGATCCTGGAGATCCGGAAGAAGAGACGATAGCTTCAGGGACAATGTCTGCCGCAAAGGGAGGCTTTACTTCAATTGCCTGCATGGCAAATACAACTCCTCCAATTGATAGCCCCGCGGCTGTCAGATATGTTGTTTCAAAAGCAAAACAAGAAGGGATTGTAAATGTTTTTCCTATTGCAGCTGCAACTCTGGGATTAAAAGGAACTCATCTTGTTGAGATGGAACGCATGATAGAGGAAGGGGCTGTCGCTTTTTCAGATGATGGAAATCCTATTTCTGATCCAAGGATACTGCGCTTGCTTTTAGAATATGCTAGGCCTTTTGGAGTAAAAATTATATCTCATCCTGAAGTTCTTGCGATGTCAAAAAATGGCCAGATGAACGAAGGGGTTCTCTCTACCATGTTGGGGCTTGAAGGTATTTCTTCCCAAGCTGAAGAGCTGATGGTTGAAAGAGATATTTTATTGGCTGCCAAGTTTGGGGCTATCCATATTACTCATGTTTCAACTGCCCAATCTGTTATTATGATAAGAGAAGCAAAAAGTAAGGGGATTCCTGTTACATGTGATACCTGTCCGCATTATTTTTCGCTTTCGGAAAAAAATGTTGACGGATTTAATACGTTTGCAAAAGTAAATCCTCCTCTTAGAACCGAAGAAGACGTAAAAGAAATAATTAAAGGGCTTAAAGATGGGACAATAGACGCGATTGCAACAGACCACGCGCCTCATAGAGAAGAGAAGAAAAAGGTTGAGTTTGGCCTTGCTGCCAAAGGAATGGTTGGGTTTGAAACGGCATTACCTCTTGCTTTGACTTTTTTATCAAAGGAAATCCCGCTCGCAAAAATAATTAAAATGATGACAATTAATCCGGCAAAAATTCTTGGGATACCAAAAGGAGAGCTTAAGGAAGGAGCTGCTGCTGATCTTGCCATTATTGATCCCAATGCCAAACATAAAATTGACATTAAGCAATTTGCATCGAAGTCCAAAAATTCTCCGTTTGATGGAATGGAGGTTCAAGGGGAAATTGTTTATACAATCGTCGAAGGGAAAGTAGTTGTAAAAGAAGGAAGGCTTGTCCCCCTTAAATAATTGACCAGGTTTCTGCCTGTTGCTGTCTAACTTTCGTCACTTTATCGGGTTTTCTCTTGGCATGAAAATTGCTTGTTAACATTATGTGAGAGAAAAAATTGACGAAATCATATCAACTGCTATAAGTAAAAATTCATCAGATATTCATATTGAGCCGCGTGAAGAATTTGTAAAAATTCGCTATAGGATAGACGGGATTCTTTTTGATCAAGACACAATACCTAAAAAATTTCAATCCGCGTTAATTTCAAGCATTAAAATAATGGTCAATCTTGATATAGCTGAAAGTCGTATGCCTCAAGATGGAAAGCATAAAATAAAATCAGGGAAAAAGGCTTATGACCTTAGGGTTTCTACTTTGCCAACGATTTATGGAGAGAAAATAGTTGTCAGGATATTGGAGAGAGACAAAATTCAGCTTACTCTTTCTGACATCGGATTTAGGGATGAATTATTAAGCTCGTATCGACAGATGATATCGAAGCGCAATGGAATGATATTGATTACAGGCCCTACGGGATCAGGGAAGACCACAACTCTTTATGCCACCTTAAAAGAGTTAAACCATAAGGAAAACAACATAGTCACGATTGAGGACCCTGTCGAATACCAACTGCCGGGAATTAGCCAGACGCAGGTTAATTATAAAATAGGGTTAACTTTTCCCAAAATTCTTCGGTCTGTTTTAAGGCAGGATCCGGATATTATTCTTGTAGGAGAAATTCGCGACCTTGAAACGGCTAAAATTGCCGTGCAAGCAGCCCTGACTGGCCATTTAATTTTAGGGACTTTGCATACAAGAGATGCTAAAGGAGCTTTTTCGAGACTTGTTGAGTTGGGAATAGATGAATATCTGGTAAAAGATGTTTTGCTTGGTGTTATCGCGCAAAGATTGGTAAGGGTTATACCGTTCGGCAGAATGCCTGTTTTTGAAATTATGGAAGGATATTCTCCTAATAAAGGGATGAGGACTTTAAAGGATGAAGCTTTGCGGCTTTTTGCGGAAGGACTGACAACAAAAGAAGAGATTGCAAAAATTATTGATATTAACTAGTCTCTTCTTCGGATGGGGGAATTGCCGTGTCGGTATCTTTTCTAGGGCAAAAAACAGACATAAGGTCTTTTGCTCTTTTTATGATTTCATCAAACAGCCTTGGGATAGCTGTTTCCATTGTAATTGCTTTGCATCTGTGACATTTGACACAAATTTTAAATTGAATTTGGTAGGGTTTGCATATTTTGTCTTTGTAAAAGATACATTTTACGAGTTCATTGCTGATATTGAGTTTTTTGTATTTTTCTTTTATTCTCATAGAAGCAATTTCTTCTATCATGTGGGACATTATAACCTAAAGGGCTATTTTTTTACAGGACATTTTTTGTAATCGCCATTTTCGCTATTGCTTGGGTTTATGAAATAGTATAAAATCAGGAAATGTTAGATAAAAAAGAATTTAAGGTTTTAGGGAATTTTTTTCTTGATAGTTCTAAATTAATATTTGCATCTCTAGTTATTGGAGTTTTTGTCCCTAGTGCTGCGGGAAAGGTGCCATGGCTTACTTTTTTGCTTGGCATTGTAATGACAACATTATTTCTGGCGATAGCTGTAAAACTCTCAAAAAAAGGAGAACAATAAAATGGATCTTTTGACTTTTTATTTATTTGCAGCAATCTTGGCTTTTATTATACTTTTATGGGTATTTTTAGCAAAAAGGTAGGAAAAAATATGCAAGATTATGTTATATATATTTTTATATCTGTTTTTTTAATTATTGATTTTCTTCTGGTTTTCTCATTAAAAAATGGATAAATCTTTCTAAACAAGAACCACCTCGCACTTATTAAGCCATAAATCCGCAATTTCAACCTGTTTTTTTCGATATATATGTAGGAAATTAGCCTATGACAATTAAATCGACAATGGAAATTCAAGGTGCTTCTAGAGTAGCTTTTTCTCCACGAAGCGCTATCAATCTACAATCCTTTCCTCTTTTGGGTAGGGTTCTTTCTTTTGCAAAAAATTGCGCCATGTATGGCTTCCCAGATTATGACCGCCTATTTTCGGATCCATCTTTTTTCTCTACTGAAGTTGCAAAGACAAGTCATTTAAAAGAAGAAGCTATTGATCCACTACTCAGACAAGGTGCGGGTTTAAAGCAATGCATTAAAGAGCTTGGAACAAACAGCGTAGAAGAAATTAGAAGAGAAAAAATGGTCGGAAGGTTTGGGCGTGGCAGGTTTAAGGCTCTTGTTATTTTGATGGATAATATTGGCAGTTCACTTTATGAGGTCAGAAGCAAAGTGGCTAACAGTATTGGTAGTTTTGTCAGATTTTATGGAGAAAACAATATTCCTGTTGAACTTGGGGAAGAAAAGAGCAATGAATTTGGATTTCAAAAAGGAACAAGGGTATCTCTTTCTGCTCCTTTAAGTGAGGATACTGTTTCAGAAATGGTAGCAGATGTTCATCATGCTTTTAGATTTGTAAAAGATGTCAGCGTTAAAGTAAATAATCAACTTGTGAATGAGCCAGGAAAGTATCAAAGCTTGAGGAGTGAACAAGAAAAGCAGATCAAAGGAACCGTTGATATCGCAATAACAAGGGAGGGGTTTTTGGTCGCGGATGATGGGGGAGGGATGGATAGAAAAGATTTGGTTGAGAGAATTTTAACTGTTGGGAATTCTTCTGGCAAGGTAAGTAATGGTTATAACGATGCGGTGCAGGCTCCTAATTTATATTATTCCACAGATATTGACTCTGAGAATCCAAGCAAACCCAAAAAAGGAAGAGTCAGCATTTTAATGTGTGGCATTGAAATGCAGGGGGTTGAAATAGAAGGAGTGAATATTAAGCGTTATTCTGGGTATGAGCTTGGGACGGGGTTTAAACTTGATTTATCAAAAGAGGAAGTAATAATCGGGCAGGAAGAAGCGACTCGTATTGCTGGAATTGTTGTTGATATTTTAAAAATGGAAGGGAGTCGCAAATGGGCGATTTTAAACAGCTTAATGAAAGCCATAGATAAACTTCAATTTGAAAATGGGGAGAAAGAGATTTTAATAAGAACGATAAGCGCTGAAGCTAAAAATGTTTCTGCCGAGGAAAATAAAGGAGAGATCTTATTTGTTCCAAATGAAGAAGGGTTTACTGCTTTATCGACTGATAGAAAAAAACTTTATGTGGATTCTCGATTGATAAACGAATTTGTGATAGCAGATGCAAGCCTTACCGCTTGTCCCAAGGAAAGCTATAGAAGCGATGAGGGTTGTACAGCATTTTGGGGAAGATTTGAAACATCTGTCGTAGCGGTTGAAGTTGGCAAAAATATAGTTGTAAACGAAGCTTATCGCGAGAATCTTCTTCTGCTTAATTTGAGATTTAATTTTCATGATGGGTATTTGGAGAAGAGGAGTGAGAGGCTCCGGTTTTTTATGCCGTGGGAGGGGGAGGCTTGTGCCACATCCGCAGGTTTGCCTGCGATGGAAACAGCGTTAGGACAAGAGAGAATGGGAGAAGTAAAGCAAGCGGAAAAAACTGAAAGATCAGCATTTGATACTTTTTTACATGGCATAGAAGATGCAAAAGATAGAATTGCGGCACGGCTTTATTTTGATGTGTCGGGGTATACCGAGGCAAGCAGAGATAAAATCTCTGTTGCCATTGCAAGAAGAAATGCTTTATTGCAAGCTACAGGAGAAAGGGTCCCGTTAAATAAAGCTTTGTTCGATTGTGAAAGCTTTTTATTTGAACATCAAAATTTTCAAACTTATATTTTCGGAAAAAGAATCCTTTTTTCTGTTACATGGGGGGGCAGAGAAAAAGATAAATTGTTTAAGATTTTGCATGGAAAGCCTGTGTTGCTTGGTGAATTTGAGAGATTAGAAGAAGTATTTGTATTTGGGGAGGATGTAGTTGCTTTTTGTTCAACAGGAAAACAGCCTGACTCTCCACTAGCTCTTCATGTAAAAAAAAGGAGTAGCCAATTCGTAAAAAGCTCGCTTGAATTTAATCATGACGTCGAAATTTATTGTAGCAAAAGAAAAATGTTTGTATTGGAGGGTAGATATAGCCATGGAAGTAAAACAATCTTTTCTGTTGATGCGAGAACATATTCAGAAAAAAAAGCAATTGTTTCTTTTGATGAAATAATATCAAAAGATTTCTATGACGGGAGCTCTCTTATTGTTGTTAAAAGGGAGGGGAAAATTGAAATATGGGAAGTGGATAATTTAGGAAATATTGTGCAAATTCCAACAAAAAAACTAACCGTTCAAAACTACACATTGATTTATGCTTGTAGACGCAATGGAAAACTATATTCACTTGTTAAAAATAAAAAAAATCAACATTTTCTTTTAATTGATGGGAGCATAAAACGGCCTCTACCTGTTGATCTTTGTAATCGCGTTTTTTTTGATGATAAAGGCGTTTGTTACTTTCTTGGACATGAAAATGTGTCCAATGAACAAAAACTTTTTATGGTTTCTGAACACCAAACAGCAACAGCTATTCCTTTAGAGATAGGCTCTTTAAGCGAATTTAGTGTTGAAAAAGGATTAATTATAGTTAGTAGCGGTAGAGGAGATATTGCTTCGATTGATGGCAAATCAAAAAAAACAGAAATGATAACTTCTTATTCTCATTCGAGCATAGAAAGCAGTAGATATTTTGCTTTCTTTAGTCGCAATCATGACATAGAAAGGAATTTACTTGTTACTTTTGATGATGATATTAACACAATTCCGTTGATCTCACGCCACGAAGAAGAAGTAATTATATTCCGAAACCAAGCCAGCAGAGTAGCTCATTTTAGGTCTTTGCCTATAGAGGGATTATCTATACCACAAAAACAATTATGGTTATCTTCCTACGAAGAACAAGCCTCTTATGAAAAGCGCAGGACCGAAATGCTATCTCGCATCGCCGCAGGAGATATTGTAGAAAGTCATAATCTGATTTTAGCTTCTTATATTCCAGCGTCAGCTATTGAATTGTTAGGAGATGAAACTATCGCAAGAATGGAAGCAAGGCTTTCTACAACAGGAAGAGATCTTTTTAGTTTTCAAGAGCTATACCTTAGTTTTATTGAAGATTTGTGGCTTGCAAGCGATGGAAATATTGCGCAAGATAGATTTAGGCAAGTCGTTTCACGATGGGATGAATTGGTCTCATCTTATGCAGGAGATTTTGAAGAACTTCAGCAACTTGCTCAATCTTTCAAAGAACAAAATCTTATCGAATATTTACATGATGAAGGAGCGATTCCAGCAAACCAAAATATAAAGGAAAGCGTTGAGTTTTTCACAGACCCGAACTTGAAATATTCTGCGGAAGCTTCCGCGCTATCAAGCCGTCTAAAAAGCGGAGAGCTTCTTTGGAGCACTCCTGCATCTCATTCGTTAGCATTTTATCGTTGGGCGGGGTTTGCGTATCAAGGCTGGTCAGAAAATACAAAATTGATGCATGAAAAGTTGTTAGCAAAATATAATGCAATCCCAAATAAGAGTCCTATGCAAAAAGCTATCGAAGGGGATGTTGTGCAGGATTTAAAGCCAGATATTTATATAAGAGAATTTGTTCAAAACAGCCATGATGCAGGCGCGACCGAAGTTAAAATATCAACTTATACAAGAGAAATAAAAGATGATCTTTATCATTTTACAGCCTATGCGGACAACGGATGTGGTGCAACAGATTCCGATGTAAGGGAAGGGCTTCTTAATTTTGGAGGATCGAAAAAAAGAAAAAGCACAAAGGCTCCTTCTGGCAGAAAAGAGATCGGGTGTGACGGCATTGGATTTAAAAGCGTTTATAACGATGCAGATATTGTTGTTGTAAGGACAACCTCTGGAGATGGAAGAGTATCTGAAGTTAAGACTTTTAAAAGAAGCAAAAAAGGTGAGCCTCTTGATATTGTGATTTCTGAATATTGCGAGAAAAAGACGCAAAAGGGCGTTACAGGATTTGAAGTTCATGTTGGAAAAAGAGTAGGAAAAAAGAGTGAAACTTCTGCTAATGCGTTAAGAATAGCCCTAAGAAACATGATGCTTGGATTTAGAATTAAAGAATATGTAGGGCTTATGGATCCTGAAGTACTGCGCATTGATTATAACGGTGAAACAATAAATGAGCCTGTTTTAGCAAGAGAAGAGTATGCTTTTTCTGACGGTGGCGCATATTCATTGCTTGAGGTTTCATCCACAAGTTCCGCAACAAGAGTTGCGCAAAATAGATTGATTGTAAATAGAAAGAAAAAACATCTTGTTGATAAATATTCCCCAAATAGTTTAAAGCGATATGTTGAAAATGATGTGTTTCAACTAGGAGAAGATGAGGATTTGACAACGCCGCGCAATAATCCGATGAGAAGCGAAAAAAAGATTGCGAGCAGATTTATATATCTTGCTGTAAGAAAGGCGCTAAAGAATGCCTTTGAAACAGGAGAAACAATAGAAGGGATTGTCCCCGATTATTTATATAGCCAACATGAAGATATGTGCCTTACTAATTTGGAAAAAGCAATTACTCCAGAGATTCGAGATGACGCAGGCAAATTAAATTCTGGAAACGCGCACGAAGTTAATTTTAGTAAGTATTTGGACGATGTTGATAATCTTGGTTTGCTTATGAGTCTTGTTGAAGTTGAAGATGAGCAAGGGAAAAGAGTCAGTTTGCAAGGCGTGAGAAATGCGGTTGCCGCATTATCAAAAGACGAAGACTCTCCTGATGTTTTGAATAGTCCATTGATAGGAGAAAGATATAGAGAAAGAATAAGGGCTGCGGTTATAGAAAGAAAAACACTCATTTCAGGAAGTGATTCTTCAAATAGGGAATCGGTTGCTTCTTTGTCGGAAGAACTAAAAGCTTACGCGAAGTTTGTACTTGAATTATACAATGGCATTGGCGTTCCTGTGGGAGTTAAGTTCTTTAGAAATACGGGAGAAACAAGCGAGATGAGGTTGGCAGATTTTACGGCCAGGACTGTTGATTTTAGGGAGGAGGCGGTTAGCGGTCAAGGAGCTAGGTTGCAAGGAGCTTTGGCTCTCAGGGATTCGGGTTTAATTCCGAAAGCTATGCAACGATGGGATGGTAATTTTTCGAGGGAAGAGAGAGATACGTTGTCTCAAGCATATGGAACTTTTTACGAAGTTGGAGAAGATGCCGCTCATGAGCTTAAGCATCAAAGCTATGTAAGGCATGGACAAATAGAGCTTAACAGCCATGGTGCAACTTTTAGAAAAGATGTTATCGCAAGCATAGATTCTGCGATAATACGCAAATACAATCCCTTATCACGGCCGCTTAACTAGTCTATTTAAACAAAAAAACTATTTTTCTATATTTAACGCCCTAAATTGAACTGCTTCTGCTATGTGTTTTGTTTCTATGTTTTCCATCCCTTCTAAGTCTGCTATTGTTCGAGCCAATTTGATAACTCGATCATAGGTTCTCCCGCTTAATTTGTAGTGGACAATGGCTGATTTCAAAAGATCTCCGGCCTCGGGGTTTAGTTGGCAAAAAACGCGCATATGTTTTGGCGTTAAGCTTGAATTTGAATGAAAGGGAAGCCCCTTGAATCTTTTTTCCTGAGTTTTTCTTGCGTTACAAATGCTTTCTCTTATTTCTGCCGACGTTTTGCCTTGGGGAAGAGAGACTAATTCTTCTTTTTTTAAACGTGGAACTTCTATATGAATATCTATGCGATCAAGTAGAGGCCCCGATATTCTACTCCAGTATTTTTGCACTTTATTTGGATGGCACGAGCATGCTTTTAGCGGATCCATGTAATTACCGCAGGGACAGGGGTTCATGGCTGCAACAAGCATAAAATTGGAAGGATAAGTTATAGAAGCTAAAGCCCGTGAGACTGTTACTTTGTTGTCTTCCAAAGGTTCGCGCAAAACTTCCAAAACATCACGGCCAAATTCCGGCAGCTCATCCAAAAATAATACTCCAAAGTGAGAAAGGGAAACTTCCCCGGGGCGCGGAATTCTTCCTCCCCCGATTATTCCGATATTGGATGTTGTGTGGTGGGGAGATCTAAACGGGCGTCTTGTTATTAAGCCGTTTCTTTTGTTGGTAAGCCCTGTTATGGAATATAATTTTGTTACCTGTAGGGCCTCATCAACTGATAAGGGAGGAAGAATTGTCGGAATTCTTTTTGCCAGCATGGTTTTCCCCGAACCGGGAGGCCCTACCATCAGAATATTGTGGCTTCCTGCCGCGGCTATTTCCAATGCGCGTTTAGCATGAGACTGGCCTTTGATTTCAGAAAAATCCATATCGAATTCCTGATTGTTTAAAAAAAGAGAATCGATATCCACTTTATGCGGGATAATATCTTTTTCATTGTTTAAAAATTCAACAGTCTCCCTAAGGTTTGAAATCGGGATTACTTCAAGCTCTTTAATCAAGGCTGCTTCATCCGCGTTTTCTTTTGATACAATTGCTTTTTTGAGTCCTTTTTTATAGAGCGAATGGCAGATTGGCAGTATCCCTGAAATCCCTTTAACATCTCCATTTAATGAAAGTTCTCCAAGAAAAAAAGTATCGATCAGCTTTTCGCTTGAAATTTGGCCTGACGCGCAAAGTATCCCTACTGCTATAGGAAGGTCGTAAAGAGACCCTTCTTTTCTGATATCTCCGGGGGCAAGGTTTATTGTTATATATAGCGGAGGAAATTCGAAATTGGAGTTTGTTATAGCGCATCTTACGCGATCACGGCTTTCTCTTACCGCCGCATCGGGTAAGCCGACAATGCTTTGTCCTGGAAGTCCTTTGCTTGCGTCTATTTCAACCCGAATTATATTTCCTTCAATTCCGTTTAGAGCCGCGCTTTGTAATTTTACCAGCATTTGTATTTCTCCTTTTAATTTATTCCAAAAGCATTTTTAATATGTTCAAAAACCATTTCTCCGTTTGGCTTTTGGTAGATGGCGACAAGGTCAAACCTGCTTAATTCATGGTAAAGCTTTTTCTTGTAGACATAATATTTTGCCGCACGGATTATGGAACCTTTTTTATCTTTTGTTATGGCATAAATAGGCGGATAAAAACTTCTATATGAATATGATTTAACTTCCACAAAAACCATGCAATCTTTTTCTTTCGCGATAATGTCGATTTCGCCTTGTTGCGCGCGGAAATTTCTTTCGATAATCACAAAACCTTTTTGAAGTAAATATTTACACGCAAGCTCTTCACCGTTTTTGCCCAATTCATAACTTTCTCTTCCCATGCTATGTTATCAGCAATTTTTATGCCAGGGGTTAACTTGCGGGGCAAGAGAGAAGAAAAGTCAAAAATTGACGATTTTCAAGCTTATGCTGACGATTTTTGGACGAAATGGATTTTTCCCCAACTTCCCATCTTCTTTTCTATAATTATTAAAATTCCTAAAACCCCTTTAATTTTTTTGCCTGCATCAACAGCTTTTTGTATGTCATCGGGGGTTTTTACCAGATTGCATACGGCGGTGGCCGCAGCATCGGCGAGAGAGGCTGATTTCGCGATTATTGTTGCCGCATCCGCCTTGCCAAAAGAAAATGAATGGCCGACGGTTCCAGAGGAGGTACACACGCCGCATGGAGTATCTTCCGGTTTTATTTCAATTGCAAGTTTGTTGGACAGTGGAGAATTTCCTGCAAATATTCCTATTTTTCTAGGTTTATCGATTTTTAAGAATATATCTCCGCCGTTTTCGACTATTATCTCTTTAGAATGTTTGAGTAAATCGCGCCCAGCAAATTCCGCGACAGCCCCCGCGACAGCCGCCATCGGCCCGACATTCGCAAGTTTTGCGGCATGCGCCATCTCTTTTATTATTTGAGGGGCAAAAAGAGGGACTTTAAGCGGAGTAAAAGATTTTTCAAAATTATTATCTTTTAAGAGGTAGTCTTCTAGAATTTTGCGGTATTTGAAGATCGATTTTTTTGCCTCTTGCGTTAAGTCTTTATCTGCAAAGATAAAAAGATCAGTCTCTTTTTCTACAACTTCAAACCCGACAAGCCCTTGCGCGCTAAATTGCTTGCGGTATTTGCGTTCTTCATAAGGCATAGAAATCTTTTCTACAAAACGCCTTTTGTTGAAGGGATCCCTTTTTTTTGCGGGTTGATTTTGCAGGCTTTGGAGAGGGCTACACCAAAAGCCTTGAAAAGTGATTCGATTTTATGGTGAGTATTTTTCCCGCGGATAAGGTCTATATGCAGGGATATCGCCGCTTTGTAAACAAATGATTCAAAAAATTCGCGCAACATCTCGGGATCAAGCACTAGGTTAATATTTTCTTTCTTGAATTTTGCAAGCAATACTTCCGGCTCAAATTTAACTTTGTAGGTTAAATGCGGCCTGCCGCTTATGTCAATTGCCGCTTTGACATCAGACAGCGATTCGTCCATAGGGATTATCGCATGCCCGTATCTCTCAATCTGCTTCTTATTACCAAGTGCTTTGGCAAAAGCCTCTCCGAGGCAAATCCCAGTATCTTCAAAGAGATGATGTATATCTACATCAATATCTCCTGTCGCTGTGAGAGCTATGTCAAAAAGGCCGTGTTTAGCAAAAAGGGTGAACATGTGGGAGAGAAAAGGGATAGGGTAGTCGATTTTGCTTTTGCCGGTTCCGTCGATGACCAGCTTTAAGCTGATATCAGTCTCTTTAGTTTTTCTTTTTATTGTAGAGGATCGTTTTTTCATGGCGTCTCCCTTTTATAACGTATTATAACGTAGATTTTATTTTGTTTATAATTAAATTGTACTTTTCGTCTTTTAAGACATCGAGTTTTTTTATTATTTGATCTTCTGATAGAGTAAAGAGTTTCATGTATAAAACTTTGCTTGGTTTAATTGGCGTGCCTTTTATTAAATTATCTCTTGTTATTTCTTCGTTTTCTTGGGATGGGTTGGGATTTGAAGTAATGGCGGCTATTAGAATATCCCCTAATTGATTTTTATACAGTACTAAGGCGGGCCTTTGTTTAACTTGAGATAAATCGGTGAAAGGATATGGAACTAATATTAGATCTTTTTTGTTATAATTTGTTCCAATACTCATCTTGTGCATTGTCCCAGAAAGATAAATTTTGTTCAGATAATTTCTGAAAATGTTTATTAATTAATTTGTTTTCTATTATAGAATTGTCATATAACATGATAATTTTAGATGTGGAATTTGCATATTTCCAAGGGAACCCGCTATGAATTTCCATATAATCAAAAGAATCATAACAGATTGTTTTTCTTTCTGTTTGAAAGTCAAGTTGGCTTGTTATCATACTTTTAATTCTCCTTTGATTTTATCGCCTATTGAAAAGTAGAAAACATCAAATATCTTATCATTGATTTTTTTAAACTTTTCAATCAATGTTTTTTGAGATAAATCATCAAAAGAATAACCATCTATATCTAAAATAAATCTTCTTATTTTCTTTTCTTTCTCTTCAAATACTGAAGAACCATATCTGAAATTTATACTAAACCCCTCATTATTTTCTCCTTTTATAATATAACTATGTATGTCTTGAGAAAGGGTTGTGCCTAAATATTTTTTGTTTAATTCGGGGAGCAGTGAATCATTAAAATATTCTTCAAAGGTTATTAATTGGTCTTTTTCTTCCTTGTCATAAAAGTTTATTTTTCTAAGGCCTATTCTTAGGATGTTATTATTAGGGTAAAGTGAAAAATAAATAGATAATATTTCATTAAATAATTGTAGTAGTCCATTAAAATTTTCATAGGTTTTGCACTCAATTAATATGGAATTTTGATTAATTTTTATGTAGTTTTTATTTTTATTATTTTTTAATATATAAGAAACTATTTTTTTAATTGGTATTAGCGCGAATTCTGTTTGCCCAAAAATTTCCTCAGTCTCTTCCCCTCTTTCAGGGAAATCAGATGCTAATTTAGCAACCACCTTTGATGCAAAATCTTTTGAGTCAAAAATATCGGCAAAATCCATTCGTAAAATAACGGTATTAATCAGATGCTTTTTAAATGTTTGGATTATCTCTTCCCGATTAACTTTTGGAATATTAAATGACATTTTTATTTCCTTTAATCAATGGAGGCATTATAACTTAGAATTGTCGTTTTTTCTATGTATTTTTAATATAAGTCGATTTTGCTTTTACCAGTTCCATCGATGAGCAACTTTAAGCTGATATCGGTCTCTTTTGTCTTTCGTTTTATTATTGCGTTTCGTTTTTTCATTTTATGTTATGGATCAAGATTTCGAGTGTTTAGGATCTAACGAAATTGAAGCCTTGATCTTATAAACTAATTTTATCATTAAGTTAGTTGTAAAAACAGCTGAAATTTTTTTCAAAATGATGCGAGGGAACAAGCACAAGGTGTAAAGACTCTAAGCTTTGAAAGTAAGTTAAGACTATAGACAAGGAAAAACCCAAAAAAAAGGAGCAGATGAAAATGAGCAAAGTTACCAGGATTCTTGAAAGATTACCGAAAGCAAACCCCTCCTCCTCATTACGGCAACTTGAAAAAAAACCGTCAAAGCCGTTGCAATTGTTATTATCTGCTTCAAACGCAACCCATGATTTAGCAGGGGGTGGAAGAACCGCGAAGTTTTCTAACATGGTCTTTATTGGGAATTATGATGGGACAATGGGAGTAGGGAGAGTTGTTGGTGAAAGGGTAGGAGAGATGAAAGGGCTTCGGTTGCCAGATAGATTGGGATTATTGAAAGAACTACATGGGAAAAGCATTTCTTCTCCTATTGAAGTTTTTCCTTTGGGTTATGACGACTTTTTGGGGGATGAAATATGTTGTTCCCGTGGTTTTTATGAGGCAGCGAAATGTCTTTTCACAGAGTTTTTAAGGCAAGAAAGACCGTTGCCAGATTTAAAATGTAACGAAATAACAAGGACAGACAAGATAAGAGAGCATTTAGCTGTTGATCCTCAGTTACTGAAGGGGAAAAAAGTGTCTTTGCTTGAGATTGAGGTTATCTTAAATGAGGTTGCCATTGAGTTGCTTATGCCCGCTTTGCATAAAACTGAGGGTTTTGCGTATAGCAGAAGATCTTTATCTTCTCGGCATCGTGCATATATAAGAGCTGAAGGATTTAATCCCTCAAGCGGAGAGGTTGCTGCCTTTATCCAATGTATTGCCGGGAGAAAAGTATATATTGAAATTGTGTAAGAATCGTTTGTTTATACGAGCTGTTTTTTAAAAAGACCTGCGCGTTGCGTAAAAGAGGGATCCCGTTATTTTTTATAATAATTGTGTCTTCCATATTTAAAACAACTTTTCTGCGACAAACGGCTCTTTTTTGATGTTAATTCCTAGGTGCTCATATGCTAGAGCAGTTGCAACTCTTCCCCTTGGGGTTCTTTGTAAAAAACCTATCTGCATAAGGTACGGCTCGTAGATGTCTTCTATTGTATCAGCTTCTTCGGCGGTTGAGGCCGCAATTGTTTCAATGCCTACAGGACCTCCCTCATATTTTTCAATTATTGTCTTTAAAACTTTTCTGTCTGTATTATCCAAACCCAAACTATCTATCCCAAGGTTATTTAACGCTTCATGCGCGACTTCAAGAGTAATTATTCCTGCGGCTTTTACCTGTGCAAAATCCCGCACCCTGCGAAGCATTCTGTTTGCTATGCGCGGTGTTCCCCTTGCGCGGCGGGCAATTTCCCTTGCTCCTTCATCTTTTATCTGAATATTGAGAACCTTTGCCGCACGGGTGATTATTTTTTCCAGTTCCACCGGTCTGTAAAATTCAAGCCGTCCGATCATTCCGAATCGGTCTCTTAACGGGGAAGACAAAAGTCCTGCTCGGGTTGTTGCTCCTATTAGCGTAAATTTTGGAAGATCAAGCCGTATACTCCTTGCGCTTGGGCCTTTTCCTATAACAATATCAAGAGCAAAATCTTCCATCGCGGGATACAACACTTCCTCGACAATTTTATTTAAGCGATGTATTTCATCGATAAAGAAAATATCAAATTCTTTAAGGTTTGTGAGTATCGCGGCTAAATCCCCCGGCCTTTCAATTGCCGGACCCGATGTTATTTTAATTTGTACTCCCATTTCGGCGGCAATGATGTGCGCGAGAGTTGTTTTTCCAAGCCCGGGAGGGCCGTAAAAAAGAAAATGTTCCAGCGGTTCTCCCCTCTTTCTTGTTGCCTGCATTGCGATTTTTAAATTGTCTTTGAGTTTTTCCTGCCCGATAAAAGAGTCGAGTTTTTTTGGACGAATTGAATTTGTATCCAAGTCGTTCTCTCTTTTATCCAAAGAAACTATTCTTTCTTCTTCAGTCATAAAGCCTCTTATATTGATAATAACTTCCCATTACTTTTTGGACATAATAGCGGGTTTCGCGAATCGGTATGTTTTGTACAAATTCATCAATGTCTAGGTTTTTTGTATCTCCTCCATACCATTCATTTACCCATTTTTTTACCCTCGAAGGACCTCCGTTATATCCTGCCAAAGCCAAAAAGACATTTCCATCAAATCGTTTAATTAAGTTTGACAAATAATAAGTTCCCATTTCTATGTTTGTGCTGATATCGTACATTTTGTTTCTTGAAAAAGGATCTATGGAAAGTTGCTTTGCCAAGATTTTGCCTGTTGAAGGAATGATTTGCATTAAGCCATGGGCGCTTGATCGTGATAATGCTTTTGGATTGAACCTGCTTTCTTCGCGAATAACAGCCAAGGTTAAATAAGGGTCAACTCCATACTTGTTTGCCGCGTCAAACACTTTATCCCAATAACCTTTTGGATAGGCTATCTGCCAAAGATTTTGGGAGACGCTGGAAGAAGTCCCGTCAAGAATGGCGTTTGCAACTTTTTTTTCTACATATTTTAAAGGAGTTGAATATTCTCCCGATTTTTGCATTATTGTTGCAAGAGTGTTTTCCGCGGAATCTTTTAATTCCCCTTTTGTATGCGATAGGATGTTTTTTGCCTCCTGTGCCGCGAATTTTGTAAGACCTGTATCCATAAGCAGCTTATAACTTTGCAAAGCTTTTGCTATTTCTTTTGAACCTAAAAGGCGGCCATTTTTTGCCTGCCAATCATTCATAGTTTTGGTGAGTTCTTCTTCGTTGATTTCTTCACTGGCTAAAATTTTCTCCTCTATGTTTTTCCCTTTAAATGAAGATTCGGGAGCTTTATAGCCTAGTTCGTTAAGTTTCTCTTTTGCCCTGTATGCTTGATATGTGTGGTCAAATCTTTGGGCTAAATAATAATAAATCCCTGCCGCGTCTTTTGGGCGGCCAAGCTGTTCTGCCAGTTTTCCCCACCAAAATAAACATTGGGGGGTTTCGCTCCCTACGCGATGAGTTTGAGCTTGAGAATATATTAAATAAGAATTCTCATAATCTCCAGTTTCATAGTAAAGATGTCCCGCGCGTAAAATTGCTCCATCCACATAATAGCTGCTTGGATGGTCTAAAACTAATTTAACATAATAATTTAGCGCGGCTTTAGGGCTGGCATATCGTTCGCTGTACATGCCAAGATAATAAAGCGCCCTGTCTTTATATTTGTTTTTTGGATAATCATCAATTGATTTTTTTAACAGAGAAATTGCCTTGGCATACTCTCCTTTTTGACCATATTTCCTGCCGAGCTTGTACAATCGCAGAGCCTGTGAATCTTCTTTAATTTCGGGGTAGTATTTTTCTGTTGACGCTATAATCTTTTCTTCGTCTTCTGATGTGTCTTCTATTTCTCCGAGTTTTATTAGGGCGTTTTTCGTATATTTATGTTTTGGATAATCTTTTGCCAGCCTGCTGAAAATTTTTGAGGCGCTTTCGTAGTCCTTTTTATTATAAAATGAGAGTCCTTTTGAATAGAGTTCATCAGGAGAGGGCTTAAACTTTAAAAACTTATGCTGGATTGAAAGTTTTGCCATTTCCTGCCTTGCTAATTTGGCGGAATAGCTTAGCGGGTAAAACAGATCGGAACTGTTAAAAGCTCCGTAGGCGGCCTCCCAATCCTCTTTTTGCTTGAAGATTTCGCCCCTGATAAAAAACATTCTGCTTCCCCATGAACCGTCAGGAAAAAAGTCAAGATATTTTTTTGTTTGAGCCAGCGCGTCATTAAATCTTTCTCCCTTAAAAAAGCTTTCTGCAAGGAGATAGTTTGCGTTTTCAAAAAGGACGCTTTCTTTGTATTTTTCAATAAAGCTTAAAAGTTCATATGCTGAGTAATTATATTCTCCCATGGCATAATAAGCTTGCGCGAGCCCATATAGCGCGTAGGGAATTAAAGGCTCAAAAGATTCTTCCGTGCTGTTTGCCGCTTTAAAGAAATAAGGAAGAGATTTTTTGGGGCTGTTTTTATCCAAAAGATCAAACCCTTGCGCTAGGTCTTGTTCTGTCTGCGCTTCCGCGATCAAGGTTAAACAAAAAAGAAGCATTAAAACGGAGATAAAAAACTTCATTGGATTTGAAATTCTAACACATTTAAAGGGTATATGCCAGAAATTTTCCTTCAATTCGAGTCGTGCAAACTTTTAAATCTCATAGGGCAGCAAAGCTTTTGAGGAAGTGTTTTTTTTATAGACAACAAAAGTAATACTTATTTCAGGATAAAGCTCCGAGAAACTTCGATATTTTGATAAATTGATCAAAGTTTCATTGCTTTTTACTTCATAAGCCTCTTTGTCTGAAACAATAAAATCAACTTCATTATGCTGAATAGTCCTCCAAAATTTTATCTTGTCTACATCTCCATTCTTATCAAGTAGCCAACGAAAAACAGCATTTTCCATGAGAATTCCAATATTTTTTCTAACAGAAGGCATAGAAAAATCATTCAATAAGAAGTTCATAAGTCCAGTGTCGTAAAAATAAATTTTGGGCATTTTGGTTAATTCTTTTCTGGCGTTCTTATAAAAAGGTCTAATTAGCGCTAGATGGTAAGATTTTTGGAGAATATGAAGATAGTTATCTATAGCTGTCTTGGAAACTCCGAGAGTACGGCTTAATTCGTTTACATTAACAAGTCCGCCGATTTGAGTGGCTAAAATTTTTAGAAGTTTAAAAACCATTTCATCCTGCTTGATTCGGGATTCATATATATCCTTCTTAATGTAGGAATAAACAAGTTCCTGAAGAAGTGCTTCTTTTTCGTTTAAAGGGGACAGAACAACTTTTGGATATCCACCCCATACCATATATTCATCATACAAATCGCTTGTTTCTCGCTGTTCATCGATGGAAAGGGCATTTCCTTTAACGGGTAAATTTTCTTTTCCTTTAAAACGCAGGAATTCATGAAAAGAAAGGGTTCTTATCTCAAATATTTTTTTTCTTCCTGCAAGAGAATCCTTGAATTTTTCGTCAATATAAAACGCCGAAGAGCCTGAAACTATAAGCTTGATATTTTCTTTGTAATCATCATAAATAAATTTTAAAAAATTCGTAGGATTTTTTAGATATTGGATTTCATCGATAAAGATGTAATTCTTTCGCTTGATATCAATAGGAAATATCTTGAGGAGATTTCTGGGATGTTCGTTTAAAAGATCAAGATATGTCGGATCTTCAAGGTTTATAAAATAAGTTCCACCATCATTTTTTAATAAAAACTCTTCAAGCAAAAACTGTTGAAGTTGCTTCAATATGGTTGTTTTGCCTGTTTGCCTTGCGCCAACAAGGATAAGAATGTCATTATTTTCAATTTCTTTAACCAGTCTGTCGAATATATCTCGCTTAATTCCAATCATGAAGTTACTATAATCCAATAATTTGCATTTGTCAAGTGACAATTATTCAAATAAGGCATTGTTTTGTGTCTGCGATAAATTCAATTTAACCCGCAATTTCAACCTGTTTTTGTCGATACATATGTAGGGAATACATAAAATATGACATCAATCGGCGCCAAAATGAAAGAGGTAGTTTCTTCTTTTCACAGCTTTGGAAGAAAAGAATCTAATGTTACAGCATTTTCCCCAATCTTTGGAAGAATTATCCCTTTTGCCATGGATTGTGCTTCACGATCGCCTGAATTTTGTGCCTCTTTGTTTAAGCCGAATAATCTTCAAAAAGAACTTTTGAGGACAAAAGATATGCGGGTTGTTGATTGGGAGTCTTTTTTAAGGCAGGGAGCCAAGCCGGAACAGTTTGCAAAAGAGCTTATTGTGAACGGACTTGAGGCTGTAAGGGGCATAAAGATTGTTGGAATGTATGGGATGGGAAGACTCATGTCATTAAGATATGTAAAAGGGGTTTTAAATGCTTTTCTTGAAGTTACGACAAAAATTACTTCTGACATGGGACGAGTTATTAGGTTTTTTAGCATGGAAGAAGAAGGGATCAAAGATGTTTCGGTAGAATTAAGGGAAGCCAACGACGATATGGTTGAATTTTCTCATGGGACCAGAGTTGAATTGAGGAGCAGCCTCATTATTAACATAAACGATAAAATTTTAGAAGGAATTAGGAATGCATTCAGGTTTGTAATGGATGCCAACGTTCCCGTCAATTCTGATAGGGCTAATAAACCCGAAAAGTGGAAAAGCTTAAGACATGGTGAGATAAACAGAGAAATAAAGGGGAATGTTGAGGTGTTGGTTTATGGAGATACGTTTTGCGTGAAAGATGATGGCCCTGGGATGGGGGCGGAGAGAGCCGTTAAGGGATATTTGGGTGTTGCAAAATCTGAAGGGAGTTTGCAGCGTGAATATCGGGACGATATACAGGAAGCGGATATTTATTACGCAAAGGACTTTTCTGAAATAGATGCGAATACCAGCCGCAAAAGCAGAGTCAGTTTTTTGATGTGCGGGGTTGAGATTATTGGAATAGAGGTTGAAGGGGTAAATGTTGAGGGAAATTTGGGAGTCGAGCTTGGAACGGGGATTAGGCCTCCTCAGTCAAAAGATAAAATTAAATTAGGGGCAGAAGAAGTTAAGAGGATAAACGGTTTAATTAAAGAGGTGTTGAAGATAGAAGGGTATCGCAAATGGAGCATATTAAACAGTTTGGTTGCGGCGTTAGAATCAAACGAGCTTTTGTTTGAGGCTGGAGAAAGAGAGGCGTTACTCAAATTTGCATGTGTGGAGGCGAAGGAAGTTCCTCATAATGAAAGCAGGGGAGAAGCCCTTTTTCTGCCGAATGAAAAAGGCTTTATAGAGCTGAAAGCGTCAGGAAAAAAGGTTTATGTGAAAAGTGAATTGCTGGCAGAGTTTAAGGTAAAAGACGCGGGGATAATAACCTGTGACAGCCGACTGTATGAAAGCAAAAGAGGATATACTATCCACTGGGCGCAGTTTGATAGCGATGAGGTATGGGTTGAAGTTGGTAAGAACGTGATAATAAACAGGAGATACGAAAACAATAAGTTAATGTTGAATTTGCGTGCAGGGTTTTATATTGGATACGGAGAAAGGGAAGAGCCTAAATTTAAATTGTTATGGCCGTGGGAGATTAAAGCTAAAGAAAAGACAAGGGAGTCAGCTCAAAAGAGTGATACAAAGGGTCTTGCCCCTGCTTCTGCGCATGAGAAGACAAAAGCAAAAAGGGTTAAAAGCTTTTTGGCAGGGCTGAAGGGATCTGACAGGATGGCGGCAGTTGCTTATTTTGCGATATCCGGGCGTACATTAGAAAGCGTAGAAGCCTTAACATCTGCGATTGCAAGAAGGGATGAATTTCATAAGAGATTTGGAGAGAGAATAGGCTTGAAAGAGATATTATATAGAACTCGTTCATTGAATGACCTAAAGGCTGTTGATAGTTACTTTATTAGTTTGGGAGGAAGACAATTTTTGCAGATTAAAGATTGTTATAACAGGCACTCCTTATATGAAATTGTCGGCAGACAAGTGGAATTGGTGGCAGAATTTAAAAACGAAGCTGAACTGGCAATTAATGAATTTGACCCATATTTGTTTAATAGCGGAGGAAGCGATTTATTTCTGTTTGTGGTTTCTTGTTATAACTTACCAAATGGGAAAAGGCATCAAAAGGTTTTCCTGAAAGATAAAACAGGATATAGGCAGCTTCCTGCTGATTTTGATGAAATTATAGGCGTTGAATTTTATGATGGGAAGATAATTTTAGCAGAAGTAGACGACAAATATAACACTAAAAAAATCCGGCTTTGGGAGATAGCCCAACATGAAGAAAGCCAATTACAACCAGCCTTACATTTGGAAGGGAGTTATAAATTTAATTTTTGCAATGGGAGCTCTTTGCTTTACGATAGAACAAAACACAGATTTTATGAAAAAAAAGTTGGGGAGAAAGAAAAACCAATTAATGCTTTGATTTCCAAAAAGATTTCTAACGTTTTGCAGGTGCATAAAGGTGAGGATGGGTTTTTAATAATAAGAAATGATGAGCCTTCAATATTTATAAGAAATGACGGCCAAGCTGAAAATACGCCTGAAATAGGGCTGAATGGTGTATTTGATTCTGTTTCGTTTGTAGATGAATGCGGAAATTTTTGGCTTAATGATTATAAGCAGAAGAGCTTTTGGGTTAAAAGGGGAGGGCGCGCCTTTGAGCCAACCACGCAAGAAAAGTTTGCTTCTGTTGAATTGCGCCAAAAAGCATCTTCTAAGACATATTTTAATTATATTATGGATGATAGCGAAGATGTTGATGTTTACTATTTGAAGGAAGGAACATATCCTGTAATTTCAAGATGCGGAAAACAGCAGCATCCCAACCATTATGATTTAGACATTTTATTGGAAAAAAGATTAAGCTTAGGCCGAATCCCAAGCAGCCTTCCAACTCAGCAACCCTGGTTTTCTTCCAGCGAAGAAAGGCTTGCCTATGAAGCCCGCCGCCATGAAATGATATGCCGTCTTGCGGCAGGAGATTATTCAGAGGAGGTAAAAAAAGTTGAGCTCTTTGGATATTTAAACCGACAGGCAGTTCAAAGATTGGGATCAGAGTTGATTGCTCAAATTGAAAAAAAATTTGAAACAAAAATCGGTGGAACATTTAGATATCAAGAAGCATATTTATCTTTTATAGAAAAATTATGGGATGCGAGCGAAGGGGAAATAGATGCCGATCGGTTTAGAAGAATTGTTTCAAGGTGGAATAGCTTCGTTGGCATTTTAGAAGCAGATCTTGATGAACTTGAAAGGTTGTTAAGCTATTTTGACAAAACAAGGCTTTACAGCTATCTCCATGATGGAGAAATGCTTCCTGATGATCCTGAAATAAAAGGATTTGTTCATATCTTTACATTAGAAAACATAAGAGAATCTCAAATGGCTGATTCTTTTGCAATGGCAAAACTAATGCCGACAAGAAAAATTACGTTTAGAATTGATGATCCTTACGACCTAGCTTTTCATTATTGGGCGGGGCTTTACAACCCTGGATGGTCAAAAAACAGAAGGCAACATCTTGAATTGTTGGAAAAGTATAAGGGCGGAGTTTATAGGGGGGAACCCATTGAACATAAGACTTTTAGAGATTATGTGAGAGGGGAAGTTAAAGGCCAGGATTTAAAGGGGGATATTTGCGGGAGGGAGTTTATCCAAAACGCGATAGACGCGGGAGCGAAACATATGGATATAACAACTTATTCAAAAAAGAGGGAGGATGGATATATATACCATTTTGCGGCTTATCGTGATGACGGGAAAGGATTGTCCTCTTCAGGGGTTAAAGAGCTGCTGCTTAATTTAGGAGTATCAGACAAAAAAAGCGAGGCCGCGGACGCGAAAAAAAATATAGGGAAAAACGGGATAGGATTTGAAAGTTCGTTAAATGACAACGATCTCGTTATGGTCAGGACATCAAACGGAGACGGAACTTTTACGGAAGTTGAACTTGTCGGAAATAATTTGGACGCGCGGGTTTTAAGATATGTTGAAGGATTGACAGACAAGAGCATGCGCGGACTTGAGGTTCATGTCGGCAAAAAAATTGGTAAAGAGGAAGAAGAAGAGCAAAATAAGATAAAAACAATATTTAGGGAAATGATATTGGGTTTTAGGCTTAAGGATATGGCAGGATTAGTTGATCCGTCTGTTTTAAGTGTTTCTTATAGAGGGGCTCCAATCGCAGAGAGAATTTTAGATAGGGAGAGCGTTGTTTTGGAGGGGAAAGGACGATATTCATTACTTAAAGTAGGGAAAGAGAGAGAGGCGCGAGTTGTTCAGAATGGATTGATAGTAAATCATTCCAAAGAGAAATATTTAAGATATTTTCCCGAGTTTTTAAAAAAATATGTCGAAGATTGCGCCTTTGAGATTGGGGAGGATGAAGAGTTGACGAGGGGCAGGGACGATGTGATGGAAGATGAACGAGTTGTCGCAGGGATATTTATACAGCTTGCAATGCGGAAAGCAATAAAAGAATATCTTCAAACAGGAGAAGAATTTGGGAATCTGCCAAAAGATTATCTCTATTCACAGCATCTTGAACTGGGGAACGGAAATTTGGAGGGATATATACCTGAAGGAATCGAAGAAGATAAAGAGAGGATAAATATTGGGAATATATGTGATGTAGGATTAACGAAATATCTTGGAAGGGAAGATGATTTGACAATGCTCATGACATTGGTTAAGTTAAAAGACGGAGAAGGAAACGCGATTTATTTGCAAGCTATTCGAGATGCAATAGCCGATGTGTCAAAGGGAGGAAAAGAGATTCCAAGATTTTTTAGTAGTCCCATAATATCAGCTTTTTTTAGGGAAAAAATAGAGAGCGCCGTTAAAAAGAGAATAGACTATCTTGCCGCGCATCGTTCTGAAGGCAAAAGAAAAGCTGTTGCTGATCTGCCTGAGCAACTTAGATTGTTTGCTGACACAATGTTAGATATCTATACAGCCATGGGACTTACTGACCCTGAAGTTGATTTTTATTCAAATCCTGATGAGGTGAGGATCGCCACTTATGGACTAAATCATTTTAGGTTTAGAATAGAAGCAATTGAAGAAAGAGCAAGAAAATTAAAGAGAGGATTAGAATTAAAGAAGCAGGGACAACTTGCGAAAATTGCAATAAATGGCGAAAAGTTAAATGATAGAAATATTGTCTCTTCTGTGGCGGAGGCAATAGATGTGTTTTCATATTTAATAGAAGAGCCCGGCATTCATGAAGGGGTTCATGATGTGTTTGGAAGTTCTGAAGGGTGGAGCCATGGCAGCAGATTTAAAGAAAGGGCGATAGGCTTTGTTGATGTTATGCTAAAAAATGGCTATAATCCTCTTTTGCCGCGGGATATGCTACAATAGTTGCTGTGCCAGAGCTTAGACAAAATCCAGCGACAAAAGAGTGGGTTATAATTGCAACCGAGCGCGCTAGGCGCCCTGAAGATTTTCCCCAAAAACCGCCTGAAATACAAACCCCCGAGGAGATAGAAAAATGTCCTTTTTGCGAAGGGCATGAAAGTGAGACCCCACCTGAGATATTTGCCTATCGCGAGTATGGGACAGCTCCAAATTCTCCTGGCTGGTGGATAAGAGTTATTCCAAATAAATTTGCCGCGCTTATCCGTGACGGTTTGCCAAAAAGAGAAAAGATTGACCATTTTTTCCGCCGGATGGATGGGATTGGAGAACATGAAGTCCTGATAGAACATCCAAAGCATGATTTTACAATAGCTACAATGGAAGAAAAACAGGTCGAGGAGATTTTTTTGGCGTATCGTGAAAGATATTTGGATTTGTGCAAAAACCCGAAATTTGAGCTTGTAATGGTATTTAAAAATCATGGACAGGCAGCGGGCACATCTGTTAGGCATCCTCATTCACAGATTATAGCGAGTCCTGTGACTCCCCAGCATGTGCGCCACAGACTTGAAGAGGCAATGAGATATTTTGATGATAATGGTGTATGCGTGTATTGCGCAATGATCGAAGAAGAGCTTAAAATGAAAGAGCGGTTAGTCTTGGAAACGGACAATTTTGTAGCTTTTGAACCGTTTGCTTCCCGTTCCCCATTTGAAACGTTAATACTGCCAAAAAAGCACAGTTCCTCTTTTCAATTTATAACTTCCGACGAAACAAAGGAAATGGCATATGTTACAAAGGCCATACTTTCCAAACTTTATAAATCACTAAAAGACCCTGATTATAATTATGTTATTCATTCTTCTCCGTGCCACGAAAAGGAGCTGGAATATTATCACTGGCATATGCAAATTTTGCCAAGGATAACAGCGCTTGCCGGGTTTGAACTTGGATCCGGCATTTATATTAATACCGTGATCCCGGAAAAAGCCGCGGATTTTCTAAGAAATGCCTAACGTTATAATCTTAATTTCGGGTATATTTTTAGGGATTGTGGGCTTCTATTTATTCTATAAATTTTTGTCCAAAAAAAAACTTCTTACTCCGGCAGATTGCAATTCCAGAGATGCCGAAGATTTTCTTAAAAAAAGAGGATTTCAAATTGTAGAAAAGAAGAGGCAGTCGTCCGTCGTAGTTTATGTAAACGGCAAAGGGCATTTGAATACAGAAGCCGCGGATTTTATAGTTGAAAGAGACAGGAAGCGTTATGTTGTGAAGGTTGTAAATGAGATTGGCGTTGATCCAACTGAACCTGCGATGCGCCGAAAGTTAATTGAATTTTCAAAGCTTTTTCCCGGGCTTGAAATTTTGCTTCTTAACTTAAATGGCGGAGAACTTCAGGAAATAAAACTTAAATTTCCCAAGTCAGAAACTGAACTTTTGTTTACAGTTTTTGTTGCATCTTTTATTGTTTTAGGGATTGTTGCTTTGGTTGTTTTGCTGGTACAATTGAAATTATATTAAATGATTTTTGGAAGTATGGAATTTTACCTGCTTGATGCCAAGCAGACGGAGGCATATTATGAAGAAAGTAAGCATAATTCACAAAAAAGAAGATAAGTTGATTGCCGGTACGGCAAAACAATTAACAAAAGAGCTTTCGCCTTCTTTTGTTTTTGTTGCCGACCCCAGAAAGGCCGATTTTATAATAACTTTAGGCGGAGACGGGACTGTTTTGCGTGCCGCGCACATTATTTCTCAACACGATATCCCTCTTTTAACGGTTCAGCTCGGAGGACTCGGGCTTTTAACAGAATGCTCTTTGGGAGAATTGCCTGCCGCATTGGAAAGTATTAAAAATAAAAAATATCAGATCGATTCAAGATTAATGCTGAAGGTTCATGTTGTAAGAAAAAACAAAATTGTTAAAGAACTTTTCGCATTAAACGACGCGGTTGTCTGCAAAAATGATATTGCTCGCATTATCAAGCTTAGAGCTTTTTTGGGCGATGATCTTTTGGGCGAATATGCCGCGGACGGGATTATTGCTTCAACTCCTACCGGTTCGACGGCTTATAACTTTGCCGTAAACGGGCCTATTTTGCCTGTCCATTCAAAATCGTATATCCTCTCTCCGATATGTCCGCATCGCGCAACCGATCGCTCAATCGTTTTGGAAGAAGATGTTACACTTGCGATTATAAAAGGAAAAGACGTCCTTCTTACGGTAGACGGCCAGCAGACCTTATCGCTAAAACCTGATGATATAGTGAAGATTGGTGTTTCAAAAGAAAAAACGAGTTTTATAAGGTTTAAAGAGTACGACATTTGGGGGCTTTTGCGTAGTAAATTGGGGTGGGGAACGTAAAAAATAAATGTCCAAAAAATAGACATTAAGGTAATTAAAAAGCAGGAAATGCAACCCTCCAATTCTTTTATATTGAAATAGTCCTTGCTCTTTCTGAATAAGCATCTGAGGTGCCAGCATGAAGGGGAGGATAAAGATTTTTTGTTGACGGGAATGCGGATAATATGGATTCCGTTTCTAAAGAGACAGTTTTGTCTCTGTTTATTTCAATTGACATAATTGTAAAATTTAAAATTATACGCGCCCTTGATGGGAGCGGCTGTCCTGCTTGAATCGCAACTCCTTCGCCTTTTTTATGGCTATTTTCAGAACAAAAAACCATGTGATATCTTTCTTCGGGACTTATTAACTTAAGAATGGCCCCTAATTCGTGATCAGTAACATTTAATTTAAAGGAGATAGTATCCTCTTCTGGAAACTTAAAAGAGAGAGGACTTTTTCTGCCTGAAACAGCTTTTGTCACGTTGCGTAAAAATATCGTAGCAGCTTTTAAAGAACCCTCTATTTTTAAAGTTATTGTTTGCTCCCTAATAGCAGAAGAAGAAGGATTATGTCTAATTTCTCCAATAAAGGCCAAACCACTTCTGATCACTTTTGAAGAAAAAAAACTTGTTGGAGAACAGCCTCTGCCAAGAATTAAGTATGGAGATGAGCCTGGCAGAATATTATTGTTTGACCCTATCATTTTAATTGATATTCCAACGAAGTAAGTCGCTAAGAACTTCAGGGTTTAGGATTTTTGCGAAATATCTGGGGTCAGAAATGTTTGGTGCTCCTGTAATGGGAAAGGTTGTAAATAAAACAACTTTGGAAAATTTAACTTTGATAAGTTTGTCGACGTAATCGGTAACAAGATGGTTGCTTATATATTGAATTACATTGGCCTGGTTTTCCATCTAAATCCCCTTCTTTCTTAAATAGCTTTATCAATCTTTTTTGATTTTTCTGAGAAAACCGATTCAAATTTTGCCATTAGAACATCAACAAAGCGACCCGGGCTTTTTTCAAGGATTGTAGCCCATGCTTTAGGCCCAAATTCTGCTTTTGTATAGGTTTTATTGCCTATACTGTATACATCGTGAGAGCTATTTGTTGAATTTTCATTTGCTAACATAACATTTACTCCTGCGTTTCTAAGTATATATCGAAATATTTTTTCAGGAATTTCACATTAACTTTTAAACAGCATGTTTTTATGGCAAACGATCAAAAAGGTTGATACAATTAATGTTTATAAACTAATTCTCTGGAGGAATTTGATATGAAACATTATATACAAATTTCAACCACTGTCAATCATAAAAAAGAAGCCAAAAAGATAGCCCGAGCGTTAATAAAAGAAAAGCTTGCCGCATGCGTACAGATTTTGGGTCCTATTTTGAGCATATACGAATGGAAAGGCAAACTGGAAGAGGCAAAAGAATGGATGTGCATTATCAAGACGAGGGAAGACTTGTATCAAAAAGTCGAGACGGCTATAAAAAGGCTTCATTCTTATGAAACGCCGGAAGTTATCGCGATGCCGATAACTTCTGTAGATAAAGATTATTTTGATTGGATGACTACTGGAACTCTTTGATTGGCCTGTCACATAGAAGCCAAATGTTTTAAGAGTACCACGTTCTCAATATGCGGGGTATGAGGGAACATATCGATCGGCTGGATTTTTTTAATATGATATCCGCCCTCTAAAAACAGATTAATGTCTTCTCTTTGAGTATTAGGATTGCAAGAGATATATACTATCTCTTTTGGTTTTGCTTCGACGATTTTTTGTAGTACTTTTTTGTGTATTCCCGGTCGCGGTGGATCGAGAATTATTTTGTCAGACTTTAAATCAAGGCTTTTGATAACATCTTCAACCCTGCCTGCTATTGCGGAAAAGTTTTCCATTCCGTTTAATTCCGCATTTTCCAAAGAGAGTTTTGTTGCCGCCTCATTTTCTTCTATCCCTATAATTTCCTTTGCCTTTTTCGCAAGAGATAAGCCAATGCTGCCCGTACCGGAATAGAGATCAAAGACTTTTTCATCCCCTTTTAGATTTGCAAATTCTGTTATTATTTGAATCAGCCTTTCTGCCTGCTTTGTATTGGTTTGGAAGAAAGATTGGACTGGAATTTTGAATTTTATCTTGTTTAATGATTCTAAAAGATAGTCCTGCCCGATGCTTTTTTGTATTTCACCATAAGACCTGTCGGCAGGGGAGAGGTTGTGGCTCCAGGTGATGCCTTGTACGACATCTTTTAATTCTTCCCACAATTCTTCAAGAGGGAATTCGCCTTTATCGGAAGTTAAGATGCTTAAAATCGTATTTTTTATGTTTTTCCCTTCACGAATAACAACATGTCTCATAATCCCTTCTGGATAACTTCTCAAGTCACTTGATTTTATGAATTCTCTCAAGCGGGCTACTATTTCATTGCTATCTTCTGATAACAGCCAGCATTTTTCTATGTCTAAAGTTTTGTTTTTGTCATCTTTTAGTCCAATAGAAAAATCAGGACCGAATGCAAAGTCCATCCTATTCCTGTAGAAAAATTCCTGAGGGGCTGGAATTATCGGTTCACAAAACCCAAATAGCCCTTTTATTTTTTCTTCTTTTATTTTAAGCTGATTTTCATATTTTAATTGCTGCCAGGGGCATCCTCCGCATTGCCCTGCATATTTACACGGCGCATTTTTGCGAAGAGGCGAATCTTTTATGACTTTTTCAAATCTTCCAAGTTTATTTCTTTTGCTTATAATATAGCCTTCTATAATATCTTCTGGATAGGCAAAACGAAAGCTAATCCCTTCACGGCTTACTCCCCGACCTTTTTTATCAATATCTATTATTTCAAACTGCATTATTTCATTATATAATGGTACTCATGAACCATCAAACGAAGATAAGGGTTATATACAAAGATACAGATGCGGGCGGGGTCGTTTATTACGCAAATTATTTGGGGTTTTTTGAGCAGGGGAGGACTGAATATATTCGCAGCCTTGGCTTTTCCCTTAAGGCGTATGAACAAAGAGGAGTTCTTTTTGCCGTGGAACATGTAGACTGCAATTACAACTCTCCGGCTTTTTACGATGATGAAGTTGTCATAGAGACAGAGGCTGAAAAGATAACAGGGGCAAGAATTGTCTTTTTTCAAAAATGTTGCAGAGGAAATCAGCCTCTTGTAACGGCAAGAACGACGCTTTTTGCGATGGACGTAAAAAATTTTAGGCCAATGAGGATCCCTCAGGAGTTTTTGGAAAAAATTCGTGACAACTCTTTACACATTGAATCTAAAACTTAGTATATCCCCGTCCTCAACTAAATAATCTTTCCCTTTAAGATGAAATTTGCCAAGCTCTTTTAGTTTTGCTTCTGAGCCTGCTTCTATAAGATCGGAGTATTTAAACATCTCCGCTTTTACAAAGCCTTTTTGGATATCCGTATGAATGGCAGCTCCTGCTTCCGGCGCGAAAGCTCCGCGCCTTATCGGCCATGCCCGCACTTCATCTTCTCCCACAGTAAAGTAAGAAATAAGCCCAAGCCCTTCGTAAGTTAGTCTATTCATTTTATTGACAGCTGGTTCATCAATCCCAAGCTCTTTCATGAATTCCTGCTGATCGCTTTCCGGAAGATCGGCAATTTCTTTTTCAATGGCGACACTTAATGGAATTGTGGGGATATTAAAAGATGATGTTATTTCTTTGCAAAGAGAATCACCTTTAATTTTATCTTCGGAAACATTTAGCGCGATAAAGATTGGTTTTAACGTATAAAACTGATAAGTTTTTAAAAGTTTTACTTCTTCTTCTGACCAATTAAAGTTTTTTATATGCTTTTCTTCATCAAGCAGTTTTTTACATTTGTCCATGATTTCTTTTTCTTTTTCTCTGGTTGCCGCAAATTTAGAGGTTTTGTCTTTTGCCATAGTTTCAATCCTTTTTTCCACAAGGACAAGATCGGCAATTAAAAGATCTGCCAAAAAATTTGGGATCTCACTTTTTGCCGATTCTTCTTTCGCAACAAAGCATATCTCGTCGGCATTTTTCAGGTTGTCCATTATAAGTTTTTTTGTGGGACCTTCCATGTCCAGGTTAGGGAGCAGCAGGTATTCAATTTTTACGTAAGTTGTCTTTTTGGGGTTGTACATGGAGATAAGCTTGGCAATTCTTGGGTCTTTGACATTGCATGTTCCAATATGAGATTCGAGCGGTTTTTCTGTTATTTGATCAAGGCCAATGCCTGTTACCAGGCTAAAAAGCTCTTCTTTTTCTGACTGTGAATTCCCGATTATTGCAGTTTTCATTTATTTATTATAGCAGATTAAGGCGCATCTGACATGTCAAATCGAGGCCGCATGCCTCCTTGACATTTTGCAAATATAATGTATACTTTGTTTATGCAAGGTAAAAACAAAGTGTTACTTAGAAATCTTAAAAAAGAAATTGAGAAGCTGATAAGAGGAAGTCAGTCAGCTTTGATTTTTGGGCCTCGCCAGGTAGGAAAGACCACCTTAATTAAAGAAGCTCTTTTAAATGCTCCAAATGTCAGGGAGTATCCTTTGCAGAACCCTGAAATACGCGCTGAAATAGAAAAAGATCCCGCCATATTATCCAGGCAGTTGCTGGCAAACAAAAATAAACCATATGTCTTTGTTGATGAGGCGCAAAAAGTTCCAGAAATTTTTGATGGTATACAATACATTTTGGATGAGAAAAAAGCGAAATTTTTAATAACAGGATCATCTGCGAGGAAATTAAGAAGAAAAGGCTCAAATTTATTGCCAGGCAGGGTAAAAATATTTCATTTGGATCCTCTTCTATGGAATGAGTTCGGATGGATAAAAGAAAACAATATAAAAGAATTGGAAATAAAAAATATAAATAAAAAAGTTGATTATTTCTTTGAAAAATCTTTAATTTTTGGAGCTTTACCTGGAATTGTTAACCTGAACAATGATAATGATAGAAAAGATTTTTTAAAAGCTTATGCCCATATTTATCTTGAAGAGGAAATAAGAGCCGAAGCATTAAGCAGGAAAATAGGAGCTTTTTCAAGATTTTTGGAGCTTTCAGCAAATGAGTCGGGAACTTCTCCTAATTTTACCAAACTTTCAATGGAATCGGGCGTAAGCATGCCTGCAATTAGAGAATTTTATAATTTACTTGAGGATACTCTTATCGTCGAAAGAATAGATCCGTATCTTAAGAACGCAAGAAAAAGAATATTGGCTTCGTCCCGTTATTATTTTTTTGATTTGGGAGTCAGGAATTCATTGGCAAGATTTTCTTTGAATAAAGAATTAATTAACTCTCAAAAAGGAATATTGTTTGAGCATGCTATTATTCTTGAAATTATAAGAAGGATAAGATCTTTAAATAAAGAGTTCAAGGTTTGTTATTGGCGAACTTCAGGAGGGGCAGAAGTTGACTGTGTTATAGATTTGGGGCATAAAGTAATCCCTGTTGAGATTAAAGCAAGCAAAAAAATTGCCTTGTCTGAACTAAAAGGGCTTAAGATTTTTTTAGACGATTATAAAGATGTTGCAGATATTGGCTATGTCATAACTTGGGGAGATAAACCAGAGCAATTAGCTGATAATATTATCGCCTTGCCTTGGTCTTTCATTTAAAACAAAAAGCCCGCCAGCCTCTGACGGGCTTTTATCTAAGCCTATGGAGCTTTAATCTGGTTTTTGCGTGTTCACCAGTGCTTTAAATTCTTGTTTGGTGATACGAGGTCGAGAAGTCCATTCATCCATAATAAGTTTTCTACTGAGGAATAAATAGGTGCATCAGGATATTTTTTATTTAAATCTGATAACATTTTAAGACAGAATAAATCACCAATTGTAGCTACTATCTTTGCAATATGTTGAATTTCTTCATAATTCTTGCCCTCACTTATTTCTTCTTGAGTTTGAGCTCCATCTCTATTTATCCTAGAAAATTCATTTAATAAAAATTTTCCAACTGCGCGTGTCGCAGGTAGTGGAACTCCTGTCTCCCTATTTATAGGATCATTTTCCATTAATTTAAGATAAGCCCTTCTTGGTAGCCTACACAACATATTTTTTATGACTCTTTGCCTCCCCCATCTTATTTGCCCACTGTCTCCAATTCTTGCGGATATCCCATAACTCACAAAAACCACCTCTTACTCTATTATCGCCCCCCCCGCAGAAATTTCAGCTTGATTTTGATTTTTTGATGTATTATAATCATTTCAGTTTCTTATTAAAAATGATAATAAAATGAAATACATAGATTTTGTGGCTAAAATTGATTCACCTGTATTTACAAGGCAGGAAATAAAACTTTTAAGCCTTAAAGTTTTTGATTGGCAACTTTCTTTATGGAAGAAAAGCGGTTACATCTTAAAAATAAGAAACGGTGTTTATGCCTTTTCTGGAAGATTGAAAGAAATTTCAGGCGAAGAACTCGCTCAAAAAATTTATTCTCCAAGCTATTTAAGCTATGAAAAGGCATTGTCTTATTATGGATTTATTCCTGAAATGGTTTATGCTTTTACTCTCGCAACCCCTAAAACAACCAGAACTTTTGATAATAAATTTGGCAGATTTATTTATCATAATATAAAGAAAAATTTGTTTTTTGGATATGTCCAAATAAAAGAGGGAAATGAGCCTTATCTTGTTGCGGATCCCCAAAAGGCGTTGATTGATTTTTTATATTTGAAAAAGAGCAAAATAAAAAACAAAGAGGATGTTTTATCTTTTAGATTTAACTGGAAAGAGATAAAGAAAAAAGTGGACATCGGAAAACTAAAAAAATACCTGGAACTTTTTAACAATAAAAAACTCGGGGAAATTATGAAAATCTTTTTTGAGGCAGGCGATTTTAATGCTTAATTTAAATCAAATAGAAGAATATTTTGAAAAAAACCTAACTAGGATTAATCCTAAAGGAGTTATCATTGAATATTTGCAATATGAGGTTTTAGATTCTCTTTTCAAGCAAAGGGGCAGTGAAAATTTAAGCTTTATTGGAGGAACCGCGATAAGAATTATTCATAACAGCCAAAGATTTTCGGAGGATTTAGATTTTGACAATTTTGGCTTGAATTATAATGAATTTAAAGAGATTATGGCTAGAGCACTTAAAGAACTTGAACTTAAAGGCTTTTCTGTTGAGGAGAGATTTTTATCAAAAGATAAAAATTATCATTGTTATATAAAATTTAAAGATATTCTCCAGAGCTTTGACATAGCAAAAGATAAGAAAGAAAAGATTTTTTTAAGCATTGATGTCGAGAAGAAAGAAAAAATAGGTCAATCGGAACTTAAAATAATAAATAAGTTTGGTGTTTTTAGGAAAATACCTGTGAATCTTCCGCAAGTGCTTTTGTCGCAAAAGCTTTTGGCTATTCTTTTTAGGAAAAGGGAAAAAGGGAGAGATTTTTATGATACCTCATTTCTTTCCGCAAAAACCAAGCCTGATTATGAATATATAGAAAAAATAACGGGGTTGGATAAACAGGAATTTATAGATAAAATTAAGACAAAATGTGCCAAGTTGAATTTCAAGCATTTAGCAAACGATGTTGAACCTTTTCTTTTTGATGTACAGAAGAAAGACAGGGTTTTGGACTTTAAAGAGGAACTTGATAATATTTTATAAAACAAAAAGCCCGCCAGAATCTGACGGGCTTTTAAAATGATTATTTTGCCGAAAGATGTTGTTTTCTCTTGGCAACTTCTTCAAGCTGGGCGCTTATATAAGCAAAGTTATCCAAAAGTGCCTCATGGTTTTGACGAATTTTATCTAGTCTGTCAGCGGCTGATTCACCTGCAGTAATCGTCCCGTCCCCTGCGATATTTTCCAATAGTTCTTCTTTGGTGATTGGAACCTTCTCCCCGCTGTTGGTATAAAGCTCAAGGGAATACTCATGGTCTTTCAAAAAACCAGCTATGGCTTCCTGCCTAAGTCCCATAAAGGTGCCAATTCTTACCGGTTTTTTGTCTACTGTTATTTCGAGCGGCGCATGTCCACGAAAATGTGAAAGTTCCATCTCCCAAAGGTTGGGTTCGCCACCGCCATACCCATCAGCTCCAAAGGCAGGCTCCCACCCTATTTCCTTGTACAAGCCTGGATTTTTTTCAGGCGGGAGTATATGCTCCACTCTATCTTCCCATTCGCGCCTTCGACAAGATGCTATCTGTTGAGGTAATACACCAAAGAGTCTTGGGGTTTTTGTTATTTCCATAATAAAATCACCTCCTTTAATTGTTTTATATCTATCAGCCCCCTGAAAAATTTCAAGTGAATTTCATGGGTTGACAGGTTTGTTTCAGTTAAGTATAATATTGTTTACCTTAAGTGAAACAATGCGATTTGAAGAAATAGATCAAAATATTCCCTTTATAAAAAAGGAGAATTTTAGGCTTTTGTTCCCCGAAATAAAGCCTAGTTCGTTTACGCAAAATATAAAAAATTGGATAAAAACAGGTAAGATTGCTCCTTTAAAACGAGGTTTTTATGTTTTTAAACATTATTGGAATAATTGCGCTGATAAAGATAATTATTTAGGCTATTTGGCAGGGATGCTATATACCCCATCATATGTAAGCCGAGAAACAATCCTTGCAAAATATGGAATGCTAACAGAAGCTGTTTATGGAATATCTTCCGTAAGCATTAAAACAACTAGAGTTTTTAAATCGGATTTATCAATTTTTACTTATTCCAAAATCAAAGAGGCTCTTTTTGGCGGATTTGTTGAAGGCGCTTTTATGGGCAATAAATATTATATAGCAACCAAAGCCAAGGCCTTATTTGATTATTTATATTTTTACAAAAGAAGGATGAAAAATATAACAGAAAAAGCTATAGACGAATTAAGAATAAATTTTGAAGTTATGAAGAATTCCGATTGGAAAGAATTTAGAAAATATTTAAAACTAGCAGAAGATAAAGCTCTTGATAAAATTTATAGCCTTATAATAAAAGGAGAAAAACTTGCTTGAACAACTAAAAATATTTGTAAACGTTTTAAGGGCAAAAAAGATGCATAATGATTACATTATCAATGCCTTAAAGGAATACCTGCAAATCAGGCTTTTGGATTTTATATATAACAACAAAAAATACAATGAAAAGCTTATTTTTACAGGCGGCACATGTCTAAGATTTTGCTTTAACCTCCCACGACTTTCTGAGGATTTAGATTTTGATTTTGAAGATAGTTTAAATATTATAAACCTTAAAGATGAAATTGTGGATTATTTCAAAAAATCCTTAAAAATGCCGCAAGTATCCGCTTCAATAAAAGGCAAAAATAAAAAAATTTATTTGAAATTTCAAATACTCAAAGGACTCGACCTTTCTTTTGGCGGCTCTAAAATTTTATTTCTAAAAGTTGAAACATCTAAAACTCCTCATGCAACAAAAAAAATTGAACTATCCCTAATTAATAAAGATGGCCTTTATTTTTACATAAGAAGATATTCTCTTCCTGATCTTATGAGCGGGAAGATATCCGCGTTTTTAAATCGGTCATTCTTTAAAGGAAAAGATAATGAAATAGATTTCAAAGGTCGCGATGCTTTTGATTTGATTTGGTATATGGGACAAAATATCATCCCAAATTATGAAAAATTGGGAATTTTATTAAAAGCCAGTAAATATAAGAATTTAAACCCACAAGAACTTTTAATAGAAATTGGAAAAAAGTTGAAATCTCTTAAAATTCAACACTTAAAGTCTGACCTTTTCCAATTTATTGAAAATCCTAAACTATTAGACCAATTTTTGACCAATTATTTAATAATTTTTGACCAATATTATTTGGCACAAAAAACTGAAGAAAGGAAATAACTTCTTATATGCAAATAAAAAAAACTCGAAACAATTCAATAAAAACTTTAATAAAAATGGCATTAGCCGAGGATCTCGGATCCGGCGATATTACAACAGATTCTATTGTAGATAGAAAGAAAGTTGTAACAGCTGAATTTAGAGCCAAAGAGGACGGCATTATTGCCGGGTTTCCTATGGCGCAGATGGTTTTTGAGGTTTTGGATAAGAAAGTAAAGTTATCTGCGAAAGTTTCTGATGGGCATAAAGTAAAAAAAGGACAAGTTTTTGCAACCATTACAGGCCCTGCTCATTCTGTTCTAAAAGGGGAGCGTCTTGCGTTGAATTTTCTGCAAAGGATGTCTGGCATTGCGACTTTAACTTCTAAATATGTCGAGGCTGTGAAAGGGACAAACGCGAAAATTTTAGATACCCGCAAAACTACCCCTCTTTGGCGAAAAGCTGAAAAGCAGGCTGTTTTGGCCGGGGGAGGAGAAAATCATAGATTTGGGCTTTATGATGCCGTTCTCATAAAAGACAACCATATAAAATTTGCTGGTGGGATTGATTTTGCTATCGCAAAAGTTAAAAGCAAAAAGAAAAAAGTAAGTTTTGTGGAAGTTGAAGCTAAAAATTTGGAGGAAGTTCGCAAAGCAATAGAGGCTGGAATTGATAGAATTCTTTTAGATAACATGAATTTACATGACTTAAAAGAGGCGGTCAAAATCTGCAAAAAATATCATGTTTCAACTGAAGCATCAGGGAATGTTTCTCTTGACAATGTCAGAAAAATTGCGCAAACAGGAGCCAACTTTATTTCTGTCGGAGCATTAACTCATTCTGCGAAGGCACTCGATATCAGCTTAAAAATTGTATGACCAAAATTATTTTGAGCCTGATTTTTTTGCTTCTTCTTTTCCTTGTTGTTCCTGTTTTTTCTGATACAGCGGATACTCGCGCTGATGAGATAATAAAAGAGATTATTCTGCCAGAGTATAACGATTTTGAGAGAGCTCTTGCCATTCACGATTACATTGTTCTACACAGCAAATATGACTGGGATAGTTTTATAAGCGGAACGATACCTCCTGAATCTTACACAGCTTACGGGATTTTAAATCTTGGAGTAGGTGTTTGCGCGGGATATGCTGAAGCGGTCAAACTGCTTCTCGACAAAGCGGGGGTTGAAAATATTATCATTTCAGGAAGGGCAGAGGGACCTAACGGATGGGATAACCACGCCTGGAATCTGGTTAAAATAAAAGGGGACTGGTACCACATGGATACGACATGGGATGACATGATGGTAAAGCCAAACGAGAGGGAAGAGGCGCGGTACAATATTTTTCTAATTGATGATTATAGTATTTCTCTTATAGGAAATCGCGAGTGGAATCGTGAAAGCTATCCAAAAGCCGACAGTCAGAAGTTTTCTTACATGCATGCCATAAAAGTTGACGGAGGGGTTTCTAAAAACGCCTATTTTAAATATGGCAACTGGATCGAATTTTACAAACTTGAAAAAGTGGAATATAACGGGAAGTATGTTGATGGAGGGAAAGTTTCTTGTGATAAAATATGGAGAATAGAACTAACTTCCAATTATAATGTTTCTAAATTTCTTCAAAGTGTTATGGTTATTTCTGTCAGATGGGGAGTTTATGATTATTATGCTTGGGAGCGCATTCCTGTCAAAGTAGAGCTTTTAGAAGATAAGAAAACTGTGATTATTTCACCTCTTGAAGGCGGCTATCAACTCGGCTTCTACTGGCTATTCATCAGTCGATACGGATTTGTTGATACAGAATCAAACAAGCCGATTAAGATGGGTTTTGAAGTTGTTAAATGAGCCCCGATTATTCACGGACGAACAAATAATTTTTTCTAAAGTGCAAGAGACGGCTATAGGTATAACTAATCGGAGTTAACTATTCAGATAATGTTAACTTCAAGACATCAATCGTCAACAAGCATTAATTCATACAAAGATAGCTCAAAAGGTATTTTAGTTAATTTGATTCCACCTGAATTTTTTAAATCAAAAAAGATTCTAGGGTGTGCATCGGCCTCGCTTTCTCCCAACCAATAGTTAACAGTTCCATTGCTTTGCAAATGATTTCTTATAAACCTTGCGAAATCTTGTGGAGCTCCATTTAAAAATAATGAGTATCCCTCTGTCCTATCTGTTGTTTTTTTACCTACAAATCCATAGCTTTTTCTTAAAAGAGACTGAATCTCACCATCCACTCTGCCGTGCCAATAACCTTCTACGCTTATCTTTTCATTTATTGCAAAAGCTTGATGTATAGCAAAATTTGCGCAATGAACATTAAATCTAACGCCGCGATTAACAGGTTTCAAGGCGGTTTCCGCGACTTTAAGTTCTTGAGCTAATGTTGGTCTTATTGTAGAAGAGTTGCCAATAAGCACTCCCCTTGGTTTCTTATAAAATCTGCCATAATATTTACTATTATGATACTCGCCAATTACAACTTGATAACTTTTTACTGTCATTTTCTTTTGCTCCTTTAATTTTCAACTAAAAAGCTTATGCTGATTGCTAGTCCAGTTTCTTATTTTGTTATCGTTTTTTTTTTTTGAAAATTTCAGCTTGACTTTGATGTTTCTAATAGTATACTGTTGCAGTATATTATGAGAAACGGTGTAAAATCAAAAATCAGCGAGATAGTTTCATTGGTAGAGAAACTGCCTTATTTTACTTTGGATAATCTGATTGGATTAAGTAAAAATAAAAATTATCTTAAAATACTTCTTTCTCGTTATCAAAAAGCAGGGAAACTTATTCGCTTGAAGAAAGGATTTTATACCTCTAAATCATATGTTGACGCTGTCCAAAAATCAGATGGTTTTTCGCCATACATTGAATTTGTTTCGAACCTTTTGTGCGAGCCGTCATATTTGAGTTTAGAGTATGTACTCTACGAGCATAATATATTGACAGATGTGCCTGTGAATTTTACATCCATCACAAAAAACAAAACCAACCGTTTTATAAATAAATTCGGCAATTTTTTCTACCATAAGATAAGTAGTCGTCTTTTTTGCGGTTTTAACATATTGAAAAAGGGCGGTCTTATAATTTATAAAGCGACAAAGGCCAAGGCTCTTTTTGATTATATATATTTGAGGAAGAATGTTTTGACAACTGAAGATTCTATCAAAGAACTGCGTTTGAATTTAAATGATTTTAGCGAAAAAGATTTAAAAGAATTTAAAAAATACATTAAAATGGAAAAATCAAAAAAATTAAGAAGCATTACAGGATTTATTTTTAAGTAATTTATGGAAGCCACAAAAGATTTATTGAAAAATTTGATACAAACTGCAGAATCGCAGAACAATGTTTTTAAAAGAAATATTTTAAAAGAACATTTACAGCTTCTGATATTGGATTTTATGTATTCCAGTTCAAAATACAGTGAACTTATTTTCTATGGAGGTTCCTGCTTAAAGCATTGTTTTAACCTGCAAAGGCTTTCTGAAGATTTGGATTTTGTTGATGTAAAAAAAGAAATTAAGTTATCAGAGTTAGCAAGGGATATTGAAAGGTATTTCAAAGAAAAGACCGACTTGCATTTAACTGCGGCTATCCAGAAATTTAGGATATATTTAAAATTTCCCATATTGCATGAATTAAAATTGTCGGAGAAGGGTGGATCTGATTTTCTGTTTTTAAAGGTAGAAGTTTTTAATGATTTTACATGTAAGGAATATACGACCCGGATTATTCCCATATTTAAGCAAAACAAATCAATTTTAATAAAAACATTTGATCTCCCAACCTTAATGGCTACAAAAATTATGGCAATTTTTCATCGCAAATGGGAAAAAAGAGATAAAAAGGGCAATATATTGGCGAGCGTAAAAGGAAGAGACTATTTTGATTTGATGTGGTATTTACAGAAAAAAATTAAGCCAAATATAAAATGTTTAAAAGGAATTAAAGATGAAAAAATGCTTAAAGAAGAACTTTTAACAGCTATTTCAAAAATTGATACAAGAAGTATCGCGTTTGATTTGGAAGCGCTTATCGGAGATATGAATTTTGTGCATAATTTAAGCGGCAACATTAAAGAAATTTTAAAACAAGAGATATTGAACATATAAAATCGTGCTATAAATTTTGCAAGAGAAATTGGCAAAATTTCAGGTGATTTTGAAATCGCAGAAATAATTGGAATCTTACGGGCAAAAGGTTGTGAAGAAATTAGAATAATACGCGCTATGGCGAAGAACTACCACCTTGTAAGAGAAGCTATTATATCTGACAAATTATCAGTTAGGGATCTTCTAACAACAATAGTTGCGTTTTATCGTAGCGATACTCGAGATGAAGAAATCATACCTAGTAAATTAAGAGCTTTAGGCTGTTCAGAAAAAAAATAATGATTGCTGCATCAAACAGTTATGATAGTATATTCAGATTAACTGCTGCAGACTCTAATGCTACACCGATTGACCGGCTTTTTGTTCTATCAAAAGACCATGATTTCAATGTTGCAGAAGCAGCAATTGATAATTTAAGAAGAAAAAACATTCCGGAAGCTACAATAATGGAATCTGCCGCTAGCGGAGGAGGAAGAATGAGATTTCTGGTAGCGCGATCTTCAGAGACACCTATAGCGACCCTTGCTTATGATGGTTCTGGACAGACCGAAACAGCCCTTGCCGCAACAGACAACTTGTTAAAGCGATTGTTTGAATAGTTACTACATCCCACTCAAAAATGCGAAGAGTGGAGGGCTGGCTTTAGCTTGTGCTATAATACTTCTATTCCCATGGAAAAAACTTATACCTTGAGGCCTTCTTTTTCTCCAAACGGGTCAAATTATACAATTCCTTATGATAAGGATTTGACAGATGAACAGCTTCCTGTCGTAAAATCACAGGGAGGGCCGTCTCTTGTTATCGCAGGAGCTGGTTCAGGCAAAACTCGTACTATAACTTATCGCGTTGCTTATCTTGTCGAATCGGGGGTTCCACTACACAATATTTTATTGGTAACATTTACCAACAAAGCGGCGCGTGAAATGAAATTCCGCGTTGAAGGGCTCCTTCGCAGGGACTTAAAAGGACTTTGGGCGGGGACTTACCATCACATAGGCAATTTAATATTGCGAAAACATGCCAAGAAACTTGGTTACGACAAAAACTTTACAATCCTTGACCGAGCCGATTCAAAAGACCTATTCGACAAAAGCATAAAAGAGGCGGGGATCGATACAAAGACAAGAAAATTTCCAAAAGGGGATGTTTTGCAGGATGTTTACAGCTATATCGCAAATACCCTCCAGCCTTTTTCCGAGGTTATACAAAATAAATACCCGCATCTTTTTGAATTTCAGGCCGAAATACTGCCGGTCTTTCGCAAATATGAAGAGGCAAAACTTGCGCAAAACCTGATGGACTTTGATGACTTACAAACCAAATGGCTTTATCTACTGCAAAACCATCCCGAAGTTTTGGCTGAATATTCTCAAAAATTTGAACATATTCTTGTAGACGAGTATCAGGATACCAATTTGATCCAGTCGCAAATTATTGATCTTTTAGCTTCAACCCATCGCAACCTAATGGTAGTGGGGGACGATTCGCAAAGCATTTACTCCTTCCGTGGGGCGGAGTTCCGCAACATAATCGATTTTCCCAAAAGATACCCAAATTGTGAAATTTACAAACTTGAATTAAATCACCGCTCAACACCAGAAATCCTCGAATTTGCAAATGACAGTATAAGTAACGCGGTGGAACGATTTGAAAAAATATTAAGGCCTGTTCGCAAAAGAGGGGTAACTCCTGCGCTCGCTTCGTTCCAGGATGTTTACAAACAGGCCTCTTTTGTCGCGCAGAGGGTTTTGGAGCTTCATGATGAAGGGATACCTCTTTCTGAAATGGCTGTTATCTATCGCTCTCATTACCATTGCCTTGAGTTGCAAATGGAGTTGACCCGCCGAAGGATTCCTCACGAAGTCAGGTCAGGGATGCGTCTGTTTGAAGAGGCTCATATAAAAGATATTTTGGCATACCTTAAAGTTTTTCACAACCCTGTCGATTCTTTATCTTGGTTGAGAATTTTAAAGCTTATCCCCGGAGTTGGACAGAAGACTGCGGAAAAGATAGTAAAGCTTGCCAAAAATTCCGCGGAACCTCTTAATGAAATAACAAAAGAATTTGTATCGTCAAATGTTTCTCGAGGGAGTAAAGAGCCTTTTATCAAATTCCAGGCATTGATAAAAGTTTTATCCCAAATGATAAACAATCCTTCTATTATGATGTCGACTATTGTGGAAAATGGATATGCCGATTATTTGAGGATGACATATCCTAACGGCGGAATGCGGATTGATGAAATCGAAGAGCTTTCAAATTATGCGAAAGAATACGATATTGAAGGATTCCTTTCCACCTTGGCTCTTTTAGGCGGAGCGTCTGCAGAGGAGATTGCTCAAACACCGCAGGAAAAACAGAAAGAGTCGGTTGTTTTGACGACTGTTCATCAGGCAAAAGGGCTTGAATGGAAAATCGTTTTTGTCATTTGGCTTGCGGAGGGACGATTTCCTTCATATCTTACATTTAATAATCCGAAAGAACTCGAAGAAGAGAGACGATTGTTTTATGTCGCGTCTACAAGAAGTAAAGATCAGCTCTATTTGACATATCCTATTGTTTATCATTCAAGAGAGGGCGAAATTGTTTTAAAGGCGAGCAGATTTATAAAAGAGATATCGGAACATCGTTATGAAAAATGGCTGGTTGAAGATGAAAAGCCGGTTTTCAAAAGAGATGACAACGATAATTTTACAATCAGCGGCAAAGAAGATGATGCGATCAGCTGGGACGATTACGGAGAGTTTAAAGAATCTGCTGTTCAAAGCAAAAAAGAAACCGGAATCCGCAAAGACAAGTTTTTTTGGGAAAAATAAAAAAATGGAGAAGACTTTTTCGGTAAGCGAACTTAACAATGCGGTTAAATACTATTTAAAAAATCTTCATCCTGACGGAGTTTGGGTAAAGGGTGAAATTCTCGGGTTTAAGGCTGACAAAAGATATGCCAGTTTCCTTTTATGCGAAAAAGAAGAAGGGACTAATAATGTTTTAAGCCAGGTTCAGGTAATGTGTTGGGGAAATGATTTTTGGGATATTACGCGCGACCTTAGAGCTGTTGACAGGACATTGTCGCTTAAAGACGGGCTTTGCGTCCAATTAAAATGCCAACTTGATTTGTGGCCTAAGGCTGGGAGATTCCAACTTATTGCCAAAGAAATAGAACCTTCGGTGACTATTGGCGAGCTTCATATTACGCGGGCAAAAATTTACAACGAGTTAAAAGACCTTGGTCTGCATAACAAAAACAAACAACTTCCGATCCCTCTGTGTCCCTTGCGGATTGCCCTTATCGCCTCGCGTGGGAGCGCCGGTTTTAACGATTTTGTAAGCGAAATAAAATCTTCAAAATATGCTTTTGGAATAGATTTTTACCATGCTGCGGTTCAGGGGGAGATGGTTGAGAAGGAAGTTGTTTTGGCTTTTGATAAGATTGTTAAAAGAAAGAACGATTATGATGTTGTTGTTATTGTCCGTGGAGGAGGGGCTGTGACCGATTTGAAATGGTTTGACAACCAGAAAATCGGGAGAGCTATAGGAGAATGTCCAATTCCCGTCATTACTGGGATTGGTCATGAGATAAATTTATCCGTAACTGATATGGTTGCCAATATAAATTTCAAGACACCGACTGCTGTTGCCGCTTTTTTGGTTAATGCCGCCTTACAGTATGAGATGGCAATATCGCAATTAATTGACGGAATTTACAGGGAAGCATGGGAGTTGTTGGGGCAAGGTAAAATGGATCTGCATGAAATAATAAAAGATATAAATTCAGAAGGGAAATTTTATATTGAAAGCGGGAAAAGGGATGTTTCAGAATTGTCGGAGAATTTAACAAACTCTGTTTCTGTTTTTTTAAAAAGAGCAGAGGAAAACTTTAAGCATTATGAGGAGAAGCTCGCAATTTTTGATCCTGTTAATACATTAAGGCTGGGCTATAGCATTACAAGATCTACAAAAGGTAAAATCATTAAGAAAATTGATGATGTCGCTATTTCTGAAAGGATTGCGGTTGAACTTAAGGACGGCCTTATTTACGGAGAAGTAGTTGAAAAGGAGGTAAAGCATGGCTGCTAAAAAGGGGAGTTACAAAGTCGCGTATGAGGGACTTGAAAAGATTTTTGATGAATTGCGCGAAGGGAAGATTGAGATTGATGAGTTGGAAGAGCGGCTGAAAAAAGCTTTGGAATATATTAAAACCTGCAAAGACATACTGAAAAAACAGGAAACAAAAGTGACTGATATTTTGAAAGAGATTAAAGAAGAAGAGAAGGATTAATCGCTTGCTTACACGCTTGATTCTGTTTATAATTATTTTGATTTAAAGGGGGTGTAGAAAATATGGCAAACAAGGAACAAGGCGGACAAAAAAACGTTAAAAAGGTTGCAAAATTATCACTTAAAGAAAAGCGCGCGTTAAAAAGGGAAAAGAAAGCAAATCAAGGTTGATTAAGTTAAGCTGATTATATCAGAGCTAGAAGGTTGCTAAGCATTTCTAGCTCTTTTTTTGAATGGTTTGCTGTAATTGTTATACGCAGGCGTGCCTCTCCTTTTGCAACTGTCGGGAATCGTATGCCTGAGACGAAAAGACCATCTTCAAAAAGCTTTCTTGATATTCCCATAGTTTTTTCTTCGTTGCCGATTATAATCGGAATGATAGGGGTTTCCGTCGTAGGGTCGCGATTAATCGCGGCTCTACGACGGTTGAAAAAACCGATATTATCCCAGAGCCTCTTCCTCAATTGCGGCTCGTTTTCAATTATTTCTAATGCGGCGATTGATGCGGCGCAAATAGAAGGAGGGAGAGAGGTTGTATATATAAAACTTCTCGCTTTATTCCTCAAAAAATCAATTAACTCAAAACTTCCCGCGATAAACCCGCCCAAACTCCCTACGGCCTTCGAGAGAGTTCCCATTACAATATCAATTTGTCCTTCAATCCCAAAATGTTCTTCGGCTCCCCGCCCGTTTTCCCCAAGAACCCCTGTCGCATGGGCGCAATCGATCATCGTTATCGCGTTATATTTTTTTGCAAGTTTTGCAATTTGTGGAAGAGGAGCGATATCTCCGTCCATACTGAAAATAGAATCGGTGACAATTAGCCGCTTTTTATATTTATCTGATTTTGCAAGAATTTTCTCCAAAGCTATCATGTCTTTATGGGAGTATACTTGCAGGCGGGCTTTTGACAATTTGCAGGCGTCGATTATTGACGCGTGGTTTAGGCGGTCGATAATTATTGTGTCTTTTTCGTCTGTTAATGCCGTTATTGCGCCTATATTTGCCATGTAGCCTGTTGAAAAAACGATCGCGGACTCTCTTTTTTTAAACTTGGCGATTTTCTTTTCCAATTCTTCATGGATTATTGTATTCCCTGAAATTAAACGAGAAGCGCCAGCCCCGACACCAAACTCTTTTATGGTTTCTATTGCCATTTTTTTTACTTTTGGATGATTGGAAAGGCCGAGGTAATCGTTTGAGCAAAAGCAGATAAGCTCTTTCCCGTCGATGTATATTTTGGAACCATCGATCTTTTCAATAGTCTTGAGCGGCCTGTAAAGGCCTGATTTTTTGAGACTCTCTAATTCTTGGTTTATAAATTCGAGCATAAGAAAAAAATTATAACACGGTTTTGTGAAATTATGAGTTGAACTACAAACTATGCTTTGGAAAAATTTTCTAGGAAAGCTTTTGGTCAAGCCGAATATTTGTCAATCTTAAGTCCCAAATCGGCAATCATTTGCAAATCTTTTTCCGGTGCTTGGCCTTTTGTCGTCAAATAATTGCCGACCAATGTAACATTTGCTCCTGCCATAAACATGAGCGGCTGAAGGTCTCGCAAGGCTCTTTCTCTTCCACCAAAAACTCCGATATCAGCCTTTGGCAGGATGAATCTATATGTTGCGATAAGCCTTAAAACTTCAAGAGGCTCCATCTGTTTATAGTTTTTTGCCGCAGGAGTCCCTTCTATCGGATTTAATATGTTTATCGGAACAGATTCGACATCTAATTCTCTCAAAGTAAATGCAAGCTCAATTCTTTGTTCCAAAGTTTCTCCGAGTCCGAATATCCCGCCGGAGCAGACGGAAAGCCCTGCCTCTTTCGCGGCTTTTATCGTTTCTAACCTCTCTTTGTAAGTATGAGTCGTGCAAACATTATCAAAAAAACTTTCCGCCGTTTCCAAGTTATGATGCAACCGCTTCAGCCCTTTTGATTTTAACTCCTCAATCTGGTTTTTTGACAATGTTCCCATAGAAACACAGCGGTTAAGGTTTGTTTTATCGGTTATATTTTTTATTGCGGAACCGATTGTTGAGAGTTCATCTTCTTTTACGATCGACTTTCCAGAAGTTACAACGCTAAAACAAGTAGCCCCCATTTTATCCTGCGAATTTTTCGCGGCGGAGAATATATCCTCATCCGACATCAGCGGATACACATCGGAGCTTGTTTTGTGATGAACCGATTGTGCGCAGAAGGAGCAGTTTTCAGAGCATTTTCCCGATTTTGCATTAATTATCGCGCAAAGTTTTACTTTATTACCTTTGAAATTTTGCTTAATATGGTTCGCGGCGGAGAGGAGATCGAAAGTGTCGCCATCAGAAGTTTTGATTAACTGCAGAGCTTTATCAAAGGAGATTTTTTTCCCTTCGATTATCTGCCTTGAAAGGGTTTTGTAAGTCATATTAAATTATATCATGGTTATCTGGTGATATAGCCCATAGTTTCAATATGAAACTGTGATATAATTTAATAAATCAATAGGGGGGTGTAGTTTATGAGAGAGCCTACATTAACAGTATATATTCATAAAGGAGAAAAATATGTTGCTGAATGCCTTGAAATTGACGCTGTCTCACAAGGCGATACAGTGGATGAAGCAATAAAAAACATAAAAGAAGCGGTTAGTTTATACTTCGATTAGATGTTTAGAAAAATGACAACACTCCTCTTCCTCCACGGGTTTGCAACAGGCTCTGCTATCTGGGATGCTCAAGTAAAAGAATTTTCAAAAGATTTTAACGTGACAACAGATGCCGAAAAAATTGATGAACTGGAAAACGTTGTTATTGTCGCGTGGTCAATGGGGGGATGGAAGGCGTTTAAGTTATGTAACGAATATCCTCAAAAGGTTAAAGGATTGGTTCTTGTCTCCTCATTTGCAAAATATCTCAAAAGCAATGACTATCCATATGGCGTAAATCCTGCTCTTTTGCGAAAATTAGAGAGGAAATTTATGGCTGATTATAAAGAAGGGATGCGATATTTTTATCGGCTGATTTTTGGCAATAGCGATCATGATTATCTTATCGAAAAACTTCCCGCCCATAAAAAAGAAGACTTTGCTTTATGGTTTGAGCGCTTGAAAAAAGAGGATTTCAGAAGTTTTCTTCCGCAAATTAAAATTTCAACGCTTTTAATCCATGGAAATCAGGATAATGTGGTTCCAGTTGAGTCATCTAAATACATGAACAGTCAAATATCAAATTCCAAGCTTGAAATTTTTAAAGGAGCAGGACATGCGCCTTTTATTGAGAAGGCTGATAAGTTCAGATTGTTATTAAAGCAATTCATTGAATAATTTCAAAGAGAACAACTTACTCATTAATGGAAAATGTTTGTGATAAATCCAGAGATTTCTTGAAAAGGCAGGCGAAATTTGATATTCTTATAATATAGGCGGCCCCATCGTCTAGGGGTTAGGACATTAGCTTTTCAAGCTAACGGCCGGGGTTCGAATCCCCGTGGGGCTATTTATTTCTCCGGCCATTTTGATATATCGGTACCGTATTTTTCTTTCTTTTTTAATAAGTTCTCTTTAAGTGTTGCTACGTTTTTTGAAAGATTGTGGACTGTTTCTTCAAAGTCGCTGATTTGTTTTAAGAGCTCATCAAATGAAAGTTTTTTTTCTTCTGTCATACTTCACCTCTTAATCAATTATAGCACCATTTTAAGGAGCATAGTATAATGGATGTATGACTTTAAAAATTGCCGGTAAAACTTTTTCTTCGCGCCTCTTTCTTGGTACGGGCAAGTTTCCTTCAAATGAAATATTGTCAAAAGCTCTTGCCGCGGCAGAAACGGAAATTGTAACAGTTGCATTGCGAAGGGTTGACCTCGACGCAAAAAACGAAGATATCCTTGATGCTATTGATAAGAAAAAATATCTCGTACTTCCAAATACTTCCGGAGCCAGAGATGCGGATGAAGCGGTTCGTTTGGCTCGTCTTGCAAAGGGGATGGGAATTGGGAATTGGATAAAATTGGAGGTCACTCCCGATCCAAACTATTTATTGCCCGATCCCATAGAGACACTAAAAGCAGCCGAGATTCTTGTAAAAGAAGGGTTTATTGTCCTCCCTTATATAAATGCCGATCCTGTTTTGGCAAAGAGGCTTGAAGAGGCAGGCTGCGCAACTGTTATGCCGCTCGGTTCTCCAATAGGCTCGCATCAGGGGATCAGGACAAAAGAAGCGATTGAAATTATCATAGAACAGGCGAATATCCCAGTTGTTGTGGATGCGGGAATCGGAGCTCCTTCACATGCGGCACTTGCAATGGAGATGGGAGCGGATGCGGTGCTGGTAAATACCGCTATAGCAATTGCAAGCGATCCTATTAAAATGGCGGAAGCGTTTAAATTGGCAGTTATGGCGGGGCGCAAGGCTTTTTCCGTAGGGATTCGAGGATCACAAAAAACAGCTTCAGCGTCAAGTCCTTTGACCGGTTTTTTAAGATGAAGTTTATTGATGTTTTAAATAAGACCGATTTTTCAAAAATATCTTCTATTTCTGAACATGCATCTGATTTAGAGGTCAAAAGCATTTTGTCAAAAGAAAAAATAACATTTGAAGATTATATTATTCTTTTGTCTGAAACGGCGGTTAATTATCTGGAAGAAATGGCGAGAAAAGCTCAAATGATTACACAAAAGTTTTTTGGGAAGACGATTTTACTATATGCCCCAATATATTTAAGTAATGAATGTGATAATTCTTGTATTTATTGCGGTTTCAACCAAAAGGTTTCAGGGAAGAGGATTTCTCTTTCTGTTTCTGAAGTTATAAAAGAGGCCGATTTTCTATATGATCGCGGATTTCGGCACATCCTTTTGGTCTCCGGCGAAAAAAAGGGTATTGTTTCAATTGCATATTTAAAAGAGATTGTTTCTACTTTGCACAAAAAATTTGAATCCATTTCTATCGAGATTTTCCCCTTGGAAGAGAACGAATATAAAGAGCTTTTTTCCGTTGGTGTAGATGGAATAACTATTTATCAAGAGGTTTATGATAAAGAGATTTATAAAAAGGTTCATCCCGCAGGACCAAAATCCGACTATGAGTTTCGTTTGGCAACGCCGGAGAGGGCGGGGAGGGTGGGTTTCTACAGAATAAATATAGGAGCTCTTTTGGGGCTTGGGGAATTTCAAAAAGAGGCAGCTTGCGTCGGCCTTCACGCTTCATATCTTAGGAAAAAATTTTGGAAGTCGCAAATTTCAATTTCTTTCCCGAGAATACAGGGATCGGGAGCCAATTTCAAACCAATAAATCCTATTTCTGACAAGCAGCTTGTCCAGATGTTATGCGCCCTTCGATTGTTTCTGCCGCAAGCCGGGCTTGTTCTTTCTACTCGTGAGAGTGGAACCTTTAGAGATAATTTAATTTCACTTGGAACAACGCAGATGAGCGCGGAATCAAAGACAAGCCCTGGGGGATATTTAAATTGCAACCAAGAGGGTGAGCAGTTTAATGTGTCAGATAAGAGGAGCGTTGAAGAAGTTTCGCAAGCGATCAAGCTTAAAGGGTATGAGCCGGTTTTTAAGGACTGGGACAAAGCCCTCACCCAATCTTAGGAGTTTTGAGAGTTTACAGGTATGAACCCTCTCCCAGAGGGAGAGGGAGTTTCTAGGTGATATAAAAAAGAAAGATCAAATACAGAAAAAAAAATGAGGGTTATGATAAAAATTATTGTAAATGGAAAAGAATATCAGTTTGAAAAAGAGCTTACGGTTTTTACTCTCTTGCAGTATTTTAATTTAAACCCTTACAGGATTGTAGTGCAAATAAATGAGAGTGAAGTTGTCCCTAAAGAGAGCTTTCAGAAATATAAAGTTAAAAATGGCGATAGGGTAGAATTTGTTAAGTTTATGGCTGGAGGGTGATTTTTTTAATCGCCTCATAAGTTATCTCAAGAAGTTTCTTTAATTCTTGCAAAGTAATCCCAAGTGGCGGCATGAGGACTATTACATCTCCTAGCGGCCGCAGAATTGCGCCGCGCTTTCTGGCTTCCAAAATTACTTGATGCCCAACTCTCTTCTTGTCGGAAACCAGTTCAATTCCGACCATAAAACCACATTGCCTTATTTCACCGACATGTTTTAGTTGTTTGAATTTCTCAAGCGATTTTTTCATGAACTTTATTTTAGGCTGTAGTTTTTGTAAAGTCTTTTCTTTTTCAAATATTTCTAAATTGGCAATAGCCGCGGCGCAGCCGAGAGGGTTCCCCGTATATGTGTGGCCGTGAAAAAATGTTTTTTTGCTTTCATACGAGCCCAGAAATGCATTGTAAATTTCATCAGTCGTCAAAGTTGCTGCTACGGGGAGATAGCCCCCTGTCAATCCTTTTGCGACGCACATAATGTCGGGAGAAACTCCCTCATGTTCACACGCAAACATTTTCCCCGTCCTGCCAAACCCTGTTGCCACTTCATCGCATATAAGCAGGATGTTGTATTTTGTGCAAAGGCTTCTCGCCCCTTTTAAAAATCCTTTTGGTTGAAGCAATATTCCCGCCGCTCCCTGGATAAGCGGCTCAACAATCATTGCCGCCACTTCTTTGTGATGGGTTTTCATAACTTTTTCCACTTCTTTTAAATTTGTTGAAACTTGGAAGGCTTTAAAGAGAAGGGGCTTGTATATTTCGTGAAACAGATCAATCCCCCCAACCGAAACTGACCCTACAGTATCCCCATGATACGCATTCTTTAATGTTATGAATTTTGTTTTTCTGTTTTTTAATTGGACATTGGACATTGGATGTTGGACATTTACTTGTTGCCAGTATTGAAACGCAATCTTAAGCGCGATTTCAACAGCAGTCGACCCGTTATCAGAGTAAAAGACTTTATTTAATCCTTTTGGCGTTATCTCAACAAGTTTTTTAGCAAGCTCAATCGATGGAACATTAGCCAGACCGAGGAGCGTAGAGTGAGCTACTTTGTTTAATTGTTTAATTATTGCCTGATTGATTTTTTTTTTGCGATGCCCATGTATTGTGACCCAAAGGGAAGAGATCCCGTCTATATATTTATTCTTATCCGTATCGTATAGATAGATTCCGTCTCCTTTTTCAATTACAAGCTGGTCGTTTTTTTCCCAATCTTCCATTTGAGTAAAAGGATGCCATATGTATTGTTTATCCTTGTTTTGAAGGCTCTTATTTGCCATTTTATTAAGTATAGCATTTTTTTATATGGACAAAATACAAGTTTTGCTCTGTTTGTTTCGACTGGAAAAGAACATGGCACACGAAATGATAATTAAGCTGCACGGATTAGTTTCCGCGCTTTACGGACCACAGAGAGCCAAAACGCTTGATTATTTAAATAAAAATGCTGATGACTGGAAAACCAATGAAGAAATGTGCAGGGCTCTTAGGATTTGCAGCCAACTTTATCCTGAAGACAAAGAGCATGCCGCCCAAATTTTGTCTAAAATTGAAAAATCTCCCTCCGAACAACCGCAGGTATAATTAGGTATCTCTGAAATTTCAAAAAATGCCTCAGCATTTGTTTTTTCTGATAGGGTTTTTCCTGTATATTTGTTTATAACAATTCCGGCTATTTTTATTTTTCTTGCTTTTAGCGCTTCTATTGTTAAAAGGGTATGGTTTATTGTCCCAAGCCCCGGGCGAGCAACAATTAAAGCGGAAATGCCCATGTCTTTTATTAAATCCGCGACAAAATAATCTTTTAAAATAGGAACCAGGACGCCTCCTATCCCTTCGACAATGACAATGTCGTGAAGTTTTTGGAGTTTTTTAAAAGCGGCAAATATTTTTTTAAGCGCAATTTTCTTTTTTAAGATTTTTGAGGCGGAGTAAGGAGCAAGAGGTAGTTTTAAGTGTATCGGATTGATTAGATCGAGAGGCTCTTTTAGATGAAGAATTTTTTTTAGATGTCTTGCGTCGTCATCTTTTGTAGAACCTGTTGAAATAGGCTTCATGACGCCGACATTATGGCCTTCCCGCATTAAATATTTTGCCAATAAAACTGTTATGTAAGTTTTCCCCACGCCGGTGTCAGTTCCTGTTATAAATATGGAAGTCATAAAAAAATTATAGCACGGGTTTTTAAAAACTCTTAATTTATGCTTTATGGCTAGCGCGAGAAAGTGGATACTGACTTTCTCCAAGCAAAAAGTCTTCTTTTGTCTGAATGTTGGGTGAGGGCTGTTGTCTGTGATACACAAAAGAGAAAGTCAGGAGCTGAGGAGTTAAAGAGATAAAAGCCAAAACCAAACAGGCAAGACAACTATTTTTTTGTTGTTTACAACAATATTATCAATTGTATCTTCGGTAAGTATTAAACCTTCTTTTAAATCATAAGCCTCTAAGGCTTCCATTAAGCCTTCAATCTCTCTTTCTTTTATTTTTGAATCTGAAAATAGCTTACATACTTGGATTACCTGTAAAACCTTTCCTTTATCAGTTAAAATAAAATCACATTCTTTTTTATCCGCGTGGTAAAAAATCTCTTTTTTTGTCCTTTTTAGCGCCATAAAAACAATATTTTCCAATATTCTGCCATAGTTTGAAGAAAAGGAAAAACGAATCGCCTGCAGCATGCCATGGTCAATCGCGTATATTTTTTTAGGATTCCTCATTTGTTCTCTTATCTTATAAGTATATTTTTTTACTTCAAATATTAAAAAGATCTCTTCAGCATATTTAGAAAAATTACTAAGAGTGTTTTTGCTGAAAGAATGCCCAAGCTCTTCCAATTTTTTAGCGGTAGATGAAATTGATGACAAACTACCGACCTGATCCATTATCAGGATTAAATAATCCTCCAAAAGTTTGATATTTTTTATCTTATGGCGTTCTATTAAATCTCTATAGAACATAACCTTATAATATTCTTTTAACAATTCATCAGGATAAAGGCTTTTCAAAACCGCAGGGAACCCTCCACCGCTAAAATATTTATGGAATTCTTTTTTTATTATAATATTTTCTTTTGAGTTGTATAAAATATTTTTTTTATCTGGAGATATGTTTTTGGATTTTAAATATTCGTTAAAACTTAAAGGATATACAGTAAAACTTATCGTCCTTCCGCGAAGTTCGGTAGCAATCTCATTGCTTAAAAGCTTAGAGGAGGAACCTGTTATTATCAGTTTCAAATTCTTATTCTGCTCTATTATTCTTCTTGCCCACAAAGACCAGTTCGGCACATTCTGTATTTCATCTAAAAATAAATAAACTTTTTTATTTAAATCAACAGAGAAAAACTCCAGATAAGTTTCCCATAACAAGGAAAGTTCCGAACCTAGCAAAGGCTGCAGCCGCTCATCCTCAAAATTCACATATAATATGTTGTCCTTTGGCACTGTTTTTATAAGGCTCTCTATTATTTGATAGCACAAATAAGTCTTTCCTGCCCGCCTAGCTCCTATTATAGAAAGAATTTCTTCCCCTTTTAAAAAAGAAACTTCAAAATCTCTTTCATGCAACTTGGGTAGCTCAAAAGAGCCCCACTCAACCATGATTTTTTTTAGTTTTTCTTTGGCATCCATACAAGTCATCTCCTATGTATAATACAAATACAAAAAATATTGTATCATGGGAAATACAAATATGCAAATCCATTAATATAGGAGACAGTGAAAATCGTACTTCCTTAACAAATAAGGGGCGCGCTGCGAAATGCAATAGGCATATCAATCCAAAACATACTTGACAATAATTATGAAAGATAGTAGTCTATACATTGCTATGTTGATAAAAGAAGAAATCATAAAAGTTATAGATTTTTGGCATGAAGTGGTAAAAAAGGAAACTTTATTTTATAGGTCTATATTGGAAGATATAGATGTTTTTAGCAGCGAAGTTATTGATATTGCGGGGCCAAGGAGAAGCGGGAAGTCCTCTTTATTAAAACTTATCATCAGAAAGTTCATAGACAAAAAAGATTGGATCTATATAAATTTCGAAGATCCTTTTTTTATTAACAATAATCAACCCCAAACAATAGAGAGGATCATAGAAATATTTAAAGAATTTTATTCTGCAAAGATAAAATATTTGTTTTTTGATGAAATACAGAATATAAACGGGTGGGAAAAAGCAATAAGAAAACTTTATGAAAGCAAAGAATATCGAATTTTTATAACGGGATCATCTTCCAAGCTTTTGGGAGGCGAACTATCTTCGCTTATAACAGGAAGGCATAAATCTTATGAATTAATGCCTTTAGATTTTAAAGAATGGTTAAGTTTTAATAATATACAAATTAATACAGAAAAAGAATTAATTTTAAATAAAATAAAGCTTGAAAAATATTTTGATGCTTTTTTGAAAATAGGAGGATTTCCTAAAATTGCCGTGAGCAAAGATGAAGAATTGCTAAAACAATATTATTTGGATATTTTAGAAAAAGACATCATTAAAAGGCATGACGTAAGAAACAAGGCTGCTCTTGAAAAACTAGGGATTTATTTATTAACCAATTCCTCAAAAACTTTATCTGTTTCATCTTTGGCAGAATCTTTAGATTTATCAAAAGAGATTGCGGCTGAATATATTTCTTATTTCAAGGAAGCATTTTTGATTTTTGATTTGCCGCAATTTTCTTACTCTTTAAAAACACAGCAGAAGGCGCTAAAGAAAATATATTCCGCGGACACCGGTCTTTCAAATGTTGTTTCTTTTAGATTTTCCGAAGATTATGGAAGATTTTTGGAAAATGCTGTTTTCCTTCATCTAAGGAAGCAAAAAGGCGAGCTTTTTTATTATAAAACCAAAAATAATTTTGAGGTGGATTTCTTATTAAAGAAAAAAGGTATGTTTTTTTTGTTCCAGGTTTCTAAAAACATAGAAAACGATCTTACAAAAAAAAGAGAAATTAGAGCCCTTCTCGCGGCTATGGGGGAACTAAAAATCGAAAAAGGGTTCATCATTACAAAATCAATGGCAGACACCATAAAAATTGACAATAAGACAATAGAGATTCTTCCTGCCTATCGATGGCTTTTAACTCCTGACTTACAACAATAAGACAATGAAGAAAACCCGCTATTAATTCGCAGCAAAATACTAAATCACATTTACCCCGATTATTCATATCCCATGCAAGTTTTTTGAAGTTGGCTACGATAATATAGACGAGAAAAACTAATATACTCGCGATCAAACATTAGTTGCCTGTTATTAATATTTGATCAACCCTACAAGTTCGCAATGTATAAAAAAACAGGCGGACTTTTTGTTTTTTTAGAGGAGGGAAAAATTATGACATGGGATGCAACAAGTATTGCTGCCGGGTTGTATGTGAAATATCTTTCCGGGAGAAAAGTTCAAAAAGATGTTGTTGAAAAGTTAAAAAATGATGGAGAAGCAAAAGTTAAAAACGGACAATTAAGCACTGATACTGATGCTGTAACTATTAATATTGCTGATGATAATTTAACAAATGCAGAATTAGCAGCACTGGGCATAACAAAAGCCAAAATAGATGTTGTTATTGATAGTAGTTGGGCAGATGTGAATGGAACAGGCAGCAATGGGATAATTACAACGGCAGAATTAACGGCTTCTCTAAAAGGCATGTATACCTGGGGAGCGGCGCATGGTATTGACGTAAATACTGATGAGGGGAAAGCCTTAGTGGAAGCAATGTATTATGCTAATGCTGATGCTGTGCATCGTGAAGACGAGGGAATCCCAAACGCAAGAAGTTCTGCTAAGACTCATATTGAGGGTCAATATGAGGGATGGAGACAAGCTACCGCTCCTGCCAAAGATGACACTCCTGCTAATTTCCTTATATTTTTGAAAAGTGAAGAAGTCCCCGATGATTCGCCTATTATTACAAGCAATCCTCAAAATGTTGACCAGCTCTTGTTTCTTGCATTGCTTTCTCAATATGATACAAGCAGTTTTTCGACAGAACTAACGGCTTTGATTCGCAAGCAGTTTAATGGTTTGAGTCCTACAAGCTTTACAGCTCAAAACAGATACGCGCCATTTGGAGACTTTTTTTATGATGATTCAACTCTGGCTAGCTGGCTAAATCCTCAAAAACCGGCAGCTTCTAATTCATCCGGCTCATCTTCTGCCCCTTCTTCTGCCGCGCCTGCAAATGCTTCAGCAGCTACTCAGGCTAGTACTTCAGCTCCTGTGACAGATATGTCTATTAACTTAACAGTTGATAGCAATATCTCAACATGGAAATGGACCGCCGAAAAAGTTTCAGAGATAATTTTAAGCAAGGCCGGATTTATTAGCAAAGGGAATCCTGCATATTTAAAAAAGGTGGATAATAGCGGATATTATAAGCTTTGGGTGGAACGTGGAAGCATAAAAGCTGTTTCTGTTGATATAACTAAATCCAATGAAGTGGCCATTGCTGCGGGGATAAGTTTAAATGCTATGATTGAAGCAGTTATTGGCCCTGATCAAAATACTGCGGCTACTAATGCTAAATCTAAAAACTTGAGAGAGTGGCTGTCGAACTTAACTGCTGCAAGTACTGATAAAATTTATAATTCAGAGACGAGTTCTCCGCCAGTTCCACCAAAAGCGGGAAACGCGGGAAGGTCAGCTGTTAATATTGCTGTAGAAAGAAAAAGAGTTGCGCAGGATATATTAGAATATTTTGAAACTGCTCCAGACAATGTTGTTATTGTTATTAATAAGGTACAAATTACACAAGACACAGCTTTAGAGGCTATTGAGAATGCGATTGGGAATGACCCTAAAGCAGTAGAGCGTGCTTTTATTGATAATACTGTTAACGTTGAAGCAGATGAAAATATAAATCTTGATGAAGCAATAGCTGGAAATAAAGGCAAAAAGACAGCGCCTGGTGTTTCAGGGAAAAAAGTGGAGAAGGCTGGATCTGCTGCTTCAGCAGCGGCAGGGGCTGAGAAGGCAAGCTCTTCTGGAAAAACAATCCCGCTTGGGAGCGGGGATTATCTAAAGCAGGCAGGGACTATAAAGTCTGCAATGAAGGTAGGAGATAGTTTTATTATAAGTTTTAATGGGATGAAGTTTTATCAAATAACAAAAGGGGAAAAAGGAGAATTAACACTTGCCAGCCCAACAGGTAAAGCCTTGCCTGCAAGTTTGGCTGATGTTGTTTATCAAGTTGTAGAGGCGCTTATAACAGGAATGACAACTCGAGGAACTTGGGCTAATGATTTTGCCAAATTGATAGCGAGTAAAAAAAGTGGAGAGTTAAAAAGCAAAAATTCAGTGACAATTGAGTTTAAACCTTAGGAAACCGCGGCGTTCAGTCGCAGGTGTCCTTGACAAAAATAAATATTTTGCAACACGCTCATAATGCGGGTTCATAACCTTTTGGTTGCAAATTACTGCAATTGTATGGGATAATTATTTTTAAATGAATACTCATGTTGAAAAATGGTTAAATTATGCTAAAGCCGACTTGGAAGCTGCTGAAGTTTTGGTAACACACCCAAAATCTTTTTATTCTTATCAGTTAACAGTATTACATTGTCATCAAGCTATAGAAAAAATATTGAAAACTTTTATAGTTTCTAACGGTGGTATGCCCAAAAAAGTTCACAACTTGATTTATTTGCTCCAAGAGAGCGGATTGAAATTATCCAAAGAAATTGAAGAATATGTTGCCACATTGAATCCACATTATCAGCCTGCCCGATATCCAGACATAACTTATAAGGGACCGATTTTAAGGTATAACGAAAAAACTGCAAAAGAACACTTTAAAAACACAAAAGAGGCGTTTGAATGTATAGAAAAAAATATAATACAAAAAAAATAATAAAAACTTATTTAAAAAACATTCCTAAACAGATAAAGGTTAAGGGGGTATTTTTATTTGGCAGTTATGCAACAGGGAAAATTAATGACAATAGCGATTTGGACTTCATAGTGATTTCTCCTAGTTTTGAGAAAATGGGATTTCTAAAAAGGCTTGAACTTTTATCTCTTGCACAAATGGGAGATGTTATTACAAGATCCGTTCCGTTGGATATTATAGGATATACTCCAGAAGAATTTAAAAACATAGATAAAGAATCTGCCATTATGAAAAGCGCCAAAAGTGAAGGTAAAATGTTAGTCTGGAATTAACTTGAAAAATGCTAATCCTCAATTTTAAGCGGCCTGGACATTAAGTTAATCAAAGCTTCATAGATATTTTTATCTATATAACAACCAAGTTGAAGATATAGCGAGGAGAGGGCTTGCGTGCTTATCCCCGCAATTTCCATGCAAGTTTTTTCCCTCATAAACCGATAATATAGATGTAATAAGATAATATACTTTTCCAGCCAAATTTTAATTGCCTGTTATTAAATTTTGGCTGTACACAAGCTCACTTAAAGAAAAACAGGTGGGCTTTTTTATTTTATAAGGAGGGAATTTTATGGCGGACTTAAATGTTGGTGGGGCAGCTGGAGGTTCTTATATTGCGCCTGGAAGCGAAATCATAAGGAGAACAAAAGCAGGCGGACTTCTTGGGCCTGGAGAATCTTCTCAGTCTTCACAAAGTGTCGGGGAGCAATCAGAAGAAACAAAAAGAGCAGATCGTAATTATGTTGATAATCCGGAAATTCCTTTAGGCTATACGCAAGACAAAACTGCAAGCGAAAGGACTCTTTATATTTGGCAGGACAAAGATAAAGACGGGAACATCGATTTGAATGAAAAAGGGGCTCTTAAGATTTATGTTAGAGTTGGCGGCCAATGGCTTGAGATAAAAAATAAAGACGGAGAAGCTCTGAATGATGCCAATTTCAGGCTGACGGACAGAGATATGCAGGCTAACGCTCCGGAAGTTGCCGGGGATAATCAGATTGATAAAAATGAACGCGAATTGAGGGAATCGATTATTATTGAGCTTGCAGGATATTATGCTTTGTCTTACGAAGATATGGCGGAAGGCCTTGCTGCCGCCGATTCATTTTTTATGGCATCCAGACAAGCGATACGTGAAACAACAGGAGAGATTAAATCCGCCATAAAAGACTGTGTCGGGCTAGAAACAAAAGCGGCAAGAACAAAACTTGAAGCTCTTAATAAATATCACAGCAATGTTATTGATGTTGTTATAAAAAACTGGGAAAAGATAAAAGATTCACAGGAGAAAATCGCGGCAAAAATCCTTTCGTGTTTCGCGGCCAAAAAGACGGGACTGTATGACTTGTTTAAAATAAATTCACAAGACCTCAAGGATATGCTTCCCTACAGCATTGAAGAATTTACCAAAGAAAACATATTGAAATATTTAAGCGTCGGGAAGATAGGGAGAGGGACTGAAACAGGTGCCGCGGATAAAACTTCTTCAGATTCAAAAGATGATGTAACACAGATTGATAAAGATATAAGAGCATTGTCTTCTTCTCTGGGAGGTATTACAACATCTGCTGAAGCAAAAGAGGTATTACGAAAACTGGGAGAACATGAAGAAAGAGCCAAAAAGACAGATAAATATGCTAGCTATTTTAAAGAAGTTATCGATGAAAAGAGAATGCAGATTGCGCAGTTGTTTTGTAGGAATAGCCATTCCGAAGTTAAGCTAGAAGGACTAAATTTATGGGGAGAGATTTACAAAAACAACAAATCAGATGACGCAATAAAGGGAAATTATGCTTCTGCTGCTTATGAAATTGTTAATGATCAAATGGAGGCTGCTCAAAGCGGGCATTCAATTAACTCGAGTGATGAACTGCTTAAAGTTGCTGTTGATACTTTGTTACTGTTACAGAAAGAGACAGAGGGAACCTCTCTTGGCGTAAAAATTGCAGAGGTTCTTAAATATATTGATGAATCTTTGTTGGCTAAAGCAAGTAAAGAACTTAAAACCGAAGAAAAAACAGACAAAAAGAAAGAGCCAGTAACCAGCATTACAGGGTTGGATTATGAAAAAATTGCTGAATACCTTGATGCTCTTGGTTATGCGTCTCCTTCATACTTAAGGGAAGATTTGCCTGCTGATGAATCTCAAGCCACTGATATTCTTGTTAGTCTTTTTGATAAATTTAATAAAACTTACCAAGAGTATACTGATCCGAACTTTAAGAGTAAACCAAAAGAAGATAAACAGAAAAAAGCCGGGGAACTTTTAAAGCAAGCTATTGTACTCTGGCATTATGCAAAACTTTATAGTGAAAAGAAGATGAACATTCAAACATTCACAGTCGCTCTTCATACAAAATTTCCTGAGGCTCAAGCAATGATTGCCCAGATTAATAAATCAGGACTTACTATTTCTATATCGGCTCGCATGGATGCCGCGATAAGTTATGTTTTTAACGGAACAAAAGAAATGCAAGACAGAATGATTGAAGTTTATGGAGATAAAAAGAAATTATAGCTTTTGGCTATAAACCGAGGGATTTAACATGGGAAGCATTTTTGATCTTGATGTTGCAATAAAATCTAAAGGGCCAACTGCTCCAACAGCACCAAAGCAAAAGGCGCAGGGTTCAAAAAGCGCTGATAAACCTAAAGACCCCGCTAAACTTGATGGAACAGGAGTATTGTTTTACACCCTGAAAGCTACGACAGTCGATATATCAAAACTTCCAGGAAGCGAAAATAGAAGAAGTGAAATCAAAAAGGCTCTGCTTGATAAGGGATTTATAGATAAAAACGGACTAAAGCTAAAAGCTCCTGATGAAAATTTTGATATTGGGATTGATGATCTGACACCAGAAGAAAAAATCGCGATTTTAGATGTTTTGCAGCAAGTTCAAACTTATGATCCTGTCAACAATTCCGGAGTGCAGGTTGAAGGGGTATCTTTCGTTGATATAAGGTTTAGCGGAGATAAGAATAAAGGAGCAGCGCTAAGCGACAGACTGCAAAATTATCCAATTGACCAGCTTCCGGAAGATTTAAAGCAGGAACTTTTTCAAATGGCGCAGCTTCTACATGAAACCTTTAATAAGCAAGGAGGATTGTATCTTCCTTGTTCTCCTGAAGAAGCTTTTTCTGATCCTCAGAAGCTGGTAATGGCAATAAACAGTTTTTATAAAGATTATATGGGAGACGAAAAACCTTCCGTTGAATTAATTGCTCAAAACTTATTGGTTAAAAAGTTAACAGTTGAAACAGTAAAAGAACAAAGAAAGGAAGTTGCAAGTTATCAATCGATGCTTAGCGAGCACCGACGTTTTGCTGATGAAATACCAGTAGATCCTATGGCTGAATTTAATGATGGATCAAAGAAAAACGATGAGATGGAAGTAGTTAAAAAAAACATATCAACCAAACAGGCCGAAGTGGAAAGAGAAATACTAAAGCTTGAAGTTTTTAATGAATATCTGGGAATTAAAAGCAATGACGAGGAAGTCTCAATAAGCGGAGATGTCAGCCTTGTATATATAAATAAAAAGTTTTCCGCGAAATTAAAAGAAGTGCATGATTCTGAAGGCAATACTATGCGCCGTTCTGCTCGTCAAAATGTTTTTTCTGCTTCTGATGTTGAGATCGTTCACACAATGGAAGAAATCAACAAAAATCCGCAGAGAATGGCGGATGCCAACCCATTTGTTCCCCTTATTATGAAAATTATGGATGTTGAGACTGCTAATCGCACCAACCCAAGCGGGAAACCCAAAGCAATCGGAGAAAATCTTACAAAAGATCATCTTGTTTTATTGAAAAATTATTTATGCGGCGAGGGGCAATATGTCAATGCCTACTTCCACCGCCCATTAGACGAAGAAGAGAGAGCCCTTTTAAAAGAACTTCAAAAAAAATACGGCGAATCTACGGCAGAAGGAAAACTGATAGGCAGATTATTAAATATTTCTTTTGATCCCGCCAATCCAGACCTTGACAAGGTTTCTTTTACAGAAGAAGAAGCAGCAGTGTTTGACGGCCTGATAGCAGTTGAAGATGTCGATGGTAAACCTTATAAGTTATTGGCAGATTTAAAAAGAAGCTATCGCAAAGACGTGGAATTTTCCAAGTCAGACGCTACTGCCGTGCAGGGGCTAATTGACTGGATGACAGAAAAAGGATATGACACCTTAACGCCTGACTTGGATCTGATGGGAAATCGTCCTGCCGAAGAAATTGATGAAAGATATGCCGCGGGAATGAGAATTGTTGCAAGGGAAGTTTTTTCCTCCCGTATAGGGTTTCAGCCCCGCAATGAAAAAACAGAAAGAGACAGCCTTATCGGGAGACTGCTTATTGGAACAGCGGAAGAATCTTACCAACAGCTGGTATCCGGCGGAAAACCCACCATGGTTACAACTGGAATAAGCGCTGTTGAAACATGGAAAATGGTTTGCTTAAAAACGATGTATTTAAAGGAAAGAATGAGTACTCATGGGGATGAAAGCGAACTTAGTGCGTTAAATGATTTGCAGGCAAAGCTTCAAGCCAATGTCCTTAAGTTAAAAACAAAAATCGACCAATTAAAAGCAGACAAAAAAAAGAATGACAAAGAGAAAGAAAAGGAACTTTTGCCTCTGCTTAAAGAATATTATTATTTGAAAGGCCGGTTAGATGATTTATATGGCCGTGTAATGGGATTAGATAGAGATTTTTTTGAATGGATAGTTCCCAGGTTCGCGAAAGAAGCAGGCAAACTGTCCGAATGGATTGAAAAATTTAACGAAAAAGAGCTTGGATCCATAATAAAAGATCCTTTTACAGGAGAAATTATCCATCTTTCTGAAGTTCCTGCGATTTTAACAGATGCGTTAAAGGACAAGGATGTAAGAGCCTCTCTTGAAAACGGGTGGCTTTCTGTTGATCCTTCAAAAATAGACTATACTCCTGATCCGTCTTTGTCGACGGAGGATCAGGACGCTGTATTAAATAAAATACGAAGAGTTAAAATGGCGCTCGCGATTTTGATTCAATATATGGATATGAATGAAAACAATGAATTGGGGATTAATCTTGATATACCAATATTGGGCGAAATTGGAGTTAATCCCGCTACCGCCCATTTCGCTATGAGTCTTCGCGGAATGTTTACAGGAGAAGGACAGGCCGCCCGATTTGGGGCTATGGTCAAGGCGGATTTGCTGACTATTTTTAAAGATGATCCTATCGCGCGCTCTACAATCTTGCGCAAAATGGAAACTCCTGACCTTTTTGATGTTGAAATGCTTGATATATTTATTAAGGCAATAGAACTGTTAAGCCCTGACGGTAAAAAAGACAAAGAAATAGAAAGGCTTAACAGTTTTAGGGAAGAGATAAAAACGGCTCCAATTTGCGCGAAGTCAGGCAATTTAGATACTCTTGCGGCTCAGGAAATAGTGCAGGCTTATGTTTACATGGGCAAGCTTTTTTCAGGAGAAAAAAAGGGAGGAGCAAGCGGCGCCGCAAAGTCTGGCGATTCGGAAGAAAACAAAGGAATGTGGTCAAGACTTAATAGAATGGCCTTGGGTATAGGAGAATTTGCTTCGGAAAGCGTCGGAATGATAACAGATCCGGATTTTATAACGGGCGGCTTATGGGGTCAAATAACAGCTCAGGGAGGGTATGCGCCTGGAGAATCGGCAGATCGTTATGGGACAACCGGCCAGGAAGCGCTTGAATCCTTAGGAGTTGATGGAATTCCTGCTTATGTCGGCGGCGGATTGCTTGATGTTGGACTTCAATTCGGATACACGTTATTCAGGTTCGGGATTTACATGGGCTTTATGTTTGGCGTCCAATTGCCTTGGAGTGTAGTTAGTACTGGATTTGGCGGAAACGGAATAAAAATGGATATGCAGGGCAACCCCATTTTAGACGATGAAGGCAGATTGATTTTTAATGAGGGCAAAAGCATTGGGGACAAAGCAGAAGATGTTGCCAAGGCAGGATTACAGCTCGCGACGCAGTTGTTTATGTTTAGAAACAATCCTTTTCTTCTTTATGGATGGCTGGGAATAGGCGAAGATTTGGAAGGGATTTTTGCATCAGGTGGAGATTGGGGCCAGGACAAAAAATACAGAATTTTGTCAGCGGTTATTAAGTTTTGGGTTGCGAACTTTTATCTCCTTTCTCCTGGAGAAAACGGAATGTGGGACAGCACTTTGGGGAGACTCCCTACCATTGACCGCTACTTATGGAAATATCTTTTTGAAGGGGTAAAAGCTGTTGCCGACCTTGCCAGAGAGTTGGGGATACCGGACAAAGATCTTGGCGAATTATTTAGAGGAACCCCATTAGAACGTCAAGCATCAATGGTAAAAGAATACGGGACATGGGATGAACTTGTAGAAATAATGACTCGAAAAGCTCCGGAAAAAGGAGCCTTGGGAGCTTTTTCGGAATTTGTGGGATCAAGATCTGCATACCAAGAGTTTGTTTTGAATGTAACAAAGAACAGACTCATGGAAAGCAAAGCGGGTAAAGTTGGCAAGGCCGGTTTGTCTATAATAAAAAGCCTCCTTACTAATCCGGTTGGAGGTATTTATGAATTTGTAAAGAATCATTCCGGCGAAAATATGGTAGCATATGTATTTGCAAAAGCAATTGATTTAACGTTTCGTTTGCCAAACCAAACCTTAAATCTTTCTTATCATCTATGGTCAGAGTGGGCCGGAAGCGGGAAAGCTTGGACATATGGGCAACTTCCCGGAGAGACTCCGCTTCAACCGGCAGCTGTGATGCCATTTGGAATAACAAGGCTTGGAACTTCCAGGCCGTTTGATGTGTCAAGAAATGATGTGGCTCCAAGTATCCCGCAAGCTCTTCATAACCCGGCATTAAGCCAGGTTGTTATTGATGTGAAGAATGATGGGTCTATTAGTGATCATAGATATCAATCTTTGCAAGCTGTAACTCAAAGCAATGGAAGCGCAAGAAGAATTGACTTTACAATTAAAAGAGGAGAAACCAGAACAGAAATAGTTTCTCTTCCTGTTACAGCGGTTTATGTAAACAGCGTAGTTGCCATGTACAGCGAAAACGCGGTGACAGTTATTCCAATGACAATGGAAGGGACTTCTTTGGATTCTTCAGATTATGCCCGGGCTGAAATTCACATAAATCTTGCCAGGCTTGTGGAAGAAGCAGGTGTTTCGCAAGAAGATCTGGCAACTCTTTCAAACTTGGAATTGTCCGGCATGATTCAAAGATTACTTCCTCAATGCGCGAATAAACTTGCCGAATTGGTAAAGGCGCAAGAGAAGAGATATGAAAAAGAGCCTATAGATAATCCGCGTTATCGTATTAAAGAAAGACCGTTGGACATGGAAGGACTTTCCAGATTTTTACAAAAAGAAGGGATTGCTTTAGTCTTGACAGAAGAAGAAAAAAAGAACCCAACGCCATTTACAGATGAAACGGCGATGGGACTGGTGAAAGAACTTAAGAATGAAGGTATTACGACTCTTACCACAAGCCAACTTTCAACTCATTATATTACAGCTATGAGAGAAAACTACAAGCCGCAAGCTGATCCAACGCAGAGCGACATTTATGTTTTTGAATTATGCGGAAATGACGCGTTAGGCAACTTCAAAGAACCTATTCTTAAGGAAATGGATTATCGAATAGACACATCTGCGCCTGTGGGGAAAAAAGTTTCTCTTACTCTTGAAGGAGAACAAGCAATTGATTCATATTTGGCAGCACAGAGCGAAACAACGCCTGAAATGAGAGATCAGGTAATTGAAAAAACAAAGAAATATCTCGAGCTTCAACAATACAGCAGAGAGGTTGAGGCAAGACAAGCAGAGCTTCGCGCCGAGTGCTCTGATAATGACATAAAGGGTTTTGAGCAAAAAGTTAAAAGTATGTGGGCTGGGCAAAGAGATAGAGTAGAAGGTGGGGCTATTTATTGTGAAGTTTTACGCAGACAGTTGGGAATAGACTTGACTCCAAGCCAAAAAATGGCAGGCTATCTTGGCAGTTGGGCAACAAAAGAGCAACCTGTTTTTGTTGACTTGGGGACAGGTGAAGGGAAAACTTTTGCTCTTGCTATGGACGCCTATTTGAGCCTTTTGGAAGGGAAAACCCTTATTTTAGCCTCTTCACAATGCGATGCTTACGCTCAGGATAATTATAAGGATACGGAAAAGATTTTAAAATTCTTGGGGGTAGAAGAAGTTGTATTTTTGGATAAAAAAGAAAAATCACAAACAATAAAAGAAAGACTTTTTAAAAATGACGGGATAAGAAGGGTTGTCTTCCTAGGCTTTGATACACCTCGTTTTGAAGAATTATTCAGCATTTATCCGGATATGCAGGGAAGGCCTGTTTATATTCCCGGACCATTTATGAAGGCAATTATAGACGAATCGGATCACGGAGCATTTGATTTGAGGCATAATCCGGCGATTGTTTCTTCCGGTTCCGATGAAAAGGCAGGAGATTCAAAAGAGGTCAGATTGGCCGAAGAGCTGGTAAAAAACTGGTTTACTAAAGATGGAAAACTGACAGAATCGGCAAAGAGAGCGGGGTATATAGAAAATGAAACGTCTGAAGAAGGGGCTGTGTTAACGGATGAAGGGAGACAATATATTGAAGCTCAGTTAGCAAGAAAAGGACTGACCAATAGCGAATATTTTATGTACAGGGTAAGAGCGGCAGTTCATGCCCATCTTTTCGCGGTTGAAGGGACCCATTTTGTAGTAAGAGGGAAATGGCTGATTTGGGTGACTCAAAGGTTTAGAAAATACGCGTATCGTGATAAACCTACCGGACGTGAAGATAATGACATGCAGTTTGACCTTCAAATGCACAAAGCTATACAGGCAATGATTGGAGCAAAAATTACAGACCCCGGATTGAGCCTGGCTTCTATAGATGTTATTGACCATTTAAAAGGGATAACGCACAGCGGCTATTCAGGAACCGAAGCCCCGCTTCAATTGATCCGCCAAAGAGAAGGTGCGTTGGCGCTGTCAATTGATTCTGCTTTTATGCGTGCCAGAGTTGATTATCAGGGGATTGTTTATTCAGACAGGGCAGAACAAAAAAGAAATGTTGCTGACCTTGCAATAGAAGACGTGTTATCCGGCAGAGCATCTCTTATTCATGCCGCGGTAAGAGAAGGAGATAAAAAAGAAGGGGCCGCAGAGGCAGATGGAAGAGTTTTGAGCATAGAAGAGATAAACAGGGAGATAAAAAGCGGGCTCGAAACGCGTGGTTATAAGATAGCCTCACAGAGTGACCTCCCAAGAAAATACAGGGAATATGGTTTTGTCGCAGAAAAGAACGGGCAAAAAATATTTGTAAGAATGCTTGTTGATACAGGAGATTTTAAATTTGAACAGAGAATGGCAAAAGAGATCGGCTGTGCCGGATATATAACTATTACGGATATTGCAAACCGCGCCATGAACCCCGGAATAAAAGACGCAAAAACCTCAGGATTAAGCGAGGCAATTGAGGCCATGGCCGATTCTACTGTTGAAATCAGGTCTATTGTTACAGAATGGAAGAATTCTGTCAGGCATTTTATCCAAGAAGTTAACCGCGTCGGCCGTCCAAATCCTTCAAAAGCCAGCCGCGCGCCGGCGGTTATGCGCGGAGTTTACTGGTCTGGCGATCCAAACTTTGATACAAACATAAAAACTTTTCTTGATTATGAAATTAAACAAAATGGAGGGAAACCTGTTGTTATTCTTCCTTCTGAATTTCCAAAAGAGGTAACCCCGGAAAGCGCGAAAAAATACGCTCAAAATCAAATTATTAATCTTGAGAGAAAAAGAGAGATAAGCACAAACCAAAGAGAATTGTTGATGGCTAGAGTTGAGACTGCCGCAGATGTTGAAGAAATTAAAAATATTATTTTAAATGCTTGGGTTGTTTCTGAAGATTTAGATGCCACAAAATCTTTTGGTGATATTTTGAATGAGCTTCAATTAGACGCACTTAAAGAGACAGCATTAAAATATGTTTCTTATTTAGAAGGAAGCGGTCTTCTTGCTAAAGGGGGGAAAGAAGCAAAAGCAAAAGCGCAAGAGTTGCGAACAGCAATTAATCAAGCAGAAAATTCGGGAAATGTTCTTGCTGTTGTTAGAAGTGCCGCAGGGGGCGGTTCAGCTTCTCCGTTGCTTACTGTTGAAGATATCCGCAGGTATGCTTTGGATCAAATTGAATATCTTGAAAAGGGTGGTGTTTTGACGACAGAAAAAGCTTCACAGATTAAGAGCGCAATTCAACAAGCCAATAACACGGAAGAGATTAAGACAGCAATCGCTTCTGCTGAAGGGGATATAACTGTAGTTGTTAAGGATTACTGGAGAGTCATAGACGAACGGGCAAACGCTGAGAATGCGGAGAGAAAACAGGAAAGCTCTTTTGGAAAGGATATAAATGACGCTATGGAGGCTCTAAATGAACTGGATAAAAATATCGGGACAGAGCATTTAACCGCGATTCTTGGCAAGGCATATAAAAGTACAATTGAAATGTTTATGCATGATTGTGGACTTTTTGATCCTGCGATCGAAGCGAATGACGCAATGCGCAAGGAAAGAATTAAGCTCTTTATTACAAGAGTAAAAAAACATTTTGGAATTTCCCTCGAAATTGATTCTAATCTGCCTATTGAAGATATAAAAAAAGCTATCGACTTTAGTATAGAACAAATGCTGGCAAAAGCCAAAGTTTCCGGACATACAAAAGAAAGATTCTTGAAAAAACTGAGAGGCAGAATAAAAGAGCTGAAAGTTGAAATGGAGATGATTAACAGGCAGTTAAGAGAGGTTCCATATTCTCAGCATAATGCCTCATGGATGGAGGCCTATTTAAGATATAAATTGAATTTAGCGCTGGTAGAGTGTGACCATCCAAGGGGCCTTTATTTGGAAGTCGCGCAGGATCCGGCGACTTCTCTTGGACGATCAAGAGGAAGATCGAACCTAATTTTTAGAATGACGACTGCTTCCGCGTTAGGTTTTTCCAAAAAGATAACAATAGATGATGCGATAGCTACACAAGCTAAAAGAGCAGAAGAAGTTAAGGCTGCTACAGAAGCTGCCCCAACTCCAGAGCTAACGCCTGGAGATCGTCCGAAACTTGTGTTTTCTTATGATGGAGTTACCTTGGAAGCGCCTCTTGCGGAAATATTGTCGAATAATGACGGTGGCCCAAAAGTAATAAGCGAAGGAGGGCGTGAATTTGAATATCGTTTTAGTGAAGATGGGCTTATGGTTAGGGAGGCAAAAGTAAGAGAAGGGAGTGAATCAGGCGGGCTCACCTTGGGGGTAAGGGAAACAGGGGATTGGAAATCAGTTCCTGCTCAGCTTGAAAACTTTAGCATGCGCACCATGTTGGACAAGATGGGAATTATAACAAATATTCCGGATAGCGCGTTTGCCGCCATTGATTATACAGTACAGGTTAATCTTATTAGAAAACTTAGTGACACTAATATTAAAACTGTTTATGTACAGGAAGAGATTTTTGAAGATGCCAGACGCCTTGAAGGTGTATTAGGAGAACAACTTCAAGAATTAGAAATTGGAGAAAAAGATAATTATCTTGAAATTGTTTCTGCGCGAGAGGCTACAAATGGAGCTTGTAATTTGATAATAGGATTTGATCCGGTTTTAGAGCTGGAAAGAATGCATGGAATTACAGTTGATCTTAATGGCCATGAGGGAATTGATTTTGCACATACTAACAAGGATTTGAGTATAGCTTTTGTAGATAAAGTAAAAGAATTAAATTTAGCCAAAGTGGTGATTAGCAAAGACATTACAACCTATAAACAACTTGAAGCTGCTATGAAAATGTTTTTAAACATGAGAGAAAAGACAGAGGGAGCAAATGTTCTTGTTTTGAAAGTTGAAAATAATGAAGGCGAAATAGAAGGAATTGCCGAGTTAAGGGTTGATGCCTCTGTTCAAAAAGGATTCAGCATCGCGGAGGAATTGGGGAAATTAGGAATAAAAGCTTTTGTAGGCCCTGATACATTTGCCGGAATTGACGCAGAGACTCAGAGGGCGTTTGTTGAAAGGATTTCTTTACTTAAACAAAGCCTTGGCTTAAAAGAGGTTGCGTTTGATTCAGAGGTTCGATTTAACAGCAACGAGGGGAGAGCGTTTTTAAGTGGATTTATAGCAAGTGATGCTCATGAAATGGCACAGCCTCTTAGGGATCAATTTGTAAGAGGGATATTTAATGCTCTAGCTTTTGTATCTTGTAACCCAACAAATCCTCAAGCCATTACAGCTATATATGATCCGATTATTGGGATGGAAGAAGTAAGCCTAGAAATTCAGGCTAATCCTAGGTCTTTTAGCGGGCTATCTCCTAAAGAAGCAAAAGAATTTACTGATAAAGTAAAAGAGATACAAGCGGCTCGCGGGATTACAAGAGTTATTGTGGATAATGAGGTGGTATTTGGCGGGAAAGATAGAAATCTTTTTGATAAATTCATGGCTAGAGAGATTTCTACCTTTACTGGAAGAGAGACATTATGGTTTGGATATCAGGCGGGGAAGACTGAGGGGGTTGTTGGATTAATTGACCTTTCTACTTTTACGCCTGCTGACCCTAGCGATCCTCGAGTTCAGGATGCATTGAGAGTGGCTGGAATAGGAACAGTTGTTAATGCTGAGGATCGATTTCAACAAAATCGTATTAGCCCACAAACCCCTCGTCCTGCTGAACCACTAGCTCCTGTCGCTCCTGCCCCCGGAAGCAATGGCGAAATAAAATTTACCGGTGAGTCGTTTGCTCAGGCGTTAAATGGGAAAGAGGGAATAGCCGTGAAGCAGCTTGAATTGAAAGGTGTTACTTGTGTCCATGTTGCAAAGGGGACAGGATCTATTACTTTAAAAGAATTTGTTCAATTGGCGCCAGAGATTCTTCCTTTAGAAGAATCTACTTCTGGGCAATTTATTGTTTTCTTTAGGGATGGAGGGCAATTGAAAAAAGAAGGGCTTTTTCTATATGAAGAAGGGACACACGTTGAAGTAAGTAACGATACTTCATATAGAGTGTTGAATGCTAACGGAAATGATGTCGGAAGTTGGAACCTTGTAGATGGGCACTTACAGTATGAAGGTGGATGTGAATCTTTTCAGGCTTTGACGGAAAAGGTTGGCCGTAAAGAAGCAGAGGCAATTGTTAAAGTTCGAGATGGGTTGTTAAAAATAAACGGGGCTGGTAAGGTTGAACCTTCTGAAGCAGCTGCGAAAATTACTACCTCTCCGGAACCTAGAAAAATTGACGCGCAAATTATAGATTCAAACATTAAAACCAGAAAAGAATTAATAGAAGCAATTCAAAAAGTGTCGGGAGATGACACCTATATTGAATATAGAAGCTCTAGTCCTGATGAAGTATTTGCAATAAGCGGAAAAGCATCTGATTTTAAAGCCTGGCTGGAAAATAATGATCCTATGGCTCTAAGGCGGCTTGCGGAATCTGCCGCTAAAGCTTTCGGTGGTAAATTGCCTGCCGACTTTTTTATCGGTTTTATCTCTGCCAGAAAAGAAGCGGTTAGAGCGGACATCGCGGCAAGACAGACACAAGAGACAAATTTAAAAGTTTCACTTCCACTTGTAGTATTGCGCGGGACAAAAGCGGAATTACTACAAGAGTTGACCACTTTGATTTTCAGCTTCAAAGTTGAAGGGGGAACTGGAGAAATTCTTCAGCTTCATATATATACTAAGGACGCGATAGATCTTTTATCTCCTGATCCCAGTATTAGAAAAGCGGCAAAAAACAGAATCACTGAACAATGCAAAAATAACGGATTAACCACTGGAGACACCCAAAAAGCTTTGGAAATCCTGCAATCTCAAGTAGAAGCGGCAAATACAAGCATTAACTTAGAGGCTTTTATAGGGGATAAACTTGTTGAGTTGGGCGCAAAGGTTCGTCAGAATGAGATGAGAAAACTTAAAAAGCAGCTTGAGGCTGCCCCTTCCGATCGGGAAAAAATGCGGATCGCGCTTGAAATTGAAGCCAAGGTCGCAGAGGCTGTGAGAGCCCATAAATTGGCATTTGCTCTTAGCGCGGATGTTTATATAAAGGAACATAGGACTTTGAATTTGGGATTGCCGGAACTTAACGAAATCTGGAAAGTTGCTGAATCTGAGCAGCTGCTAAGGGACGGGAAATTTAGAGAATATTTTGAAAAAGGAGCATCTGGCGCGGGCTTGGCTTTAAAGGTAGGAGCAGTCAGCTATAAAACGATAAAAGACGGCCTTATGGGGTTGGCTGTGGATGGAATTTTAAATGGAGTGTCGGAAATATTTTCCGATGACCCAAGTTTGTTGAGATGGGCGGAAAAGACAGGAGAAGGGGCTTTGGGTTGGGCTAAATTTGGGTTAACAACTGGAGCTCTTGAACATTTTGTAGGATTGTCAAGCTCAATGGCAATGGCCGGAGCTATGATATTGCCCGCGATGAGAGATTTGAGCGAAGCTCAATATGGAGATAAAGGCAAAATTTTATTTTCTCACGCAATGAGTTCCGGTGGTTTTGTTGGCGGAATGGCCGCCGCAAATAGATTTTTAAAAAGTACGACATTAGGAAGCAGCTTTGCTGCCAGGTTCCCAAAAATTGGAGGGATGCTTGGTTTATTCGCGGGAATGGGCGGGGCTTGGGTGTTTGGGCAGGCAAGCAATTATTTATATGAGAATACAGAATGGTATTCTGATCTTGTCGATTCTGAACCTGTAAAAGCAATTGGCAGCGGGTTGGGGAACGCCTATAACTTATCGCTTTATTCTTTGGAAGTTGGGATCGCGGCTGGAGCTCTTAATCTTACAGCCAAAACATTAAGTTCTGTTACTGTCAAAAGCGGATTTGCCTGGCTTGCGCAAAGATTTGGCGCGTTAGGTCTTTCTTCCGTAAGTACTATTCTATCCAGGCTTAATCCTATTTTACTTACAACCCAGGTTGCTGTTTGGGTGGGATCATCTTTGATGGCGTATTTACAGGGATCATACGAGGAAAGCGTTACGCAAAGAGTTAGAATGGAGCTTGAAGCCCAAGGATATGAAGCTGCCGGAATTTATGGGGATACTGAAGAACTAATGGGTCTGCTTCCTTCTAAAGGCCTGGGAATCGCCTGGGGGCAAATAAAAGTCGGAGAGCGGATAGATGTTAGATATAATTCTAATGATCCAATGGGCGATCCAATGACTAACCCTTCATCCTATGTAGAAATTGCAGTTCCTGAGTTTTTATCTGAAAGAAGCGTTTGTGAGTATGCATTAAACTACATGAAACAAAATAAAATCGGCAGTATTTATGTTGATGTTGTCGATGAATCGGAATTTGATTCTTTTGGAGGGATGAAAAAAGAAATATGGCAGGCATTATTGGAACAAGGCTTGATAGAACAAGATGGAACAGTAGCGCCGATAATATGGAAAAATAAGAAAGAAGAAGCTGTCGTAGATCCTCAATTCAGCGTATCTTTGGAATCTTTTGATATAGGGCTGGATTTAACGAATCAAGAAAAAGAACGTATTCTCGGCATTTTGAAAAGCCATTATGATGTCAGGCTTGTCAGAGCCGTTTTGGCAAAGTTTGAAAAATTGCAATATTCTCAGTATAAAACAATTGTTTTGCCTAAACTGGAAAAATTAGATGCTCTGGATAAAAGTAAAAGCAAACAATTTGATTCTCAAATTGTTTTGGATATTGAAGCTGATATACGACAGAAGGACGCGGAATTATCAAGTCAAATGCGCCATGGTATTGCAGGCGTATTTTTGCCTAAACTGGGAGAAAAAAATCCTCAGGAATTAATTCACGGATATTTATCTCATATAGAATGGGGAGAAGTTTCTATTTATGATATTGCCAGCCGTGGGACCTCGGTGCAGTATGCAACATTTCAAAAGAAGGTTGGCGAAAAGAAAATAGCTGAATATGCTTTGGCTTATGCGGAACAAAAAGGAGTTAATTATACCAATAGAAAGGTAATTCTCGAGGTTGTAAAGAGGTTTGGTTTAAATGATATATCAGACTATATAAAGCTTTTCCCTAAAATAGAGCGAATGTTAATACAACAGCAAATTGCCAAACTTCATTTGCTTGCCCCGGGAGGGACAAACAAGGACATAAGGACAATGTTTAATAAAAAAGGAGAACTGATCGCCGGACAGGAAGAGGCTTTTGTTGCTTGGGTGTCAAGAGATAAGATTGCAAGAAATCAGTATTTGGAAGAAAGATCAAGCGAGCTTGTTTCTGCTTCTCTTGATATTGAAAGAATGTTTGACTTGATAAAAATAGAGCAAAATGGAGGACTTTTAGAGCCTACAGAATCAGACAAGAGAAGAAAACTGGTTGTTCAAGATAAGACGACAGGTGCATGGGCGGTAAATACTAAAAATTCTTATTATAAGAAGTATGTAGAAGCCGGCTGTAAACCTGAAAATGAAAATATCCATTTGGTTTTGGTGAAGTTTATTATTCCGCAGGATATAAACATGGAGCTTATTGATGCGAAAGGATATCTAAATATGGATATTCCTCAGGTGAATAAATTTTTTGCTTCGATTTATGAAAGCATAAAGCAACAAGCTCAAAAACATGCTGGTGAAATTGAGGCAAAAGCAAAAGAATCGATCCAAAAAGCTAAGGCAGGAGTTGATAAATGGGCCCGTCAATATACTGACTGCCAAGAACAATACAATGCCCTTTTAAGTGTAGGGCAGCTGGATGTTGCTAAGCTTTCTGAGCTGAATGAATATATTGAAGAAATAGCGCAGAACTGGCAAAAAGCAATGGGCGAGCTTGAAGTTGCAAACAAAACTGCCGGAAGGTCTTTGCGGTTGCTAATCCTTAAACTCCAAAAGCAATGGTATGAATCAAAAGACCCTCTCCAAAAAGCTATCTTTGCAGCACAGATTGAAGGATACGGCGGAAGCGCCTCTGTTGTTACAGAAGGGTATTATAAAAATATTTGCAGGATTTTAAATGTATTAGAAGGAGACCCTCAAAAAAACGCTGACATGTATATTCAAAGCATAAAGGATCTTGATATTTTGCAAACCGTATAAAATTTTATTTTATTTGGGCTGCCGAAAACAGGCCGGCAGCCCTTTTGAGTTTTTAGTGTGAGTGTGAGTCTTTAGTCTTTAGCTCAGGCACTCTCACACTAACTACTCAATCGGAGGAGGAGAGATTCGAACTCTCGCTGGCAAAGCCACTAACGGTTTAGCAAACCGTCCCCTTGAGCCACTTGGGTACTCCTCCGCGCTTAGAAATTAGATATTCGAGATTAGAAATTAGATATTAGTTTGGGAAAAATCCACCAATCTCCAATATCTAATTTCCAATTTCTAATATCTAAATCGGAGGAGAGAGGATTTGAACCCCTGATGCCCTTTCGGGCATGCTAGTTTTCAAGACTAGTGCCATCAACCGCTCGGCCACTCCTCCATTTAAGTCTTTAGTGTGAGTGTGAGTCTTTTGTAGTTAGCTAAAGACTAAGTACTCACACTCAAACTCACACTTTGTAAACTGCTTTTTCATTATAACATTCCTTCCTTTCCCTTGTCTAATGTTCCTTATTTTGATATAATTTTAAACTGTTGCATCTAAATTTGACCGGCTAGCTCATCTGGTAGAGCACTTGCCTTTTAAGCAAGTGGTGCTGGGTTCGAGTCCCAGGCCGGTCAATTCTTTCAAATAAAAAAACAGGGGCCCGTAGTGTAGTCCGGTTTAACACGCCTGCCTGTCACGCAGGAGACCGAGGGTTCAAATCCCTTCGGGCCCGATTAATCTATTTAATATGACAAAACGAATGAAAAATTATTCTGACGGTCGGTTTGATTATGTAAAGCTTTCTCCGCAAGAGAGAAAAGTCAAAAAAAATATCCTCAAAAAAGAAGTTCGGCAGATAAAAATTATTCCAAGCACAACAATCGCGGAACTTGTTTCTGATATGGCAGATATGTCGATCCAAGCCCGCAATATAGGCCAATGCGCAAAAGTTCTCGAAAATATGTATGAAGACAAAAAACGCCCCACAGTTTTTTTGGGCCTTGCGGGTCCTCTTATTGCGGCTGGCCTGCGAAGGGTAATACGTGATCTGATAGTGGCAAACGCGGTTGATGTTGTTGTTTCAACAGGGGCAATAATTTTTCAGGATGTTTATAACGCGTTGGGACACCGCCATTTTAAAGGGATTCCTAGTGCCAACGATTCTATGCTTCATGATTTGAGGATAGACAGGATATACGACACATATACCGATGAGGAGATGTTCTGGAAAGTAGACAATTTTTGCGGCAGAGTAGCGGACAAAATGCCTGCCGGAAATTATTCAAGCCGCCAGTATCTAAAATATCTCGCGAAAGAAATCCATGATGAAGAATCGATCCTTTATCAATGCGAAAAATATGGGGTTCCTGTTTTTGTGCCGGCATTAAACGATTCTTCCATAGGGATTGGATTGACAGAACATCGGGTGCGATGCAAAAAAGAGGGGAGAAGCGGGATTGCCATAGATTCTATTATGGATAATGACGAAATTGTTCAAATAGTTGTTAATTCAAAGTCTACTTCATGTATTTATGTCGCGGGTGGGGTTCCCAAAAACTATATAAACGATGCCATTGTTATGGGTTACATATATGGAAGAGAAAAGGGCCATGATTACGCGATTCAAATAACAACGGCAGTTGTAGAAGACGGTGGACTTTCGGGCTCAACGCTTGAAGAGGCCAAATCCTGGGGAAAAGTTGACAGGAAAGCAAGATCGGCGATGGCATGGGTTGAACCGAGTGTTTCTTTGCCTTTGCTCTCGGGCTATATTTTGGGAAAGAAACTGACAAAAGGCAGGAAGCGCCTTAGGTTTGAATGGGAAAAAGATAATTTAAAAAAGATGGAGCTTAAATGATTATTTTGACGGGCGGGGCAGGTTTTATCGGAAGCTGCTTTTTGTCAAAACTCAACGAAAACGGCGAGAATGATGTTATTATTATTGACAACCTAGGGGAAGACAACAAATGGAAGAACCTTTCTGGCAAATCTTTTTTTGATTATATCGCAAAAGACGAATTCATAGAAAATCTGAATAAATTCAAACCTCATAAAAAAATAAAAGCAATATTTCATATAGGGGCATGTTCTTGTACGACAGAAACCGACGCTTCATATCTTATAAAAAACAATTATGAATATTCAAAAAAGCTTTTGATCTGGGCGCTTGAAAATAATATTCCTTTTTATTACGCGAGTTCCGCCGCGACTTATGGCGATGGGAGGAGCGGTTACAGCGATTCAGATGAAAACACTCTTGCTCTTTTGCCTCTTAATATGTACGGTTATTCAAAGCATCTTTTTGACCTTTGGGTTATAAAAAACAAATTGTCTGATAAAATTGTCGGATTTAAGTATTTCAATGTTTTTGGGCCCAACGAATATCATAAAGGAGACATGCGAAGCCTTGTTGTAAAGGCATACCAACAGATCAAAAAAGATGGGAAAATAAAGCTTTTTAAGTCGTATAATCCCGCCTATAAAGACGGAGAGCAGAAGAGAGATTTCATATATATTAAAGATGTAGTTGAGCTTATGTATTATTTTTATTCAAAAACGACAGTTAAGGGCATATATAATGTTGGGACAGGCAAAGCGAGAACGTGGAACGATCTTGCAAAGGCAATTTTCTCGGCTCTTGGAATTTCTCCTGACATCGAATATATTGAAATGCCGGAAGCTATTAAAGATAAATACCAGTATTTTACGCAGGCGGACACCTCAAAACTCAGAAGCAGCAATATCAATATCGCTTTTACCTCGCTGGAAAACTCAGTCGCGGATTATGTTGGCAATTATCTGGAAAAAGGTTTTTCTTGTATATAAGAAATTGTTAAGTTTGGTTTATCATGAAGTTTGACCCCGTATTCCTAGTCTGTTTCTACATAATGTGAAATTTTTTTGAAATGATTACGAGGAAAGAAAAAGGGAATGTGATTTTTTTTGGGCGGGTTATGTTGAAACTGTAAAAATCGGTTGATAAAAAAAATCAAAGGAGCTGAAAATAAAATGGGAATTTCATTAGTGGCAAAAGCTCAATTAGGAAAGACAAATTTAATGGCGGCCAGAATCGGATGCGGGTTAATTAGGATAGGAAGAAACTGGGGAATTGATGAGCCTGGAAAAACAGCCCTACCCGATAAATCTATGGTCCATCATTTTTTGAGAGGAGCAGTTGAATCTGGGGTTAATTTTTTTGATACTGCTCCCGCTTATGGAAAAAGCGAACAACTTTTGGGAGGATTTATAAAGGAACATTCTGATTTATCTAGGGAAATGATAATTGCCACAAAATGTGGTGAATCATCAAGAGAAGATGGCACAACCGTTAAAGATTATTCTCCAATCGCGATAAGGCGTTCTGTAGACAACAGTCTGCACCTTTTAGGAGGACATATACATTTACTTCAAATTCACAGCATTAATTTGAGATTGTTGGATAACGAAGAGCTTCTAAGAACACTGGAAGATATTAAAAAGCAGGGAGACATTGATTATTTGGGTGTAACTTGTACGACTCCACCGGAAGCGGTTGAAAAAGCTCTAACAATGGGAATTTTTTCTACTATCCAGGTTCCTTATAATTGCCTTAACCCGGAAATGGGAAGTGTTATCTCCTTGGCCGGAGAAAAGAAGGTAGGAGTAATAGTCAATCGTCCTTTAGCAACAGGGCTTCTTTCCAGCAAGAATGAATTTGTTTCTGACCCGACACAACTGGAAGGGATCAGAAAAATCAAAGAACAAATTGGAGAACAGGATTTAACTGAATACGCGTGGAGGTTTATATTTAACAACCCATCTGTATCGGTTGTTTTGACTGGCACACGCGATATTGATAATTTAAAAGAAAACTTAAGAAGCATAACAAAAAAATAAATTTTATGACAACTAATCCGATATTATTCCAATCACAATGGACAAGAAAGGGTAAATATACTGTACAAATTATTTCTGCAGGCAACAGGCCAAATGGTTTTACTGGGCGTATTTTGGTTGGCAACCAAGAGGTCTCTTCTAATGATAACAGTGCTTATTTAAAACAAATTAGCAACTGCCCAGATATTTCTTCTCTTCAGGTATTTATTGATAGCGCTAATATTGCGGGCCAACATGTTATATCCCCAAAAGAAGCGGCACAATTAATTCCTGATGAGATTAAAAGAGCTTTTCCTGCCTCTTCTTTTGTTGATGGGATTGAATATTTTTTAATTCAGCATGGAGTTCAACCCGATTTGCCGAGCTTTCCCGCGTGGGTGAATGATTTTGCGCGTTCGATGCAGGTAATTGACGGGAAATATGATGAAATATTTCCTCCAACTTTTGAGTTTGTTCCAACTTTAAACTGTATTTTCCGTTGTACCGAATGTTCATATCGTACGCCAAAAGAGTTACTTGGAATATGGGAAAGAAACATATTTAACCCTGATTTTCATATGAGTATTGACACAATGAATGGGCTTCTTTCCCGATTGAAAGAACATGGAGCAAACAACATTTTGTTTACTGGGGGAGGGGAGCCGCTTCTTAACGCGGGAACCCCTTCAGCAATGAGATTTGCTCAAGATTCCTTGGGGTTAAATGTCGCCCTTTATACAAACGGTTCTCTTTTAACAAAGAAAAAGGCGGGAGAAATTTTAAGCGCCAGGCCAGTTTTTGTTCGAGTCAGCATTAATGCTGGCCAAAAAGATGTTTATGATCTGCATCATGTTCCATTGGATAAAGGCATAAATTATTTTTCAAAAACACAGAATGGAATAGCATTTTTGGCGCGTGAAAAAGAAAGGCTTGGCAGTAAAGCAGTTTTGGGGATTTCATATTTAGTTAATCCCGACAATTCTCAAGATGTATTAAATGGAGCTCGTTTGATTGCCAGTTTAGCCCAAAGGTATAAAGGGATGATTAATTATATGCGTTTTACTCCTTCGGTAAATTATTTTGGCTTACAGCAGCACCCAAAAGATTTTTTTGAAGGCATTGTAACAAGACTTGAAGGAGAGGCGGTTCCAATGCTTGAAGATGCGGGAGTAAGCGCGCGCATTTATTACCATCGATTTGAAGGTCTTTATGAGCCGAGGGAATATACCCGATGTTTGGCTTCCGGTTGGTACGGAGAAATTGGCCCGGGTGGTGTTTTGTACCATTGTTGCGAGAAGCTTTTTAATTCAAGTTTTTCTTTTGGTTCTCTTCTTCAAGCTCCGCTAAAGGAATTATGGGGAGGAGAAGAAAGAAAAAGAGTTCTTGATTTTGCGACCCACGCAGTCAAAGGGGAGACCGACTCTCCTTGTCCTCCGGTTTGCAAGCCTCATGAATTAAATAAAATCTTTGCTATGATTGAGAGGCTAAGAGCGGAAGGTAAAATTGATCAGGTTAAAACATGGCTGGAACAAATTCACAAAATAATAAAAGCGTTCCCTCAGGCGTATAAGCCCGGACAGCTTGATGGGTTTCAAAGCTGAGAGGATTTAAATAATGAAACTACTAATTACAGGTTGCGGTCGAATTGCTTCAAATTTGGCTTGGCATGCCGAGCGTCAAGGACATGCGGCAACTATTACATATAGAACCAATGAGCCGAATATTGCCGGCGTAACAGCTGTTAAGTGTGATATTAGAAATTTACAAGACACGACCAGAATAATTGAAGCAATTAATCCTGATATAATTATTCATTCCGCAGCCTTAACAAACCACAATTTATGCGAAACGGATAATGAATTGGCACATCATGTCAATGTCGCGGGAACAAAAAATCTAGTTAGAGGCGCGCTTGCCAGCTCAGCCGGATTTATTTTTTTGTCGACGGATAATGTTTTTAATGGGAAAAGGGGATGTTATAAGGAGTCAGATATTCCTGATCCGCTTTGTTATTTTGCTAAAACAAAGCTTGAGGCTGAAAGGGAGATCGCCGTGAGTGGCCTTTTAAGGCATGCGATTGTAAGGACTGGGCCTGTTTATGGATGGTGCCGTTTAAGCTTTTCCTGGAATGCTGAAAGCCCGCTTGAAAGTCTGATAAGAGCAGGCAAGAACAGTGAAAAGATTGTTCTTTTTGAAGATGAAGTCCGCAGCATGATTCTAATTGACAGTTTATCCGCTTCATTATTGAGGATTGCGGGTCAAATGGAATCGGCGAGAGTTTTTAGCTCCATGTATCATATTGGAGGAGAAGCAGTTAATCGATATGAATTTGGGATTAGGGTGGCGAAACATTTTGGCATTGATAGGGAGTTAATAAGAAGAGGCACAATTGACGCGGACTGGAGAGGTCTTGCGCAAAGACCCAAAAATTGCTCGCTTGATACGTCGTTTGCCATAGAATCAGGAGTGTTGGAAAATCAAGATGACTTGCTTAATCTTGACAACTTATCTTCGCGTGATTTTTTTTGAAAGTATTAAATTTGTATTTTTATTTTTTTTGTGATAATTTAAAAATCATGTTTAATTTTTTTTGAAATTTTTTTAAGAAAAAAGACGATATATATGTGTAAAACACAAAAAAGGATCGACCCACTAAAAAAAGAAAGGGGAAAATAATGGGAAGCATTGTAAGCATTGGAAAAAGCGGAGATGTGTCATCTTTAGCTTCCTTAAGAAGAGTTGCCTCGAAAATTGGGCTTCCTTCTGCTGAACAAGAGAGATTTTTGGCGCACTTTGGAGAAATGCCAGGAATTTGCCGACAAACAATTGTACCGACATATTTAAGGATGATGAGTGTTATTCAATCAGGAGTGCTTACCCCTAAAACTGATCTTGGGTCCGTTCGTCCTATTCCCATAGGTGATCCGAGGCAGAAAGATTATTCTCAGGATATTGTACCGCAAATAGAGCAGTTTAGAGAGGCGGGAGAGCAGATAATGAAAAAGGGGGAAGCTGGATCTGTTGTCCTTGCAGCTGGAATGGCGACTGGTTTTGGGGGAACAGCAAAGGCTACTGTTGATGCGATGAAAATGGCGCGTATGACAGAAGAAGGAGAGAAGCTAACTTACTTGGATTTAATTTTACAGGATATAAATGAAAATCAAAAAACATCAAAAGGGTTTGTTCCTTCAATTATTATAGTTAGCGATGAAACAAAGGAAGCAATCGAAGAAAATATCATGAATTTTTGTAAAAAAATGGGACTTAAGTTGTTTTTGCTGAATGGAAGCGCCGGCAAAAGGGCAACTGAAAAAGCATACGAAAAATTTAAAGCTCAAAAACCTGGAACAGCTTTATTGCTTAAAATAGTAACTCAGCCTTCAGTTCCATATATTTCAAAAGACGGAAAGAATATTGGAGATCCTTATATGAAAGGGCATGGCGATACTTATGAAATCTTAAGGATACAAGCTAAAGATTTTATTGAAGTAACCGGTTTAAAAATTTTACAAATAAGGAATATTGATAATATAGGTGCTACTTTTCATGAGGCAATTCTCGGATTTTTTTCTAATGAAACAGAAACAAATCATCGCCAGGCAATGGTAGAAACAGCGCCTAAATTTATGGGAGACAAAGGAGGAACCCCTGCTTTAAAAAAGCTTTCAAATACTAACCAAGAAGTTTTAGCTATTTGGGAACAACCAGAGGTTCCTGCTGCAGAACTTGAAAAATTCCTCTCTTTATCTCCTTATGGTGATTTTAATACAAATACTCTTTGGTTATTAGCAAGCGCATTAATGCAAAAGACAGAACCAATGGAGCTTCCTCTTATGCTGTCAAAAACCGTAGGAAACTATTTGAAGTTAGAAACTATCCTTGGGCATGGATTAGCGTCCTTTAATTCTTTTGCTCTTCGAATTGATCGAGGCTTAAGATTTATTCCTTTTAAGGATTTATTTGATCTTTATTGGGGAAGAACAGACGCCTTTCAATTATACAGAGGACGCCTTATGCCTTGCCAAAAAAATGGAGAATGGATTCGAAGGCCTTTAGGAGCATTTTCAAAGGCGGAATTCCCTGATGTTGACACATTAAACGGCTCCTTTTTTAATTTTGGAGCTCAGGATAGAACTAGAGGCTTAAGCTCATTTGTTATAGGTGGTGCTGGATCAGGCTTTAATAGCAATCAAAACTGTAGCTTTATTTCAAAATGTGCGCTTGAATTAAACGGAGATGTAATGATTATAAGTAAAGGGGAAGGGAGCAAGCTAGTTATAGAAGGAACAGGAATAAATGACACTATTTCAGTGGAAAATTCTGTTATAGTTCTTAATTCTGGGGAAGTACATGTTATAAGTAGTCCTGTTATTGGAAAGGTAGATAATCGTGTTACTTATCAATTATTAGAAGAGACCCTTTTAGCAGCAGGCCCAAGGTGGACGCCTGAAGCTATAGAAAAAATAGCTACAAATCTTATGTATCGTAAAACTCATCCAAACTCGACGGGTTAATTCAGCGGGCGAATGAATACGCGCTAAGAGAGGATCAATGTATTTGTCAAAATATATGGAGCTGTAATCCATATATTAATCACAATAAGAAACGCGGGGTTCAAGCCTTTAAGCTAAGCTCATGCGCTAGAATAAGGCTTTTGTTTTAATTGCTCTATTTTTTCCCAAAGAGTTTCTCTTATTAAAAAGTTTTTGATGGGATGTTTGAATATAGCTCTTCCTTTGTTATCCCTTTTAATTTCCTCTGCATTAACATAAATGTAATATAAGCGTTGTTTAGCACTGTCGTTTCCACTTTCAGCCTGGGCGATTGTATGTTTTACAATAACAGCAAGCGTCTTTTGAATTAATGGAATATCTTTTTTTTCTTTTGTTTTTACTTTCATTCTCGAATCAGTTAAAAAATCAAGGCTTCGATATGTATTCTCAAGCAATCGAACTAATTCACGTTCCGTTAAATTTAATGTTGTCAAGATTTGATCCAATATTTGGAAACTAGCTAAATGCCCAAGATAAGCATAAGACCATTTTTCTTTTGTTAGTTTTTCCTTAAAATAAATGGAAACTTCTTCCGTAGCATTTTTTCTTAAATCCTCTAACTGACATTCAACCAATATATCCGCAGGATGGTTAGTATCTTTCAGATCAAACATGAATTCTGGATCATTTGTTCTGCTTATCGCTACTAGGCTTGAGCCATCAAGCTTGGTTAAAATATCTCTTAAGCAACCAGCCCAAGCTAAGTTGTTGATAGCTATTTTTTTTAACTCTTTTAATCTCTCAACCGCAATAGATTTTATTGCTGGGGTAGACTCCATACGACGTGCAATTCCAGCAAAGACAATATCCAAAGGGCTTGGTGTGCCAGTTGTGACTTTATTAAAAGGAATATTATCTCTTCTCGCTAAAATAGAGAGGGCTGAATCGTCCATAGCTCGAACAAATAATACCAATAGATTTGCTCCATGTATTCTAGTCAATGCTTCTTGGCTAAAATACGGGACGCAAGTATTAATAAAATTGGTAGCAGGCATAAGACCATCATTTGCGAGGGCAAGAATCCTTAATAATTTGTCTGGATGGCGGCCTGTAAACAAAAGATCACAAAACCAGGGATTAGATAATAATACTCCCCATGCGGGCAGAGAGTCCATCTCCAATAGCGTTTTCATTGCTTTTCTTCTGTCGATAAAATTGTTTAAATCTCGCGATAAATTTACTAATTTTGTTGCGGTGTCATACGTTTTATTTGCAGACGAATATTTTTGCACGCTAACAAGACTTGTGCATGTGCTTGCTCTCTGTGTTGGAATATCTTCTATCAACGAAAATCTCAATAAAAGATTGTCTCTTTTCGCATCATTACTTAAAGTTGATAATGGAATTATTATTTCATCACCATGGAGAAGCGTATACGCTTCTGATTCAATGCTAAGAGCCATAATTGATCCATCTATCTTTTTTATACCTAATTGAGGATGGTTGACAAGAACGCTTAATTTAAAAATTATCTCATTGTCAGTAGAAATGTCTGGAGATATTGTAAAGTAATTTAATGGTATGTTTTTATCCCCTATTCTTATATCGACCCCTTCATTTGGAAAAACTGTTTTTCTTCCAACTGTTGCATGAAAGCCCATGCCCGAGCTTAAAAATGCTTTGCTGTTTCCTATACTCAAAAAAGCTATTGGGTGGTTTTGAATGGTCAATTTTCTTGATAAAAAAACACCGATTTTGCCACTTTGGGATGTTATGGCTTTTATCCGTTCTCCAAGACTAAGTATTTTCATAATAATCTCCCAGATTTATTAGCAATAAAAATCAATCATCAAACAGGAATTAAAGCATCCCATGGTGTTTCTTGGTTTTTTGAATAAGTATATTCACTGATTCTCCCATTTTCCATGTTTATCCCATATTTTCTACCTTCATCTGTTAAAACTATATAAAAGGTTGATCCTGTTTGTATCAGGTCTGAAGCCTCACTGGCGTTATCCAATGTCATCTTTATTGCTACTGCAAGCTCTTGTTGATTGTTTGTGGCATCTCTTGCTCTTTCCCATAAAGCTCCCACATCAAAACGATAAGGCACCTTACCAGTAGTCCGTGTGCAAAATTTGTCATAAAGCTTTTCGGCTAATCTGGTTAGGCTGATATTGGATTGTCTTATCGAAGAATCAGAATAGTTTTTTCTGCTTACAGACAACAACCCTTTGTTAGGGTTAACTCCATAACTGATTATCCAGCTTTTATCTAAGCAAGGGGGGGTGGCAACTTTTAGATAGGGTTTTTCATCAACATAGACAACTCTTGATGAATCAAGGTTGTCTTTATCCAAAATGGGGGGAATATTCAATTTATAACCTCTGCCTAGTGACAATTCTATATCTTGTAACAATGTTCCGGCAAAAGACCATGCATGTTGTGATAAAGAGTCTTCTATATCTCTTAAAAATGTTCCATTTGCGCTGCTTAAATCTCTAACAAAAACGGCTCCACCTGAAAGCCTAAGTTCCGCATGATTTCTTGAGACAGAGTGATGTGTTTTTGGTACATAAAATTTAGGTCTGGTAGGAAACACCGTGTCATCTTCATCATATCTACCGATTGCTATGGTTGCTTCTCCAAATGGATTGCCTTTTGTTGCAGATAATATAAATTCCTCTATAGGTGATCTTAAGTTAACAGGTAATTCCATATCTCCTATTTCTATTGTGTCTCCTTTTTGTAGTTTTTCCAATTTGCCTGTTGCTCTTCTCGTTATGAACCAGGCACCCGACCCTGGGTGAAATTGAATTGATGATGTATCATCCAAAACCAAAGGGACTGGCATTACCATGCATTTTCTAATATCTTCTGTAGTTACATGCTGTCTTAAAAATTCAGAAAGATTCTTTGGCTGTTCCCTGTACCTTTTGTCTGCTTCCCTCGCAATTTGCATAAGTTCTACTTTTGCTTGGTCTTCTAAAGAATCCTTTAAAATATAAATGAAACCAGTAAATGGAGCAACTCTTTTTTCTTTATATAGCCATGAATATGTTCTTGTAAACCATCTTGTAAGTTTTTCTCTGCCATTATCCGTTTGCAATTCATATTTTACTATATCGACTGCAGTATCTTTATTCTTTTCAAAAATTGCATAAAGTAATTTACTGGCAATCTTACTATTAAGCTGTTCCATAATGAGGGGTCTTACTTGAGGGCTTAGGCGTTTGCTTAAAATTATATCCACTGCTTCGTTGCTACTGCATGCACATGTAAAAACAGGAATTGCAAGCTCTAATCTGCCTTCTCTTGTAAGTTGTTCCAGAATTTCCGCGATTTGAGTTAAAGAAAACTTTTCCACTAATGGTTGATAGAAAGTAAGCATCCCATATGTCTTCAAACAATCTATAAATAAATCTTTATCAATGTTTTGAAATAATTCGGATGCGCGGTTTTGGCTATCTATTGCAATTCTTGTAAATATAACAATAGCGACTTGTTTGTTTTTTTTATGTATAGACTTTAATATTTGGCATGCTTTGTCTGGATGTATTTCCTTATCTGAAAACAACTGTAGCACTTCTCCCTTTCTTTCTGTTTTTTCTGTCCAGGCATGTATGACTGAATCTGCTGTTGTGTCTGTTTTCATTTCTTTGAATAGCGCGAATTGAACCTCTGGGGCGACTTTTAACAATATGGCACTCATTTGAGAGACTCCCATTCGTTCTAACACACCTTTAAACCGCCTTATAATTGGAATTTTTTGCCCATTTTGCTCTGATTGTAAAGTTGTATTAACAAGCGCAACGGCTTGCTCTTCAGGCATTTCGTTAAATTGCTTTGCAATGGCGGATAGTATTTGATCTCCCGCTGTACGTGGATAAGCTTGTAAGCCTTCTAATGTTTTATTGATGTTTCGCATCGATCCAATTATCTGGGCTACTCTTTTTTCTTCCTCCTCACTTTTTGGCGTACCCATAAGCGTCGCAACCAATGCGGGGAGTGTGCTCTCTTCATCTAATATTCGTGCTGCTGTTTGTGGCTCCATTTCCAAAAATGTGCCTACAACTAACGTTTGACTTATTTTTATGGAAGTTAAAAGTTCTTTTGCTTTATCAGGTGAAAGAGCTTCAAATAATATAGCCTTTGTTTTTGTTTCAATGTTGGCGTCATTTATTAAATCTATTAATGGATCAAAGATCGCTTCATTTAGCGCAGTTGCTATTCTGAGGCCACTTGGATCCTTAAAGAGGGCATACGCAAGGGGACTGGTTCCTTCCTGTTGTATAATATTATTTTTTTGAGCAATCATTAATCTGGCCAATATATCAATATTTTTAGGTAAATTATATTGAGTCCTTTTTAGTTGCTTTGATGCGGCACTCCAAATGAATGGGCTTGTAACTTTTATTCCTAATAACATAAGTCAAAATCCTCCTAAATTTTTACAAAACAATTTCCTACATATATATTATATCGCAAAAAACAGATTCAAATTTCGTTTTTAGTCTCAAATTGTCTAAATTTTTTCTTACTCTTATTATAAAACCTACAAAACAGCATCGATTGCTGTTCCGTTTATACATCGGAGGTAAAATAAGAAAACTTGCGCGAGGTGGCATTCATAATATGAGTGTGTTGCAAAATGAGGGGTTTTAAAAATAAACATTCATGAGGGGGGATATTTTTACCGTTATCCCTATTTTTTTTCTAAATTCCCTAAATTTTCCTTTTCAAATCATCTGCAAAATCTTTTTTAGGCACACCAATCCTCTGGCGGCATCATGCCGCAAAAGGTTGAAACAGTGGTGGACAATTGATTTTTAGCAATCTTTTGACATTATGAACAATAGCCTCAAATAATGCCTGCATTTGCACTTTTGCTAAACCTCTATATCTTGTGAACCCATCATCTTTTGAAAAGATATTTTCAAACGGCATCCTAATTTTTGTAAGCCACTTATCTTTATCTCTATTTTTATTCTTCATGTTGTCCCTCAAAATAGCCCCACTATGGCAACCATTTGCCTTCATAGCCAACTGTGCCGGAGATAGCCCATATGCCTTATCACCAAAAACCATTCCGCCATATGGGCAGATATACTTTAACCCATCTTGGTCTGTAATGTTTGCAGGTGTTACGGCTACTTTTGTAATGATCCCATTTCTCATATCGGCTGATGCGTGTTTTTTATATCCAAACCAGAATTTTTTTTCCTTTGCAACCAAACCTTGCATCTTTATCCGCACTATAATCCGATATGTTTTGATTGTTCAACTTGTCAATTCCTTCCGCAAAAGCCTTATCCCTTTCTTCCCATGTAGTTTCTTTTGTTTTTATTGTTGTGGCATCAACAAAATAAAAAACATTGCCAAGAATATTTTGATCATCAAGTTTATTTACTATAGCTCTGAATATTTTACCGATTCTTTTTGTCCCTATTATTTTACGCATTCTTGAGAAGAAAGTATGATCTGGAGTTTTGTCATTTAAGCTAAAATTCAAAAACCATCTGATGGCGATACTATCCCTAATTTGTTGCCTGCCTGTCAGACAAATCATAGTAAAATTGAAGGAACAAACATTTAAGGGCAACCTCTAATCCATAACCATGCCTGCCCAAGTCAGAAGCACAATCTTTTATCCGGTAAACAAGACTATCAAAAGATATCAGATTTTTTATTTTTCTTAAGTCATGATTCTGCTCCACAATTTTATCAAGATCATAATTCAAAAAAGACATTTGGAAATCGCCTCCTAATTTCATAATACATATATTATACAAGATCGAGCTTTAAGAGATTCCGGCGGAAATGCCCATAAAACGATTTAGAAAATCGTTTTATGGGCATAATGAGATCAATAGGCATTAAATTAGAAACGAGATCAAGTAACACCCTATTGACAAGGCAGCAAAACAGCAGTAGGCAAGTGACGCCGCAACAAAAGGGAGGCGGAGCGGGCTTATGCCCTTTACCTTTAGTTTTCTA